>CAZCDM010000085.1:0-10147 GCA_964497475.1 uncultured Planctomycetaceae bacterium
TGGGAGGATTGTACCCTACGCCAAGTTGAAGTTCAATTTTTCAAGATACCCATAAGGCAGACAATCGTATTATGGCTACCCGCACGGCAGGTCATGTCGGACAGGATAAAACGGGCCTTCTTGTGCCAATTAACCAATCAACTGATCAACCAATTAACCAGTTAACGAATTAACTGTTTTTCCCGATCAACGAGGTTCACCATGACTCCATTAATGATTGCACTGGCCGCGGCGGTGATGCTGGCCCTGGCGTTGTTTATGGCCTTTGTGCTGGGCTGGGCGAACCAGGCCTTCAAGGTCGAGGTCGACCCCCGTGTCGAAGCCGTTGACGAAGCCCTCCCCGGCGCCAACTGCGGCGGGTGCGGGTACGTCGGCTGCAGCGACTACGCCGAAGCGGTCGTTACCGACGAGAACATCCCCGTGGACCTCTGCCCGGTCGGCGGGGCCGCCTGCGCCGAGAAGATCGCCGAGATCCTCGGGCGCGAGCTGGAAGAATCCTGGCCGTACCGCCCGGCCGTTCACTGTGCCGCCACGCGCGACCAGAAAAAGGGCAAGCACGCCTATCGCGGCGAGCGCACCTGTGCGGCCGCCAACCTCCAGGCCGACATCCAGGGGTGTGTCTATGGCTGCCTGGCCATGGGCGACTGCGTCCGGTCGTGCAACTTCGACGCGATTCATCTCGTCGACGAGAAGGTCGTGGTCGACTACGACAAATGCACCGGCTGCGGGGCGTGTGCCCGTGTCTGCCCGCGAAGCGTGATTTCCATGGTGCCCTTCAAGGCCGAGCAGATGTACGTCGTCGCCTGCAACAACAAGGACTTCGGCAAGGACGTCAAAGCCGTCTGCGAGATCGGCTGCATCGGCTGCAAGGCCTGCACGCGCGTGGCCGAGGGGCTCTTCCAGGTCAAGGACAACGTCGCCCGCATCGACTACGACGACTACCAGCCCGAGGAGATCGAGAAGGAAATGGCCGCCGTGATGGAAAAGTGCCCGATGAAGGGCATCGTCAAGATCGGCACGCCCAGCGACAAGGACCTCCAGGCCGTCCAGGACGAGGAGATGCCCGATGTCGTCCAAGGCACGTTCGAAACCACAACCGACAAGACCGAATGGTGGGGCTGAGCCCGCCAGGCCCTGGCCGGAGCGTCTGGCCCGGAAGGTTCTTCGGCTGCTGGCCATCGCCTCGCTTACGCTGCTGGTGTGCCTCGTGCTGCTGACGTTCTTTCAATCCCGCGTGATGTACCATCCCAGCGCGGAGATCGAGGAGACTCCGGCCGACTGGAGCATGGACTTCCAGGACGTCTGGCTGACGACGGTTGATGGCGTGAAGATCCACGGCTGGTACGTTCCCTCGCAGATCAACCCCCGCCGCGGGGCGATGTTGTTTCTGCATGGCAATGGCGGGAACATCTCGCGTCGCTGCCCGTCGCTGGACCTCTACAGCCGCATGGGTCTGGACGTGCTGATCCTGGACTATCGCGGCTACGGTCGCAGCGAGGGCAAGCCCACCGAGGCCGGCACGTATCAGGACGCCCAGGCCGGCTGGGCCGAGTTGACCGGCCCGCGGAACATCCCGCCCGAGCAGATCGTCATCTTCGGCCGATCGATGGGCGGAGCCGTCGCGACCTGGCTGGCGACGCAGCACACCCCGGCCGGGCTGATCGTCGAGTCGTCGTTCACCTCTGCGCCAGACATGGCCCGGGCGCTATTGCCCCTGCTGCCGCGCTGGCTGTGTCGCTTCCGGTACAACTCCATCGGCCGCATCGGCCAGATCGCCTGCCCGGTGCTGATCGTCCACTCCAGCGAGGACGATCTCGTGCCCTTCGAGCAGGGCCGGGCGCTGTACGAGGCCGCCCCGCAGCCCAAGACATTCGTCGAGATCCACGGCGGGCACAACGAGGGCTTCCTCGAATCGATCGATATCTACCGCCCCGCCATCGAGACCTTTTTACATGGCGTCCTGGGCGACTGATCCGCCTGGCGGGATGGCAGCCCAGCCGCACGGAACATGACAGCGTCCTGGGCTCGTAGCCTTACGCAGGCGTGATGGCTTCCAGGCCGTTCATGTACGGCCGCAGTGCTTCGGGGATGCGCACGCTGCCGTCAGACTGCTGATTGATTTCGATCAGCGGGATGAGGATGCGTGGGCTGGCGATAACGGTGTTGTTCAGCGTGTGGACGTGCTGGACATTGCCCGCCTCGTCACGGTAGCGCAGGTTCAGCCGGCGGGCCTGGAAGTCGTGGAAGCGGCTGGCCGAGTGCGTCTCGCCGTAGCTCTCGCGGCTGGGCATCCAGGTTTCAATGTCGAACATGCGGACCTTGCCCTGGCCCATGTCGCCGGTGCAGACTTCGATCAGGCGGTAGGGCAGCTCGAGGGCAGCCAGGACCTCTTCGGCGTTGGCGATGATTTCCTCGTGCAGGGCCGCGGAGGTCTCCGCGTCGGCCGGGCCGAGGACGACCTGTTCGACCTTGTCGAAGTAGTGGATCCGGTACAGGCCGGAGGTATCCTTCCCGGCCGCTCCGGCCTCGCGGCGGAAGCAGGTCGACAGGGCGCAATAGTTCAGCGGCAGTTGGGGCTCGTCGAGAATTTCGTCTTTGTGGTAGGCCGTCAGCGAAACCTCCGCCGTGCCGACCAGCGCCTGGTTGTCGCGCTCGGCGAGGTAAGCCTGGTCCCGCCCGACGGGGAAATACCCCGTGCCTTCCATGATCTCCTCGTTGACCAGCACGGGCACGGTCATCGGCACGTAACCGCGGGCGACGATGCGATCCATCGCCAGACGCAGCACCGCCTGGTGCAGCATGCAGCCGGCGCCCTTGAGGATGAAGTTCCGGCTGCCGGCGAGCTTGACCGCTCGCGGGATGTCGATGATGTCCAGCGCCTCGCCGAGTTCGACGTGGTCTTTGATTTCAAAGTCGAATTGCGGAATCTCGCCGACGCGGCGGACCTCGACGTTCTGCTCTTCGCTCTCGCCGATGGGGACTTCCGGGGCGGGGGGCATGGGCACGAGCAGCATCAGCTCATCGAAGGTCGGCTCGAGCTCGGCGATGGTATCCTCGGCCTGCCTGGCCTGGGTTTTCAGCCGGGCCATGTCCTCGATGGCGGCCTGCTTTTCATCGCCCTGGAGCTGGGCGATCTCCTTGCCGGCGGCGTTCTGCTTTGTCTTGATGTCCTGCAGCGTGCGGCGGGCGTCGAGGAGTTTTTCATCGACAGCCAGCAGCTCGTCGATGTCAATGGTCATGTTCTTCTGCTGCGCGACGGTGCGGAAGAGTTCCGGCTCGTCGCGAATCCATTTGATGTCAATCATGGTCGATCCTTTGTGTGCTGTCGGCCGGGCCCGGCCGAGGGACTCTACACCTTATCGGATGAATCGCCCGGCAGAAAGTCCAATTCCCGGCCGGGGAGTATCCGGTTTGATGATCGGCTGAAATGTGGTAGACTCTTCGCCCCGGCCCGGCGGATTGGCCCGCCCGGCCTGGATACTCCAGACAAGGACCAGACGATGTCTCGCAACGTAGCCATCATGGGTGCCACCGGCGCGGTCGGCACGGAATTTCTGCGGATTCTCGAGCAGCGGAACTTTGCCATGGACAGCCTCAAGCTGCTGGCCAGCGAACGCAGCGCAGGTAAGAAGCTGCCCTTCGCCGGCGAGGAGCTGACCGTCGAGCTGCTGTGCGACGAGAGCTTCCAGGGCGTGGACCTGGTGCTCGCCTCGGCCGGCGGGTCGCTGAGCAAGCAGTTCGCCCCGGCCGTCCGCAAGGCCGGCGCGGTCATGGTCGATAACACCTCCGCCTTCCGCATGGACCCGGCCGTGCCGCTGGTCGTCCCGGAAGTCAACCCCGAGGACATCGCGGCCCACGACGGCATCATCGCCAACCCCAACTGCAGCACGATCATCATGAACGTGCCGGTCTGGCCGCTGCACAAGGTTAACCCCATCCGGCGGATCGTGGTCAGCACCTACCAGGCTGCCAGCGGCGCCGGCGCCGCGGCCATGGAAGAACTCAAGGTCGGCTGCCGGGCCCTGCTCGACGGCGAGCCCTTCGAGCCGAAGGTCCTGCCCCACCCGGCCGCGTTCAACGTCTTCAGCCATAACTCCAAGGTCGGCCCGGACGGCTACAACGAGGAAGAGACCAAGATGGTCCGCGAGACGCGGAAGATTTTCCACTGCGAGGAGATTCTCGTCGCCGCGACCTGCGTTCGCGTGCCGGTCCTGCGGGCCCACTCCGAGAGCATCAACATCGAGTTCACCAATCCGATGAGCGAGCAGCAGGTGTGCGACATCCTCGCCGATGCCCCGGGCGTGAAGATCGTCGACGATCGCGAGAACAGCTACTTCCCCATGCCGCTGGACGCCAGCGACCAGGACGACATCCTCGTGGGCCGCATTCGGCAGGACATCTCCCAGCCGGACGGGCGCGGGATCGAGATGTTCGTCGCCGGCGACCAGATCCGCAAAGGTGCCGCCCTCAACGCGGTGCAGATCGCCGAGATGCTGGCCGACAAACTTTGACCACAAGCCCAGGGCAAGGTACAATGGGATCAGGATGAAAGACCTGACTCTCAAACTTCCTGACGACCTTGAGATTCAGCTCGACGAGCTCAGCCGACAGCAGCATCGCCCGGCCGATGAAATCGCGGTGGATCTCTTGCTGGGAAGTCTCCGGGCGAGCCGTTTTTGCGAGCTACGTCGCGAATCGCTTGAAGCCCTCGGAACGCATGTCGCCTCGACGGACCAGGAGGCCTTTGACGAAATCTCGTGAAGGTTGTCGTCGATACAAATGTTCTCTATGCCGCCTTCGTTTCAGCTGAAGGAACGTGCGCCCGCGTTCTTGCGTTCCTGATTGAAGCACGCGGCCTGGCTCTCTCGCCTAGGCCTTTCTGGATTCGCTTCCGTAGACAGCAAGGCCTTGCGGGCAGCGATGAATTGCAGCGGGGCCTTGGCAACGGGCCTTGATGAGCTGTAGAATGATGGCCATGAGCATCGCTACGGTCATCACGCAGAATCATACGCTGGTTGAGGTTCTGGGGCGACACTGGTGGATTGCGTTGCTGGCGTTTGGTATTTCGCTGCTGGCCACGCCGATTTTCCGCTGGGTGGCCTACCGGACCAAAACCGTCGACCGCCCGGATGACTTGCTCAAGCCCCACGGCCGGCCGGTGGCGTACCTCGGCGGGCTGGGCATCTGCAGCGGCCTGCTGGGCGGGCTGATCGTCTACCTCTTCACCATGCCCGGTGCGTGGGATCACTGGCAGAGCCTCGGCGAGCAGCTTACGGGGCTGGACTGGCTGGCCCTATCGACCAATCCGTTGTGGAATGTTCTGGCCATTACCGTGGCCAGCCTGCTGATTACTCTGGTGGGCCTGCTGGATGACGTCAAAGACATCCGCCCGAAGACCAAAGTTCTCGGCCAGGTCGTTGCTGCGGCGGTCCTGCTGTTCGGCGGGGTCGGCACGCATCTTCTGGAGGCGGTCAGTTCGCCTCTGGACATTGCCCCGCCGCTGGGACTGATGATTCCCCTCAGTTCCCTGCTGTGCCTCATGCTGGTGATTTCCACCTGCAACGCGGCGAACTTGCTCGACGGACTCGACGGCCTGTGCGGGGGCGTGACGGCGATCATCGCCTTGGGGTTCCTTGCCCTGGCGGCCTGGCTGGGCACCTGGGGGCGGTTCCCGGGCACGGACGAGCTGCGCGTGGCGCTTTGCCTGGCCATGGTCGGCGGCATCGTGGGCTTCCTGCCATACAACATTCCCCCGGCGAGCATCTTCATGGGTGACGCCGGCAGCATGCTGCTGGGGTTTTTCGTGGCGACCATGGTTACCCTCTTCAGCCAGGAAGGCTCGCTGCGGTGGGTCATGGCCGCGGTGGTGGTCTTCGGCCTGCCGATTCTCGATACCGCCCTGGCCGTCGTACGACGTCTGCGGGCTGGCGTGAGCATCTTCACCGGCGACCGCAGCCATCTTTACGATCAGCTCGTCGACCGCGGCATGACGGTCAAGCAGGTGGTCGTGCTGTTTTACGTTCTGGCGATGGCCTTTGCCGTTCTGGGCGTCACCGGTGCGATCTCCATGCGCAATCGCTATGCCGTCATTTTGTACGCCATCGTGCTGCTCGTAGCCTGGACCTTTTTTGGTATATTGGGCATGATCAATCCGCTTCCCAAACAATCGGACTCATCGGACGACAAGGGCAGTTGAGTCCCTATGGGGTTTCTCCTGTAGAAGCCTGCGGATTCCGCCGAAAATCATCATAGCATCTTCTGTTTTGACAGGGTCGGTTCCCTGCCTTCCAGTGGAAAGAGTACAGCACCCTCCGTGGGCACTATTCCAGACAACTCGGATACCTCCAGTCGCAAGACGCCTCTGCGGAGGCTCCTGGCCAGGCTGGAGGGCCTCAGCACGCCCAAGCGTCGCCTTGTCAATGTGGTATTCCATGAGTTTCTCTTTTCGTTGTCGCTGCTGCTGGCCTTCCTGATCCGCTCCGATGCCTCGCTGCGGGACACGGGGTATAACTGGAACGAAGCCCTGACGGACTTTCTCTACCTGCTGCCGTTTTTCCTGATCGTCAAAACGCTGGTCTTCTGGAATCGCCGACTGTTCCGCGGCGGCTGGCGGTACGCGGGCATTCGTGACGTCGCCCGCATCCTCTTTGCCTGCTGGATTTTCGTCCTGATCGCCTTCCTCGCTCGCGGGATCTTCCTGGATCTGCCGCGGGCAGCGGGGCGCATCCCCCCGCCGGTGCTGGGCGGGTACTTCAGCCACATGCCCCGCGGCGTGATGGTCCTGGACTTCCTGGCGACGGTATTTCTTGCCTGCACGGCCCGGCTGGGCTTCCGCATCTATCGCGAAGAACTTCGCCCCGTCTCGGCCGAAGGTCTCAAACGCGTGCTCATCGTCGGGGCCGGCAATGCAGCCGAGACCGTCATCCGCGAGATCAACCGCATGCCGGTCGAGCGGTTCCGCATCGTCGGCATGGTTGACGACGACCCGGCCAAGCGGCGCATCAGCATCCACGATATCCCCGTACTCGGCACGACCGACGAAATCCGTGAGGTCTGCGAGCAGCATGACGTCGAGGAAATCATCATCGCCATGCCCTCAGCCAGCCGGGCCGACCTCCAGCGGGTCGTCAAGCTCTGCGAGGGCACGAAGCTCAAGTTCCAGTCCCTGCCCAGCGTCGGCGATCTCATCGACGGGCGCGTCACCGTCAATCAGATCCGCCCGGTCGACATCAACGACCTGCTCGGCCGCGATGTCGTCGCCCTCGACGATCAGGCCATCGGCAGCTTCCTCCGCAACCGCACCGTGCTGGTCACCGGCGCCGGCGGGTCCATCGGCTCGGAGATGTCTCGCCAGATATGCGAGTACCAGCCCCAATGGCTGGTCCTGCTCGAACAGGCAGAGACCCCTCTGTTCGACATTCATAACGAGTTGCTCCGAACCTTCCCGGACATACCGATGGTGCCGGTGATCTGCGACATTGCCGATCGCGACCGCGTCATGCAGGTTTGGGCCGACCATCGGCCGGACGTCGTCATCCACGCCGCCGCCCACAAGCACGTACCGTTGATGGAACTCAACCCCTGCGAGGCCGTCAAGAACAACATCCTCGGCAGCCGGAATGTCGCCGACGCCTCGTGCGAATACGACGTCGCCGAGTTCGTGACCATCTCGACCGACAAGGCCGTCAACCCCTCCAGCGTGATGGGCTGCTCGAAGCGCGTTTCGGAAATCTACACCCAGTCGCTCAACGGCCGGGCTGGCTGCCGCACGCAATTCAAGGCCGTGCGGTTCGGCAATGTGCTCGGCTCCAACGGCTCGGTCGTGCCCACCTTCCGTCGGCAGATCGCCGCCGGCGGGCCCGTTACCGTCACCCACCCCGACATGACGCGGTATTTCATGACCATTCCCGAGGCGGCCCAGCTGGTTCTCCAGGCCGCGGCCACCGGTACGGGCGGGCAGATCTTCCTGCTGGACATGGGCGAGTCGGTCAAGATCGCCGACCTGGCCCGGCAGATGATAACCCTCAGCGGGTTCCGCCCCGACGAGGATATCGAGATCGTCTACACCGGCGTTCGCCCGGGCGAAAAACTCTTCGAGGAACTCAAGACCGAAGGCGAGGACATCGAACCCACCGTCCACCCCAAGGTCATGGTCTGGGCCCACACACCCGTAGCCTGGGATCAGGTCACCGCCGCGATGGAGACCTTCGTCTCGCTGCAGAACTCGCCCGACCGCCAGCAGATCGTCCAGGCCCTGCGCGACCTCGTGCCGGAATACGAACCCCTCAACCCCCCGGAAAAGAATACCCGCAGCAAGACGGCTCCATGAGTTGCCGATTTTCTGGAGGTCGCAGGTCGCCATCGATGTCCTTTGTTTACGCTGGATCGGCAGATGAAGAGTATTGCAAGAGAAATGAAGATCGAGGTACTGGAATAGCCATGAAGGTCTACACATATTCACAGGCTCGACAGAAGCTTTCGGAAGTTCTCGAAACGGCAAGGAATGAGAATGTCATCATTCGCCGGCGAGGTGGCGAAAGCTTTACTGTTTCCTACAGACCGGATAATAGCTCACCACTGGATGTTCCCGGAATCGATACCGATGTAACCACAAAGGATATCTTAACCACCATCCGCGAGTCCCGACGAATCAGCCGCTCGTCACGATAGCCTGCTGTTTCCGATCAGAACCATCCCCATGACCAAATCGATACCCCTATCCAGCCAGGACATCACCGAAGTCGAAGTCCAGGCCGTCGTCGATGTCCTCCGCGGCGACCGCCTCGCTCTGGGCCCGCGGGCTCAAGCCTTCGAGGCCGCCTGCGCAACCGCGGCCGGGCGGAAGTACGGCATCGCCGTCAATAGCGGAACCAGCGGCCTGCACCTGTGCGTCAAAGCCCTGGCCATCGGCCCCGGCGACGAGGTCATCACGCCCTCGTTCAGCTTCGTGGCTACGACCAACTGCTTCCTTTTCGAAGGGGCCTCGCCCGTCTTCGCCGAGATCGACCCGGTCAGCTACAACCTCGACCCCGCCGCCATCGAAGCCGCCATCACCCCGCGCACCAAGGCCATCCTCCCCGTGCAGGTCTTCGGCAACATGGCCCACTTTGATACCTACGAGCAGATCGCCCACAAGCACAATCTGATCCTCCTGGAAGACTGCTGCGAAGCCATCGGCGGCATCCTGGGCGACCGACCGGCCGGCAACTTCGGCAGCGCCGGCGTCTTCGCCTTCTACCCCAACAAGCAGATCACCACCGGCGAGGGCGGCATGATCGTCACCGACGACGACGCCCTGCGCGACCTGTGCGTCTCGCTGCGCAATCAGGGCCGGGCCTCCACCGCCTGGCTGGAACACGCCCGCCTGGGCTACAACTACCGCATGAGCGAGATCACCGCCGCACTCGGCGAGGTGCAGGTCTCCCGGCTGGACGAGATCCTCGCCAAACGCCGCGCCGCAGCCGAGCTGTACGACCAGGCCCTGGCCCCGCTCGTCGAGGCCGAGCTGCTCCACCTCCCGCCGCGACACGACCGCCCCCGGGCCAGCTGGTTCGTCTACGTCATCCGCCTGGCCGACCGCTTCACCGCCGAGCAGCGCGACGCCGTGATGGACCATCTCCGCGCCGAGCAGATCGGCTGCAACTGCTACTTCACGCCGATTCACCTCCAGCCGTACATCGTCGAGCAGTTCGCCACCGCCGCCGGTCAGCTACCGGTTACCGAGCAGATTTCCCAGCGAACCATCGCCTTGCCCTTCTTCGCCAACATCACCGAATCCCAGGTCAGCCGGGTTGCCGAGTGCCTTCGTGAAGCAATTTCGGCTGCGTGATCTGCCCAAATATTTGATATAGTGAAACCGAATACACTAGCGGTTGGCTGAGCAGGCCACACGCCACCATGTTCCCTTTCTGGGAGGCAAGCCGTGGTTTCCATTCACCCACAATTTGTTGTCGACGAAGACAAAAACACCAAGGCGGTCCTTGTCTCTCTGCCGGAGTGGCAGCAGATCATGGAGGCATTGGAAGAGCTCGATGATATCCGGGCGTACGACCTGGCGAAATCGGAGCCGGCGGACATGATCGATTTTGACCAGGCTGTCGACAATCTGGAAGACGGAACGTCCGATTGAAGTATGCGATCAAAATCC
>CAZCDM010000086.1:0-10139 GCA_964497475.1 uncultured Planctomycetaceae bacterium
TTGTAAAACAAAGACTTACAGCGCAATCCAAAGGGGATGTCGAAGTCAGGAATACCATGAACGCGGAGGAAGTCACCCAGGCCATGAACGAAGCGAACACCACCAGAAAGAACAGCTTCGAGTTCCGTCACCACCTGGCCGACGGGACGATCCGCGACGTCGCCGTTACAAGTGGGCGATTCTATGTGCAGGACCAGGAACTGCTCTATTCGGTCGTCCATGACATCACCGATCGGAAACGCTACGAGCGACAGCTGCGGGACAGCGAAGAGAAGTTCCGGTTGCTGTTCGAGAAATCACCCTATGCTCACGTGCTCTACAGCCTCGAAGATGGATATCTCGGCTGCAACCAGGCCGCCGTGGACCTGCTGGGCCTGACCTGTCGGGAGGACATCCTCGAACTTCAGCCGGCCGATCTATCCCCGCCCTTCCAGGAAGACGGCCAAGCCTCCGCCATCAAGGCCAAGAGGCTGTTCGACCAGGCCCTGGCCGAGGGCAGCCTTCAATTCGAGTGGACCTGCAAGCGGCGCGACGGCCAGGCGATCTACCTGGAAATCCTGCTCAACGCGATCAGTCTGGACGGCCGGCCCGCGACTCATTCCGTCTGGCGGGACATCACCCAACGCAAGGCCGATGAGCGGGAACGTTCGATCCTGCTGTCCGCCATCGAACAGGCCGACGAGGTTATCGTCCTGACGGACACCGAGGCAAATATCCGCTACGTAAACCCTGCTTTCGAGCGGGTCACCGGCTACCCCCGCGAGGAAGCCATCGGCCAGAATCCGCGGATACTGCAATCCGGCCAGCACGATGCGGAGTTTTACCGCGAGATGTGGGCGACGCTCACAGCCGGGGAAACATGGCGGGGCCAGTTCCTCAACCGCCGCAAGGATGGCACGGACTATACCGAGCTGGCCGTGATCTCGCCGGTCAAAACCCCGGCGGGCAGGCTGATTGCCTATGTGGCCGTCAAGCGGGACATCACCGAAGAACTCCTTCTCCAGGAGCGGCTGCAACAGTCCCAGAAGATGGAATCGGTCGGACGGCTTGCCGGCGGCGTGGCCCACGACTTCAACAACATGCTCTTCATCATCCTGGGCTATACCGAGATGCTGCTCGGCGAACTGCCGCCCGGCCACGAGCTGCACCAGGACTTCATGGAGATTCACAAGGCCGCCAGCCGATCGGCCGACCTGACGAAACAGTTGCTGGCCTTCTCGCGGAAACAGACGACCCAACCCCGGCAGCTCGATCTCAACTCCACCATCGAGGCCATGCTCGCCATGCTGCGCAGGCGCATCGGCGAGGCCATCAAACTGCACTGGACACCGGGCGAGGACCTCCCACCGATTCACATTGCCCCCTCCCAGGTGGATCAGCTCCTGGCCAACCTCATCGTCAACGCGCGGGATGCCATCGACCACTCCGGTGAAATCCACATCGCCACCGAAGCCGTCGAGCTGGATGCGGAGTGTTGCGAGCAGTTCGACCTGGCCGCACCGGGGCAGTTCATACACCTCTCGACCCGCGACACCGGCCGGGGCATGGACGCCGAAACCCGCGACAAGATTTTCGAACCCTTCTTCACCACCAAGCCCCTTGGCGAGGGCACGGGCCTGGGCCTGGCCACGGTGTATGGCATCGTCCAGCAGAACCGTGGCGTGATCACCGTCGAGTCCACGCCCGGCCAGGGCAGTTGCTTCCATATCTACCTGCCAGCCGCCGTGGAATCGGCCGAGGCCAGCGGCTCGACCGATACCCCCCGCATCGACTCCTCGGCCGAGGGCACCATCCTCCTGGTCGAAGACGAACAGGCCGTCCTCACCCTGACGCGAACCCTGCTGAGCCGGGCCGGCTATACCGTCCTGCCCGCGGCGACCTGCCGAGAAGCCATCGAACAGGCCAGCCGCCCCGGCCAGACCATCGACCTGCTGATCGCCGACGTCATCATGCCGACGATGAACGGCCTGGAGCTTTCGCGGAAAATCCTCGCCTACCAGCCGAACTGCAAGGTGCTGTTCATCTCGGGCTTCAACCCCGAAGTCCTCGGCGAGCAGGACGTCCTGGCCGAAGAGATGAACTTCCTGGCCAAGCCCTTCTCCGAGGCCGGCCTCAACCGGGCCGTCCGCCAAGCCATGAACGGATAGACCGACGCGGCGGGGCGTTTTCCTCACTCGGCCACTTCCCGCTTCGCATTTTGCCGCCCCAACAGGTATGATCGTCAGCCATGTGCGGCATTGCAGGACTCATCGACACCAACCCGCCGGCCCCGGCCGTGCTCGAAGCCATGCGCGATACGCTCGCCCATCGAGGCCCGGACGACGCGGGCCTGTGGTTCTCGCCCGATCGACAGGTCGGCCTGGCCCATCGGCGGCTGTCGATTCTCGATCTCAGCCCCGCCGGTCATCAGCCCATGCTCGACGACGAGGCCGACCTGGCCGTCGTCTACAACGGCGAAATCTACAACTACACCGACTTGCAGGAGGAACTCCGCGCCGCCGGCCACCGCTTTACCAGCACCTGCGATACCGAGGTACTCCTGGCGGCCTACCGTCAATGGGGCCTCGATGCCATCCCCAGACTCAACGGCATGTTTGCCCTGGCGATCTACGACGGCCGGGGCCGCAAGGTGCTCTTCGCCCGCGACCGCGCCGGCCAAAAGCCTCTCTACTATCGCCTGACCTCAGGCGGCATGCGATTCGCCTCCGAGTGCAAAGCCCTGCTCGCCGAGCCCGGCTGCCCGCGACAGATCGACCGCGACGCCCTGGAAGATTATCTCGCCTACGGCTATGTCCCCAGCCCGCGATGCATGCTGGCCGGACTGGCCAAACTGCCCCCCGCCCATGTCGGCCTCTATGATCTCGACGACAAGAGCTTCCGCACGAAGGCATACTGGTCGCTTCCGTCGCACGACCCCTCGGCCCAGCTCGACGAAGCATCCTGCCAGGCCGAGCTTCACGAACTCCTGCGCGACAGCGTCCGCCGACGCCTCGTAGCCGATGTGCCCGTGGGCATTTTGCTCTCCGGCGGGGTCGACTCCAGCCTAGTCACTGCCGCCGCGGCCGAGTGCTCGAACCGCCCGGTCAAAACCTTCAACATCGCTTTTCCCGGCCAGGGCAGCTACGACGAAAGCGCCCACGCCCGACGCATCGCCAGCGCCTTCGGCACGGAACACATCGAACTGGCGGCCGAGCCGGCCTCGGTCGACCTCCTGCCCGACCTGGCCAGACAATTCGACGAACCCATGGCCGACTCGTCCATGGTGCCGACCTTCATCGTCTCGCGACTCATCCGCCAGCATGCCACCGTCGCACTCGGCGGCGATGGCGGCGATGAGCTTTTCGGCGGCTACCCGTACCACCAGTTCCTCCAGAAGGTCCGCTGGGCCTCGGCCTTGCCGGGTTGGCTGCGCAGCGTCCTGCGCCCGGCGGCACGATGGCTGCGCCCGCTGGGCTGCGTCGGACACAATGCCCTCCAGGCCGCCCTGCTCGATGCCCCTCACGCCATCGCGCAGGCGAATCTGTTCTTGGACGCCCGCCGCCGCAATGCACTGCTGGCCCGTCGGCTCCGGCGGCCCATCGATCGCTGCCTCGCGCCGGAACATCACCGCATCGACGCCCAGGCCCCCTACGACTCCATCGTCCAGTGCATCGCCGCAGTCGATTTCCGCTGTCATCTCAGCGAGGACATTCTCGTGAAGGTTGACCGCGCGAGCATGCTGCCCAGTCTCGAACTCCGCTCGCCCCTGCTGGACCCACGCATTATCGACCTGGCCTACGCCCGCACGCCCGATACCCTGCGCGCCACGGCCCAGGAGAAGAAAATCATCCTCCGCAGGCTGGCTCGCACCCTCCTGCCGCCCGAAATCGACCTCGACCGCAAGCAGGGCTTTTCCCTGCCGCTGCAAGCCTGGTTCGCCGGGCCCTGGGGAGATTTCTGCCGCGAAGTCCTGGCCGGGGCCGACCCGAATCTGCTGGAACGCAGCGCGGTCGACCGGCTCCTGGTCGAACAACGCAAAGGCCGCCGACACACCCCGCGCATCTTCGCGCTGACCATGCTCGAACTCTGGCGGCGAGAGTACAACATCGCCCCGCCGGACGATGCGCCTCAGTCGGCCTGACGGGGGATCTGCTCCAGCTCGCCCATCAGGTCTTCCACCTCGGCCGGGCTGGACGCATCGGTGACGATCAGCACATGATAGTTCGCCGTCGTCCCCTTCCAGTACTCTTTGATCTGCTCGCGCGTCATCCCGCGAATCGACCCGCGCCCCAGCCGGTCGATCCGGCGATACAGGTCGGTCCAGTCCTGCACGACCGCGTTGCCCGCACCCGGCTGCCATTGAATGAGCTTGATCGCATCGACCTGGCAGATCATCTCAAGATGGCGGATCGCGTCGGGACCGTCGAGTTGATACTCCGCCCCGTCGAGGCTCACACACTCGCTGTGCAACGAGGGCAACTCGAACTGCTCGAACATCGCCTCGGAGATCATGCAGGAGAAGTCGCACTGCGGCACGTCAAGCCGCCCGGTGTGATGCAGGCCGTGTCGCGTCTGCGAGCCGAGGCGTTCGACCTCGAACGCCCGGCCAGGGCGTCGCGGGCATCGTCCAGCGCACGGTCGATCTGGCGCAGCGCGGCGGTGACCTGCTCGGGGCAGCTCACCAGGTCCATCAGCAAACGCTCCGACCCACGAATGGCCGAGAGCGCATCGAGCCCGCCCTGCAGCTGCGTCCAGCGGATGAGAATGCGCCCGTCAAAACGGGCCTTGAGGGCTCGAGCGCAAGCCACCATATGCTCGTACCATTTGGACTCCGGACGGAAGCGAATCTCCTGATCGTAATCTTCCCAAAACGGCTCGACCCAGCCGGTGAGCCCCAGGCCCTCACCCGAAAATTCACACTCCGCCCCGAGCATCAGAGCGAAGTCATCCGGCACGAATGTCACCGGATAGCTCGGGATCATATCGCCCGCCCAGGCGGTCGTGGTAACGTAGGCTTCGAGCTTCTCGATGCACTCCTCGATGGGACGGAACGCAAAATAGTACGGCCGCAGGAACGGCGCCTGTGGGGTATCCGGCGAGCGGGGCATGTCGGCCAGAACCATCGGCCGGGTCGTCATCTCCCCAGCCCAGTAGCGATTCCATCGCTGCTTGACGTCCTACACGTCTGGTCGGTATTCCAATTGCATGGGTTCTCCCTTCTGGTAAGGTGCCCGACACCTCGCCAGACCGATAGCGACTGGGCGTTACTGGACTCGAACCAGTGACTTCTTCCTTGTAAGGGAAGCGCTCTAGCCAACTGAGCTAAACGCCCAAGCCGTACAGTATATCCGCAGCACGGTGCAATGCAACGAGGCGGAGCGTTTTCAGCTCCGGGCGAGGGTGGTCATGGCGCGGCGGATGGCGGCGGCCAGTTCCTTGGCGTGGACGGGCTTGGGGACGTAGTCGTCCATGCCGGCGGCGAGGCATTTTTCGCGATCGCCCTTCATGGCGTTGGCGGTCATGGCGATGATACGGACCTGGGGATTGCGTACGCCCGAGGCCGGGTCGCGAATGGTGCGCGTCGCATCGTAGCCGTCAAGAACGGGCATCTGGCAGTCCATCAGGACGATGTCGTAGTCGCTCTGGCGGAGGGCTTGGACGGCCTCGGCGCCGTTGCTGGCGACGTCGGCCTCGAGGCTGAGCGTCTTCTGCAGAATCCGCAGGGCCACCCGCTGGTTGACGGTGTTGTCCTCGACCAGGAGGACCCGCAGGTCACTGCTTGGTTCGGGAACCTCGCCCTGGGGCTGGGCCTCGGGCCCTGGCAATGCGGTTGCGGTCTGCGGCTCGGGCGGCGCGATGGCCGACTGGAGACAGTCCAGCAGCTGCGACTGGCGAATGGGCTTGTAGATGCACTTGGCAAAGCCGATTTTCTCGAAGCGGTCAAAGTCACTGCGATTGCCCGCCGAGGTGAGCATGACCAGCGGCGTGGCCGCAATGGCCGCATCGCCCTTGATCTCCCGGCCGAGCTGCTCGCCGTCGACCTCGGGCATGAGCCGATCGAGAATCGCCAGGCGATACGGCGCATCGGCCCGGTTGGCGCGGCGCAGCGCGTCGAGCCCGGCCCGGGCCGAGTGAACCGACTCGACCTCGCAGCCCCACGCCTGAAGATATTTCTCCAGGATCAGGCAATTCGTTTCGTTGTCGTCCACCACCAGCACCCGCATCCCGTCGAGCGCCTCGGGGGCGGCCTCGGCCCCTGCCTCCTCGGCAACCCGCAGCACGACGGTGAACCAGAAGGTCGATCCATCGCCCTCGACGCTCTCGACGCCGATCTGCCCGCCCATCATCTCGGCGAGCTGCTTGGATATCGCCAACCCCAGCCCCGTGCCACCGAACTTGCGGGTGGTCGAGGCATCGACCTGCGAGAACGACTCGAAGAGCCGATCCATGCGGTCGGCCGGTATGCCCACGCCGGTATCCTTGACCGAGAAATGCACTGTCGCGTGATCTCCCTGAATCCCGTCGAGCTCGGCGCGAATGACGATCTCGCCCTCGGCGGTGAACTTGACGGCATTGTTAGCGAGGTTCAGCAGCACCTGCCGCAGCCGACCCGGATCGCCCCGCAGCGACGGGGGAATCTCCGGCGAGACGAAGCAGTGGAAGTCCAGACCCTTCTGCTCGGCCTGCATGGCGAGCATCTCGGCGACCTCCTCGACGGCCTGGGGCAGATTGAAATCGACCGTCTCCATCTCCAACCGACCGGCCTCGATCTTGGAAAAGTCCAGGATATCGTTGATCAGCGACAGAAGCTGGTTGCTGCACGTCTGGACCGTCTCGACATACTGCTTCTGCTCGTCATCGAGGGGCGTATCCTTCAGCAGCCCGCTCATGCCGATAATGCCGTTCATCGGCGTGCGGATTTCGTGACTCATGTTGGCCAGGAACTCGCTCTTGGCCGTCGAGGCGCCCCGGGCCTCGCTGGCGAGCTTGTTGGCCAGGTCGATGCTGTTCTGGAGTTCCTGGTTGGCCCGTTCGAGCTGGTCACGCGACCGGGCGAGGGCGAGCTGGCTTTGCTTGCGGTCGGTGATGTCGCTATGCGAGCCGGCCATGCGGATCAGCTTGCCCTTCTCGTCGCGGACCGCCTTGCCGCGGGCGAGAATCCACCGGTCGCTGCCGTCCTTATGCTTCATACGGAATTCGATGTCATACAGGTCAATCTCACCCTTGAGATAGTGCTCGACATACTCCAGGACGCGCTGCTTATCCTCGGGGTGAACGAGCTTCTCGAAGGTGGCAAAGACGTTGGGCAGCTCGTCGGACTGATAGCCGAGCATTTCCTTCCAGCGGGCGGACAGATACAGGCTGTTGTCGCGCAGGTCCCAGTCCCAGATCCCGTCGTTGCTGCCTTCCACGGCGAGCTTGAACTGCTCCCGGCTGCGGGCGAGCTGCTCAGCGGCCCGCTTGCTTTCGGTGATGTCCTGCATGACCCCCGCGATGCCGTAGGGCTGGCCGTGCTCGTCACGCAGCAGCGTGTTGGTCATCATCGCCGGGAACGTCGAGCCATCCTTTCTGCAATGGCCGATCTCGCCGGAGTAATGACCCTGCCGCAGGATGATCTCATTGCTCGGCTGGACATCGTTTTCGATCTGTTCCGGCGTGTGGAAGATCGTGAGATTTTCGCCGAGAAACTCCTCCGGCGAATCGTAGCCGTGCATGGCCGCCCAGGCCTGGTTGGCGAAGGTAATCGTCCCGTCCAACCAGGCCACAGCAATGCCGTTCATCGCCTGATGCGTCACCTGGGCCAGTTCCCGCAGCTGACCGGCCGAGCGTTTCTTCGAGAGGATCGCCCACCACCCGTCGAGCAGCAGTTGCAGCTGGCGCTGGCGGACGGCCTCGCCCCACAGGCCGGTCTTCTCCAGGGCGTAGACAATGGGCTTGTCGACCACCTGGCAGTCGGCGTGGGCGGACTTCGACCAGTACAGCATCGTCAATTCCGACTCGTCCTCGTTGAGCACCGCAAGGTGCCCGATGGTGCTCTCGGTCAGCTCGATGGCCTTTTCCACGGCGAAGGCCGTCAGCTCCTCCTCGGAACTGTCGGTCATGGCATTGAGATCGACCAGCGACTCGGCCCGGAGCGTATTGAGCCGGTTGAGGTCCTCGGCCCGCTTCCGCTCGGTGATGTCCGTGGAGATATTGCCCGTGCCGACCAACTCACCGTCCTCATCAAAAATCGGATACTTCTTGGTCAGCACAGTCCGGCGCGTGCCATCGGCGGCGATGACGGGCTCTTCGTGCAACAGCAACTCGCCGGGTGCGAGTTGCTGGGCCTTGCGTTCGTCGGCCATGTACGTTTTGACCGGCTCGTCGTCTTCGCTCACACCGAAGATTTCCGCATCGGTCTTGCCAGCCATATCGTGAGGGTCGTTCCAGCCCGCGGCATCGGCGTAGGCCTGGTTGGCTGCGACGATCCGCAGGTGGAGGTCTTTGACGACGATGATGTCGTCGCTGTGCTCGACGACGGCCAGAAGACCATCGCGTTCCCGCTCGGCCTGCTTGGCTGCGGTGATATCCCGCACGACACTGTAGAGAATGTTCTGGCCCTTGTGGACCATCGGCATGAGCGAAACTTCGGCGTGAAACTCCTCGCCATTGATGCGGCGGTGAACCCACTCGAAGCGATGGAACCCCCGCTGGTAGGCCTGGCGGATCATCAGCTCGGCCTTTTCATACGACCCCATGCCATCGGGCTGCTCTGGCGGGGATATTTTCGATGGATGCCTGCGGAGCAGTTCGTCGGGGTCGCTGCAACCGAACATCTCGGCGGTGGCCTGGTTGCAATCGACAAACCCCTCCGGGCTCAGCAGCAGGATCGCGTCGCTGGAGGCATAGAGCGCAGCCATCATCCGCTCTTCCGTTTCGCGCAGCGCGCGTTGTGCCCTTTTTCGTTCGGTAATGTCCCGCAACAGCCCGAGGGCACCCCACTGCACGCCCTGCTGGATCGCCGAGAGCGACAACTCGACGGGTACCTCGTGGCCATCCTTGTGTAACGCTTCGAGTTCGACGATTTTGCCCACCGCCCCACCCTCGCCACTCATGCGGAAATGCGCAAACGCGTCATGATGGGCCTTGTGATACCGCTGCGGCGCGATGATCTCGTGCAGGTTCTTGCCGAGGACCTCCCAGCGGGTGTAGCCAAGCAGGCCCTCGGCGGCTGGGTTCCAGAAGGTAATCAGCCCCCGCGCGTCGATCATGATGATCGCATCGCGGGCAGCGTCGGTAATGGCCCGGGTGCGTCCCTCGGCCGAGCGGGCCGCCTGATACGACTCCTCACGCTCGGTCACATCAGTGTCGGTTCCGCGATAGCCGGCAAGCCGACCGGCCGAGTCGAACACCGGCAAGCCATTGGTCACCATCCAGACAATGCGCCCATCACGAGCCTGGATCGGATTTTTGAGCCCCTCGAAGGGCTCTTCGCTGGCAAAGGCCTCCATCGCCCCGGCCCGGAATTCGTCACACCCCTTTTCCGGATGCAACTCGTAGAACGCCTTGCCGACAAGCTCGGCCGGTTCCCAACCGAGAATATCCCGACAGGACTCGCTGAGGTAGGTAAACTTCCCCTCGACGTCGACTTCCCACACCACGGAACGATTTTGTAGGGCGAGTTGCTCGTAGCGCTGGCGGGCCTCGTCGAGCTTACTGGCCTTGCGGCGCAGCCGGCCGACCAGCCGGGCGCAGTACAAAGCAAAGGCTCCCACGCCCACCACCGCCACAGCCAGCCCCCCCGGCAGGAACCAGTTCACGTCAGCGAGAATCGCCTGCGCGGTGGCCTGCGCCTCACACGTCAGCAGCCCCACCACTGCCGTCACCGACAACGCCGGCACGCAGCGAACCGCTCGCCTTCGAGCGTATGCTTTGAAATTGCTCGCACCCATTGCATGTCCCTGGTCTACACTCGCGGGAGCAGCCCCAGCCGGGCGGATCGCGCGGGAACAGCGCACCGGCAAAGACATCGGCCGGAGTCCCCAGCCATCGGCCAACCATCACGTGCTTACTCCGGAAGCTCTATCGGTTTGAAAAATGGTCATCTACGGAAGTAATTGAAGTTATCTCCTGACTTCGACATCCCCTTTGGATTGCGCTGTAAGTCTTTGTTTTACAAG
>CAZCDM010000087.1:0-10064 GCA_964497475.1 uncultured Planctomycetaceae bacterium
GCGAAATGTTCGCCGGCCGATAGCTCCTCGTCGCTGTATTCCAGTCGGCCGACTGCCCCGCCCGGCTCGGTGCGGGCAATGACCTCGCCGTCGCGCAACAGCTCGATGGATTCGATATCGACAGGGGCTTGGACCTGCGCGACGAACTCCACCGGGCCGGTAGCCTGGATGCTCGAGCCCATCGGCGCACCGTTGGCCCGGAAGTCGACCAGCACATTGCGCCCCTGCGACGCGAGGATGCGCCGGTTGCGGTAGGCGTCAAACAGCCCTTCCGGGGAAAGCTCACTGACCCACAGCCCCGTCCGCGCCCCACCAAAGCCCGGCACGAGCCGGTGCGTGTCGCTCGAGCCGACAAAGCCGATCTTCGCCCTCGCCCGAAGCTGATCGATCGTGAAGTCGGTCTCCTCCAGACAGACGCGCCATGACGAGCAGGCTTCGATGTTCCACTCGACGGCCGGTTCGAGCAGGGCGTAGCTGCAATGGTGCGGATAGGCCATGCCGTCGGTCTCGGCCAGGGCGGCGAGCATCTTCGCATCGGTATTGCTCTGCGGGTCGATGCGTCGCAGCAGCGGGCCCGTCCGCGGGTAGATCACGCAGCGGTGGTTGAAGTCCGGGTCGAGGTCGGTACGATGATAGGTGAACTCATAGCCCGGCAGGAAGACGAATCGACCGGGCTCGGTGAAGTGGGCCGCCATCGCCTGGTGGCGTCGCCACTCGGCCTCGGTCAGCGCCTTGTGCGGGTAGTAGTCGTTGTCGATGATCGTGATCGCGTCGAGCCCGGCCACGTCGCGGGCGAAGTGAACCAGCTCGTCGACCTCGCCCTCGGCGTCGGGGCTCTGGACACTGTGGACGTGCGTGTCAGCCCAGACGAGGCGGTAGCTCGTCCCGTCGATGTCCATCGTCTGCGAGGGTCTGTGCGGCGGGGTCAGCTCGACGGGTCGCCAGCGATTCCACTTGCTGGCGTCGATCGTCAGGGCCGGGCCGGTAAGCGGCACGTCAGCCAGGCCGAGGATGTCGCGGTCGGCCTGCGTGAAACGGAAGCAGCTCACCGCCGCCGAGCCGTCCGGGCCGAGGCGATCAGCCACCGACCAGCTGTAGCCGTCCTCGGCGAAGACCTCCGGCTGCGTCCAGCCCTCGCCGGTCCAGCGCCGGCCAACCAGCCGGGCCGTGACGGCCGAGTCGGGATTCTCCTCGCGCGACTCCCACAAGCACCACACTGCCCCGTCGGGCCCGAGGCTCAGTTGCGGATTGCGTCGCAGGCCGACGTGCCCTTTGTAGATCGCCCCGGCGAGCTGCCCTTCGCGCAGGTCGGCCACGACGTAGGGCGCCTCAGGTTTGGCGGGGTCTTCCAGCGGCGTCCGCGCCTCGCCATCCCAGCGGACCACGGGGGCATATGTTGCACGGTCGATCACGCCGAGTTCGTCATCGATAACGTCTTCGACGATGATGCAGGTCAGCCAGGCTGTCGCGTCGTCTGCGATGAGGCGCGGGTCGAGCCACCGCTGGCCGGGCCGGGCGAGGCAGTCGACCTCGCGCCACGCCTTGCCGTCATATTCGCTCAGGCGGATGCGATAATCCGGCGCGTGATACTCATCCCACGCGGCCAGCAGCGCCGGGCCTCGCGCCGCCAACACCGGCCGGCAGCAATCCACGTCGCCCGGGCTGATCGACTCGGACACGTCCCAGCCGCCAGCGCCCTCGGCCGCTACGCAGACAGCAAACCGGCCATCGATGCGAGCGGAAAAGGCGACGTACAACTGCTCCTTGAGGAACACCGCCGCCGGACGCTGCAGCAGCTCGGCCGAGGCGTGAATCGTCGTAACCGGCCCGGCCGATAGGGCATCGAGGTCGATCCGCGCGGTGCGGATCTCCCAGCCATCATCGGTCGGTTCGTTCCAGACGGCCGCCAGCTGCCCGCCAGGCGAGACCGCCAGGGCCGGCCGATAGCTCAGCCCCATCGGCAGCTCGATGAACTCCCGCCGGCCGTCGCGGACCACCAGCAGCAGGATGCGGGTCTCGCAGCGCACGCCTTCCTGCACGGCGGCGACCATCCCCCCGCCGACGCGAACGGTGATGAGATACCGGCCGAAGTGTCGCTGGCCGGTGGTGGGGTTGCGGAAGATGTCGTCCTTGGCCTGGGCGGTTAGTGCCATCTCAATACCCTTCGTAGAAGATCGGCTCGATGGGCTGGGCGTTGGTCTCGTCGATGAGGAATTCCGTCGGCGCGAGCTGGAGGATCGAGGCGGGGATCTTCGGCGTGACCGGGCCGTGCAGAATCAGCCGGGCCGTGAGGCGCTGCCAGCTCGTCGGCGAGCCACCGATTTTCAGCGGGCTGCGATCCATGCGGTACTTCGCGCCGAGCACGTCGGCCGGGCCGATGGTGGCCGCCTTGGGCGGCACGGCCGAGATATCCCCCGACCGGCCGAAGCAGGCATGCAGCGAGTTCTGCGCCAGCGTCAGCGGATGCAGCGTGACGATCTGCGTGCCCTGGGCTTTGAACTCGTCGAGGTCGTCGGAGTACTCCGGCACGTCGGGGTCGATGAAGGCCGAGTGACACGTCCACCCGCAGCCGGTGTAGCAGCCGGTGGCCCCGCCAAACTCGGCGATCCTTTTGCTGTAGTCGTCAATGTTGGCCGTGCTGGGCGCGTGGACCTGCTGCTCGGGCATGCGGAGCTTGGGATCGATCTGCGAGAAGAAGTACTTTTTCTGGGCGTACATGAAGCTCAGCGGCCAGGTCTCCGGTGCGGTATTTCCGTCCTGGTCGGCCCATTCGTCAACGATGAAGATGTGCACGTGGCTGCAGTCGATCTTCATGCGGTTGATCATGTGGGCGAGGTTGACATAGCCGGGGTTGGGATTGCCAAGCATCAGCACGCACGGCTCGCCGGCCGCGGCGGTGGCCTGGATGCGGGAGAGAATGTCGGCCGTGTAGATGTAGCCGCTCTGGTAGTCTGGCACGATGCGGATGGTCAGGTCCTTGTTGGGATGGTCGGCCAGCTGCTCGGGCGTCATGGCCCGGAGCTTGCGGATCAGCTCGACATCGCGGAAGGGGACGAACGCGGACGGCTCGAAGGTGAAATCGGTCATGGGGGGGCCTTGGGTTGCGGGTTTCAGTGTTGCCAAATCATCTCGCCGGCCAGCCAGGTCTGCTGGGGGCGGCAGGTGGATTCTTCTGTGGTCCAGAGAACAAGATCGGCCTTGAGGCCCGGGGCGAATCGGCCTCGGTCGTCCCAGCCGACGACGGCGGCGGGGTTTTTCGTAGCCATCGCCCAGGTCTGCTCGACGGGCTGGTCCAGCCAGGCCATCAGGTTGCTGATCGCGCGGTCCATGGTCAGCACACTGCCTGCCAGGCCGCCGTGGCTGGGGTGGTCCGGGTCGGCGTTGCGTGCGCCGCCGCGCGGGCCGACCTCGATGGGAAAACCCCACGGCGTGGGATATACGCCCTCGGCCAGGCCCGTGCCGATATTCGCATCGGTGATCGCACAGACGCCGGCCGGGCCTTTGGTGCGCAGAGCCAGCTGGATCGCGCCGCGGTGAACGTGTACGCCGTCGGCGATGAAGTCGACCGTGCATCGCGGATCGGCGAGGATCGCCTCGACGGCGCCGACGGGGCGGACGCCTCCGTCATTGGCCTCGGGGGCGTAGAACACGTCGTAAAAATGTGTGGCGTGGCGGGCGCCGGCGGCGATGGCCTCGGCGGTCTGCTCGTAGCTGGCGCGGGTGTGGCTGATGAAGACGGCCACGTTTCGCTCAGCGAGCCACTCGATGACCGGCAGGATGTTTTCCACGTCCGGGGCGATGGTCATGACCCGCAGGTGAGGCCCGGCCGCGTCGGCCAGGCGCTTCAACACGTCGAGGTCGCCGGCGATGGTCTCACACGCCGCGCCGCCAACGGCCACGAACGGACCTTCCAAATGCAGGCCCACCTGCCCGGCCAGGCCCGCCTGGTCGATCGCTCGGCCCAGCGAGGCGATGTGCTCGATGCACTCCGGCGTGTCGGACGGCACGAGCGTCGCCATCAGCGACGTCACGCCCGTCGAGCGGACGGCGCCGACGATGGTTTCGAGCTTCTCGGCCGAGCCGTCGAAGGAATCGTTCCCGAACCCGTGCGTGTGCATGTCGATGAGGCCGGGCGTAGCCAGCAGGCCGCCGCCATCGACGCGGACAACGTCGGCAGGGACCTCCGCCGGGCCGATCGCGGAGATGCCGTCGCCGTCGAGCAGCAACGAGTCTCCGACGATGCCCTCGCCCGGCTGAAGAACCTGAATGTGTTCGATGAGTTTCATGGCTGTCATAATGGAACATTCTAGCCATCTCGCCCGGCCGGTCAATGCGAGCGTGAAAAAACCGCCCGCCCGTGGTATAATGCCGCCTGAGCATGCCCGCACTGCCCCGCACCATCGACACCGTCGAACAACTCGACGATCTTCTCAGCCGACCCGACCAACCAGCGCCGTCGCCGAAGCGATCACCGCCCGCGACCTGGGCTACCACGCCGGGCTGCTGAGCCTGGCCGCTCTGGCCCGGGCCGACGATGCGACGCTGATCGCCCACTGCCGGGCCGTGGCTGACGTGTTGCCGGTGGTGGGCTTCTACCTCCAGCCGGCCGTCGGCGGCCGCCGGCTGGGCTACGACTTCTGGCGCGCCTTCGCCGAGATCGAACACATCGCCGCCATCAAACTCGCGCCGTTCAACCGCTACTACACCATCGACGCCGTCCGCGCCGTCGCCGAGGCCGGTCGCGATGACATCGCCCTGTATACCGGCAATGACGATTCAATCGTGATGGACCTGCTGACGCCCTGGCGGTTCGAGGTCGACGGGCGGATCGTCGAGCGCCGCATGGTCGGCGGGCTGCTGGGGCACTGGTCGGCCTGGACGAAGCGGGGCGTCGAACTGCTCGACCGCTGCCAGGCCGTCGTCGCCTCCGGCGGCGAGGTCGACGCCGATATGCTCGCACTGGCCAACCAGGTCACCGACTGCAACGCCGCGTTCTTCGACGTGGCCAACGACTTCGCCGGCTGCATCGCCGGCATGCACGAGGTGCTTCGCCGCCAGGGCCTGCTGGAGGGCATCTGGTGTCTCGACCCGGCCGAGACCCTCAGCCCCGGCCAGGCCGACGAGATCGACCGCGTCTGGCGTGCCTACCCGCACCTCAACGACGACGACTTCGTCCGCGAACACCTTGACCGCTGGCTCGCCTGAGACGATTGCTGCGGGCGTGCCTGGCCTGGCTGGCCCTCTGCGATGCCGTCGCGCAGACGGCCTTGACGATAACGGAACGGCCGGTGGGCCTTTTCACGAGCTTCCCCGCCGGGCCGTTCTTCCTGTGGCTGCTGCATCGTCCGCCCAAGAACTCCGCCGTGACCGCCTGA
Organism: uncultured Planctomycetaceae bacterium; assembly: GCA_964497475.1. GTDB lineage: Bacteria > Planctomycetota > Phycisphaerae > SM23-33 > SM23-33 > CAZCDM01. The sequence goes on from CAZCDM010000087.1 coordinate 5,376, forward strand.
TCTTCACCGGCCGCCCTATGCTCCAGCCAGGGATTCGGCCGGTTGGTTTTTCCCCCGCCAGGGGCGCAGGATGCCCTTGGAGTCGAGGTATGCTTCACAGCGGGTCATCATGCCCGCGTCGTTGCTGTGGCCGTCGAATTGCAACGTGAGGAACGGCTTGTGCGACGCGGTGCGGATGAAGTGCTTGATGAAGCTGTCCGGCCCGCACTTGAAGTTCGTCACGTGGATGATGTGCAGGTTCGGCAGGTCGCCGACGATCTTCGCTGCGGCGATGATCGTCCGCCCGAGGTCCCAGAACATCGAATCGTTGATGTCGCGAATGTCCACGCCGGCCGTGTCGAGGAAGTCCAGCGGAATCACGTTCACGCCGTAATACTCGCGCAGCTTCTGGGCGACCGAAAGGTTCACGCCGCTGTCGTGGACATTGTACGGCCGCCCGAGCAGCACCACGCCCGGCTCGTCGCTCTGGCGAAGGGTTTCGACGGCCTCGGCGCCCTTGTCGCGAATCGCCGCAGCGAAGGCGTCCTGGGCAGCGTAGGCCGCATCGAGGGCCTGGGCGACGGATCGCGACGAGAGGTTCAGCCGACCGGCCAGCGGCGAGCCGAGGAAGTACTCGCTCAGCATCCGACGGACGGTGCTGCGCCCTTCGCGGAAGCAGGTCAGCGGCGTGAGGAATTTCCCCGCGTGGGCCGTGAAGGCCGGCGCTCGGCGGATCACGAACGCCATCGTCTGATGCCACGGGCAGAGATGGGCCTCGGTGTGCGTCCACTCGGTTTCCTGGCTGAGGATGTTCGGCAGGAGGATGTGGTCGAGGCTCTTGTCGATGAGGTTGGCGATGTGCCCGTGGGCGACGATGATCGGGAAGCACGGCTCGGCCACGACCGTATCGAGCCCGGCGGTGATGATCTTCTTGTTCGTCTCGTCGCTGAGCACGACACGGCAGCCCAGGCGGTTCAGCAGCGTCCGCCAGAAGGGCAGCTGCTCCCAGGCGAACATCGTCAACGGCAGGCCGACCGTCGGCGCACTCTCGGCCACGGGCTTGAGGTTCGACTCGTCCATCAGCAGTTCGTGGCGGAAGGCCATCAGGTCATCGATGACCGGCTTCTTGGTCGACTTGACCCGCTTGCGGAAGCGGTCGGAGCACTTGTCGCCCCAGTAGGTCTTCTCGCCCTCGACGGTGAACTCCTGGATCGAGCAGGCATTCGAGCAGCCCTTGCAGACGAACTCCCGCAGGGTGTAGTCGACCTTCTCCATGTCGTAGCCGCGGAACCGGCTGGCGGTCTGGGCTTCGTGGCGGGCCATTTCCCTGGCGTAGGCGGAGATCTCCTGGCCGGGCTGGTTGGTGGCGACGGCCTGCATCTTGTCCCGCGCCAGCAGCGCCACGCCGATGGCGCCCATCACGCCGTTGTGCGGCGGGACGATGATTTCCTTGCCGGTGACCTGGCTGAACGCCGCCGCCACCGCGTCGTTGTAGGCTGTCCCGCCCTGGAAGAAAATCGTCTCGCCAATGTGCCGCCCGCGGACCACGCGGTTGATGTAGTTGTAGACCACCGAGAACGCCAGCCCCGCCACGAGGTCCGCCTTGTCGGCCCCGCGCTGCATGTAGCTGTTGACGTCGCGCTCCATGAAGACCGTACACCGCTCGCCAAGGCGGATCGGCGCCTCACTCGACAGGGCCAGCTCGGCGAACTCGCCCTTGATGGCGATGTCCAGCTCCTCGGCCCGCTCTTCCAGGAAGCTGCCCGTGCCGGCGGCACAGGCTTCGTTCATGGTGAAGTCCACCACCACGCCGTCGGAGAGGCTGATGTATTTCGAGTCCTGCCCGCCGATTTCAAAAATCGTATCGGGCACGCGGCCGTCCAGCAGCGTCTGGCCGACAAAGGTCGCCCCGGTCTTGTGGGCGGTAATTTCGTCGTTGATCGTGTCGGCCCCGATCAGCTCGCCCACCAGCTCGCGCCCCGAACCGGTTGTGCCCACGCCGCGGATGACCAGCTTGCCGCCCCAGCGGCTTTCGATCTGCCGCAGCGCACCGGAGACGACCTCGATCGGCCGGCCCTGCGTGCGGGTGTAGATTTCCTCGATGACGCGCCCCTGGCTGTCGACGACCACGACGTTCGTCGAAACGCTGCCGATGTCGATGCCCATGTACGCATCGACGCGCCCCTCGCCGTGGCCTTCAAAATCCTTCGCCTTGTCGCGCAGCAGCGTGACGTCCTGCATCGACAGCGGCTCGGTCGTCGGGAACGTGCTGTGCTCGGTGTCGGAGCTGGCACGTAAGTCGCTCATGTGCGACAGGTCGGATTCATCGCCAGCCCGGCGGGCGATGGCCGCCGCGCCAACGGCCGGGACGTGCGCGTAGGCCCTCTCGGGGATCGTCAGCTCGTCGAGTTCGAAGGCTTCCTTCATCGCGCGGACGACGGCCGAGTTGGCCGTCAGCCCACCGACGAACGCCACCGGCTCGATGACCGGGTGCGAGCGGACTACGGCCGTGCGAAAGTTCCGCGCGACGGCATTGCAGAGCCCGCGCAGCACCTCCGCGGGATTGTAGCCCTTCTGCTGGGCGTGGATCATGTCGCTCTTGGCGAAGACGCTGCACCGCCCGGCGATGGCGGCGGCGCGGTCGGCCTGGTTGCACAGCTCGCCGATTTCCTCGACGGTGTACTGCAGCCGGTTGGCCTGCTGGTCGATGAAGCTGCCCGTCCCGGCGGCACAGTCGCCGTTGGTCGCGTAGTCGACAATGTCGTACCCCCCGTCATCATTCCGCTGGATGTGCAGATACTTGCTGGCCTCGCCGCCAACCTCGAACACCGTCGACGCTTCGATCCCCAGCACCTCCATGCCCGTGGCCAGGGCGCGGAACTCGTTGATCTGCCGGCTTTCGAGCTTGGCCGCCGTTGCCTTGGCGCCACTGCCGGTCAGCACCACGCCGCGGACGGCCTCGGCGCCGAAGGCGGTCACAATCGGCTCGAGCAGTGCCGTCGCCGCGGCGATGGGCTTGCCCCGCGTGCGGCGGTAATCGCTCAGCAGCAGACGGTCGCCGTTATCCAGCGTGCGCAGCTCGGTAAAGCCCGCTACCGCCTTGCCGGCCAGGGGCGAATCGGATGTCACAATCAAGGCGGCCGTCGCGCTGACCGCGCCGATGTCGATGCCTGCATAACAGCTCATAGCAATCTCCGTAATGACTCCCGCCAGACGCTCAGCGGGCAGCAGGTCACGGGGGCTTGCCAGCTCGCGGCGGGAAGCGGCCATTATGTCACCCTGCCGGCAGCAAATCAACCCCGCCCGCCGCCTTGCAACCGCCGGGCTGCACGGTACAATCGCCGCATGACGCAAGACGCCCCCATCGCCATCGCGATTGAAACCACCTCTCGCCAGGGCAGCGTCGCCCTGGGCCGGGGCGATTCGCTTCTGGCCGAGGCGTCGCTGGGGGCGACCAGCCGTCACGCACGCGACCTGCTGCCGACCCTCGATGAGCTGCTCGGCCAGGCCGGGCTGACCCCGCGACAGATCGACGAGGTGTACGTCTCGGTCGGGCCGGGGAGTTTTACCGGCATTCGCGTGGGGGTTACCGTGGCACGGACGCTCGCGCAGGCCTGGCCGGAGATTCGCCTGGTGGCCGTGCCGACCGCGCTGGCGATAGCGGAGAATATCGTCGCCCAGCCGTGGGAGGTTTGCGGCGTGCTGCTGGCAGCCAAATTGGAGACGCTGCACGGCACGCTGATCGCACGCGACGAGGCGGCCCTGCCCGTCATTGCCGCGCCCGGCCGGGCGGTGAGCCTGGCCGAGCATCTGGCCGACTGGCCCCGGCCGATCGTCCTGGCCGGCGAGGGACTTGGCTACTGCGAGCAGGTCGCCCAACCCCTCGGCCCGGGCGTCAGCCTCATCGACGAGCAACACTGGGTGCCCACCGCCGGCGGGGTCTGGACCGTCGGGCGACGACTGGCCCGGGCGGACAGGTTCACGTCGCCGGCCGAGCTGCTGCCGCTCTACGCCCGCAAGCCCGAGGCGATCCGCCTCTGGCAGCAGCGCCACAGCCAGACGTCATAGCCGCGCGACCTATTCGCGATGCTCGTCGCCGGCTTCGTCGTCATCCTCTTCGTCCTCGTCGTCGGCTTCGTCGTCATCCTCATCGCAATCCCGCGCGATGTAGTCGGCCAGGACCTCATCATTCTCAGCCAGCAGGTCACGCATCACGCCCACCGCCTTGTCGACCTGCTCCGTGCGAAGATACAGGTCCTTCAGGGCGAACCGCAGTGCATTACGCAGCGGCAGCGACTCCGTGGCCTCCAAAGTCGCTTCGAGGACCTCAATCCGCCGGGCCGGCTCGAGGGGGATCTCGCGGGCCAGTGCACCAATGGCCAGCAGCCCCGCCTGGCCTGGCTCGGAGTTCATCTCGACCAGCCGCTCGGTCATCTCCATGCGGGCATGCATCATGCCGGGGTGGGGCATTCGCGGGCCACGCTCCGGTCGGTCGCGGCGAGCCTGGCTGCGGAGCTGATCGAGACGCACTTCCAATTCGTGGATTTCACGCTCGCGCTGCTCGGGAGTCATTTCGCGCGGGCGGTCCTGGGCGATGGTATAGCCCGTCAGGGCCATCACCGCAGCAAGGGCCAACACGAGAACAGCACGGTATCGCTTGAGGGCACCTTGAAAAATTCACTTTTCGGCCTCGCTGGTCTTTTCGCTCCC
>CAZCDM010000088.1:0-7919 GCA_964497475.1 uncultured Planctomycetaceae bacterium
TCCTCATCCCTGCGGCATAATCCTGCCCCCGAAAGACATATTCAGCAAGCCCTACCTAAAACATGGAACAAATGTCCCCGACCCTTGGGAACGTACACATTATTATAGTCGGATTAATCGTTGGCGAGGAATAGAAAGAAAAGGAGCAATAAAAAGCGTGGACTTCAAGTTATTGTTTTGCAATGTATTGTCAAGGCAGGTGCAGTGAAGATAATATTGTGACGATGTGATCGGGGTCAACCATTTCGCTGCGGGCGTGGAAGTTCAGAATCAGCCGATGGCGCAGACAGGGCAGCAGGACGCGGCGGACGTCGTCGTCGGCGACGTTGGCCCGGCCGGCGCGCAGGGCGGCGACCTTTGCTGCCAGCAGCACCGCCTGAGCGCCGCGGGGCGAGCAGCCGTAGCGGACGTACCGCCGGACTTCCTCCGGCGCGTCGGGATGGCCCGGCTGCGATCGGCCGACGATGGCGGCGATGAGCCTGCGGATCGGATCGGCGACCTCCACCTGCCGGACCGTCCGGCGGTGCTGGGCAATCCGCTGGGCGTCGAGTACCGGCTCGGCCGAGGGGATCTCGGCCCCGGTGGTTCGCATGAGCACCTCGGCGATGACATCCTCCCCCGGCGGAGCCAGGACGATCTTCATCGCAAAGCGGTCGATCTGCGCCTCCGGCAGCGGGTAGGTGCCCTCCAGTTCGATGGGGTTTTGCGTGGCCAGCACGCAGAACGGCTGCGGCAGCGGGTGGCTGGTCGGGCCGACCGTGACTGTCTGCTCCTGCATCGCCTCGAGCACGGCCGACTGCGTCTTGGGCGTGGCACGGTTGATCTCGTCGGCCAGGACGAGGTTGGCGAAGATCGGCCCGGGCTGAAAGTGCATGCTTCGCGCGCCGGCTGGGTCGGTCGCGAGCATCATCGAGCCGGTAATGTCCGCCGGCATGAGGTCGGGCGTGAACTGCACGCGGCTGGTCGCCAGCGACAGCGCCTCGCCCAGCGTACGCACCAGCAGCGTCTTGCCTAGCCCCGGCGGGCCTTCGAGTAATCCGTGCCCGCCCGACAGCACGCACGAAAGCACCTGGCCGGTCACTTCCTCCATGCCGACGAGCACCGCTGCGAGCTGCTGTTGCACGGCCTCGAAGTCGGCCTGGAAGGAATCGATCTGATCCTGGAATCCGCTCATGGCCTCATCATACCCTGCCGCCCGGCCCGGGCCAAGCGGCTGCTCAGATGATGCTGCCCCGCGTCGAATCGTCCGGCGCCGTCGCGATGGCCCGGCGGACCATGCCCTTGACCGTCAGCCCCTGGACGATGATCGAAAAGGCGACCACCGCATAGGTCATCGTGAGAATATAGTCTCGCGCGAGGATCTGCTCGGGCGTGACGTTCGGCAGCGACAGGGCCATCGCAAACGGCAGCCCGCCACGCAGGCCGCCCCAGACGAGAATCCGCCCGGCCCGGTGGGTGAAGCGGAACTTCAGCGACAGCAGCTCCAGCGAGCTGAGGATCGCCGCCGAGCGCGACACGAGCACCGCCGGTATCGCCAGGCCCGCCAGCACCAGCGCGTCGACATCGCTGAGGTAGACCGCCCGGGTGACCACCAGCACCTCCAGCCCCACCAGTACGAAGAGGATCGCATTACCGTACTGGTCTACCATCTCCCAGAAGGCGTTGAGCACCACGCCGTGATGCACGCGATGCTGGGCGATGCGATTGCCGATCATCACCCCGGCGACGACGATGGCGATCGCGCCGCTGCAGCCCAGCGCGTTGGCCAGGGCAAAGCCCCCCGAGGCCACCGCCACCGTCAGCATGATCAGCAGCAGGAGGTCTTCATTGTGGCCGATCATCCATCGCCCCGCGTGGCCGAGCACCACGCCCAGGGCGAAGCCCCCGGCCGCGGCGATGAGAAAATCCTGGGCGACCTGCCCGGCCCCGGCAGCTCCGCCGGTGTAAATCGTCAGCACGGTCATGAACATCACCACGCCAATGCCGTCATTGAACAGGCTCTCGCCGCAGACGTCGGTCTCCAGGTCTTTCGGCGCGCCGACGGTCTGGAGAATCGACAGCACGGCGATGGGGTCGGTCGGGCTGATCAGCGCCCCGAACAGCAGGCAGGGCACGAAGCCCATCGCAATGCCCAGCACCTGGCAGATCGCCCAGATAAGCCCCGCGACGGCAAAGGCTGACCCCGCCACGCCCACCAGCGCGAACGTGCCGATTTCCCACTTGCGGTAGAGCAGGCGGTCGAGGTCGACATGCAGGGCTCCGGCAAAGAGCAGGAACCCCAGCAGGAACTCCAGCAGCAGATGGCCGAAGTCCAGCTTGTCGAGCATCTCCAGGGCGCCGCGGGCCACGGGCACGCCCATGACCGACAGGCCGATGAGGATGCCCGAGACGGTCAGGCTGCCCACCATCACGCCGATGGTGGGGTGCAGGTGGAGCAGGCGGCGGTTGGCCCAGGCGATCAGGGCCGTCGCGGTCAGCAGGATGGCCATGCTGTCGTAGATGGTCATGCGGGTTCTCCGTTGGGGCGATGGCGATCATATCCGGTGCGCCGGGGACTGTCGAGAGGCTCGGCGAGTAATGCGTTACAGGTTTCCGCCGCGAGCGGGCCTTGCATTGTGCCGGTGGCGGGACAGGAGCCCCGCCACCCGGAAGGGGCTGCAACCATCCAGGGGCGCCAGATTGAGCAAGCAGATCCAAGCTCTGCGTCTCTGTGGCTACCCTTCCAATGACGCCAGATTAATCACGCACATCCAAACTCTGCGCCTCTGTGGCTATCGTTGTCCCGGCTGGGTGAGCATGCGGGCGAAGAGTCGCTCGGCGTTGGCGGTGGTCTGGGCGGCGAAGGTTTCCAGGTCGCAGCCGCGCAGCTCGGCCAGGAATCGCGCGACGTGGGCGACGTTGGCTGGCGTGTTGGTCTTCTGCTTGCGGACCGGCTCGGGCGAGAGGAACGGCGCGTCGGTCTCGACGAGGATGCGTTCGGCCGGGACGAGCCGGGCTCCTGTGCGGATGTCTTCGGCGGAGTTGAACGTCACGATGCCGCTGTAGCTGACGGCCGAGCCAAAATCGAGAACGGCCTGGCACTGGGAGGCATTGCCGGTGAAGCTGTGGAAGATGACTCGCTGGCCGTCGACACCGGCCTGGCCGAGGATGGCCATGGTGTCGTCGAAGGCTTCTCGCGTGTGGATGACGATGGGCCGATCCAGCCGGGCCGCCAGATCGAGCTGGGCGGCGAAGGCCCGCCGCTGCTCGTCCCGCGGGGAGTAGTCGTAGTGATAGTCCAGGCCGATCTCGCCGATGGCGAGGCAGTTCTCGTCCAGCCGGGCCAGGTCTTCGATCTGCCGGAGGGTTTCGTCGTTGACGTTGGCGGCATCGTGCGGGTGGACCCCGGCCAGCCGCCAGATCGACGCATGCTCGCGGGCCAGGGCGACGGCCGCCTTGGACTCATCGAGATCGGAGGTGGCGCAGATCATCGCCGTCACGCTGGCCTGGCGCGCTCCGGCGAGGAGTTCGGTCGCCCGGCCGCCCAGGCGACCTCGTGCAATATGGCAGTGCGTGTCTATGAGCATGGTATGGATAGTGAAAGGACAAGATGCAAGGAAACGTAAAGACCAAGAAGCAAGATACAAAGAAGCGGCAAAAAGCAAACGGCAACGGGCAACGGTAACGTCAGGGTAGCGGCAGGGGGCCGAGGCGATGGGGTCAGCGTTTTGTACTGTGCCCCGTATTGCTGTATTCCCGTCCCACGGTATTCCTGCCTCCTGTTGTCCTACAACGTCAGCCGGAGGTTGTCGACGATTGCTCCGGGCAGGCGGGCGCTGTCGGTGGATCGGCCGCCGTAGGTCGTCGGGTCGGGCAGGAAGTCTCGCTCGGCGGTGACGGCCCGGAGGTTCTCACCCAGGGCGCGGAAGATCGTCTCGTCGAACCGCATGACGTTCAGTGGGGCGACGATCTGCCCGCCCTCGACCCAGAACGTGCCGAAGCGTGTCATGCCGGTGATCCGGCAGGCCGGCCGGTCGGAGTAGTTCAGATACCAGAGCTGCCCCGCGTAAATGCCCTCGCCCAGCTCGGAGAGGATCTCATCGCGGGCCAGTTCGCCGGGGGCCATGTCCAGCGAGCAGGGCATTTCGTAGCCGGCGTTGGGGGGCAGGTCGAACTCCTTGCCGCTGCGGGGCGAGACGAGCGTGCCGGCGAGCTTGCCGCCGGAAATCAGCTCGACGCGGGCGGGCTTGATGAACCCGGCCGGGGTGAAGTTGGGGCTGAGCCCCTCGGCGGTGTTCTCGCGGAGGGTCACGCGCGGGTCGAGCGTCCGGCCGACTTCGATCATCGGCAGGAGGCTGGTCGTCCGCGTCTGGTGGGCCTTGCAACTGAAGCCCCCCATGGCCACCATGCCCAGCAGCTCGTTCATCGCCGCGGGGGCCAGGTACGTCCGCACCTCGCCGGGGTCGATCGTCCGGGCCGGGCGGTGGAGGATGTCCAGTTGCTCAGCGGCCGAGTCGACGCGGGCGGCGAAGTCGGCATCGGACCACTCGAAGCCTGCATAGCTGGTCTTGACGGCCTTGTCGCCGGCGGCGTAGAAGCACCACTCGACATGGAAGCTGTGGGTGGCGAACCAGTTCCGCTGGCCGAGGGAGTTGGCAAAGCCTCGCCAGATCGCCCCGCGGGCCGAGAGCCCGACGAGGTCCCGGCCGCTGCCGGCGGCGAGGATGGCCTCGGTCATCGCATCGGAATCTGGCAGGCGGTCCTCGCCGATCTGCTCGGTGTTGGTCGGCTCGGTGGCGATCAGCAGGTAGGGGTCTTCCGGCAGGGCGGGCAGGTCGGCCCGAAGAGTGGCCAGGGTGTCGGTCGCGCGGGCGAGGTCCACTTCGTCCGAGCCGGTCAGGGTGATCGTCTCGGCGAGGTGTTGCTGGCCGACGATCAGCTCGATCGTGAGGTACTGCTGGTAGACGGCCCCGGCCTGGCGGATGGCCGAGCGGTTGTAGCGGGCGAAGTCGCTCTGCTCGCCCTGGAGGTTCAGCAGCAGCGTTTCGTCGCCGGCGGTCTGGGCCAGGATGCGATCAGCCAGGTTGTAGAAGGACTCTTGCATGGGTGGTTATTCTCCGCCGAAGACGTCGACGTCGGCAAAGAGGCAGGCCGGGCTGGCATGGCCGACGCGCATGATCTGGTTCGGCTCGCCCTTGCCACAGTAGGGCGTGCCAAACACGCCGACGGTTTCCGGTACGCCCACGCCGCGGAGGTTCCGCCAGAACGTCGCACTGATGCCGCGATAATTAGGGTTCTTCACCGGGCGGGTGATCTTGCCGTTCTCGATGAGCTGGGCGAACTCGCAGCCAAACTGGAACTTGTTTCGGCTGTCGTCGATGGACCAGCTGCGGTTGGTCTGCATGTAGACGCCGAACTCGATGCCGGCGATCATCTCGGCCAGGGTCGACGTGCCGGGCTCGACGTTGAGGTTGGCCATGCGGTCGATCGGCGGGCGGTTCCAGAGGTTCGCCCGGGCGTTGGCCACGCCGTCGAGCCCGCTGCGGGTCTGGCTGGCTGGGCTACCGAGGCCTCGCTGGAGGATGCCGTCGCGAATGATGTACTGCTTCTCGGCCGGCGTGCCGTCGTCGTCCCACCCGTAGCTGGCGAACTGGTGCGGGTTGGTCGGGTCGAAGGTCACGTTCAGCAGCTCGCTGCCATAGCGGTACTGGCCGAACATCTCCGGCGTGACAAAGCTCGTGCCGGCGTAGTTGCGTTCGTCGCCGAGGATGCGGTCGATCTCCAGCGGATGGCCGATCGATTCGTGAATCTGCAGCATCATCTGGTCGGCGCCGAGGAGCAGGCTCATCGTGCCGGTGGGGCAGTTCTCGGCCGTCAGGAGGGTGATGGCCTCCTCGGCCACGTGGGCCGGGGCGCGTTTGAAGTTGCAGGCGTCGAGCACTTCCAGCCCGCCCTGTTTGCACTGGCCACGCAGCGAGCCGAAGGTACGCGTCTGCGTTTCGGCGCCGGCGTTGGCCGTGGCGGACATCGACGGGGCGAGGTACGAAAAGCTCTGGTGCACGCGGCCGCCTTCGCTGGTGAGGTAGAGCGTTTCGGCGGCGGTGTGCAGCAGGCTGACTTCCCAGTCGACGATGCGGTCGTCGATTTTGAGTTTCTCGCAGGTGGCCCGCAGGAAGTCGAACTTCTCGGCTGGGCTCGTGGAGGCCCAGGGGATTTCCTCTGGGCCGGCGTACTCGCCAACGGGATGGCCCGGCTGGGTGGCGGCGAGGTGTTCGACCAGTCGCCCGGCGGTGCGTTTGGCGGTGGCCGCGGCGCGTCGGGCCGCTTCGGCCAGGCCGGCCTTGCTCAGGTCGCTGGTGGCTGCATAGCCCATCCCGCCGTCGGCGAGGAGGGTAATCATCGCGCCGGCGTCGTCGCCACGGCCCATCGGCTCGGGCACGTTCTGGCGGACGGAGAGAACCTCGTCCCGTTCGCGGACGTATCGCAGCGAGGCGAAGTCGCACGGCGGGAGAATTTCGCAAAAGTGTTTTTCCAGGGAGTCGATCATGGGCGGGCATTGTAGCAGAAACCACCGGCCGGGCCAGTCTGTTTTCTGACAAGCGACCTGGCCGGCCAGGCAAGGCGTGACGTCCCATTAACAGTCCGGTATAATGGTCGACGTTGCACCGGCCCATGGCCCTTGCAATGCTGCGACCTCTCGACGAAAGGTGATGGCATGGAGAATTTCTGGTTGGCGATGGGTTTGACAACTTTTGCGGGCCTGGCCACGGGCGTGGGCAGCGCGATCGCCTTCTTCGCGAAAAAGACCAACTACCGATTCCTGTCGGTGGCGACGGGGTTCTCGGCCGGGGTGATGCTCTACGTTTCGTTCGTGGAGATTCTGCCCAAGGCGGCCGAAGCATTGGCCGAGACCGGCGGGGAGTCGGGCGGCTGGTGGTGGGCGACGGTTTCCTTCTTCGGAGGCATTGCAGTGATCCTGCTGATCGACCGGCTGATCCCCTCGGCGGAAAACCCCCACGAGGTCCGCCGCGATGATTACGTCGAGGCGGTGCACGAGGGCGACTCGCCGCCGCAGTTGCTGCACACCTCGCCGGAGAAGCTCCACCGCATGGGGCTGTTTACCGCCCTGGCCATCGGCATTCACAACTTCCCGGAGGGCTTGGCGACGTTTCTGTCGGCCCTGGAAGACCCGGCGCTGGGCCTGGCCATCGCCATTGCCATCGCGCTGCACAACATTCCCGAGGGCATCAGCGTGTCGGTTCCGATTTACTTCGCCACGGGTAAGCGCGGCAAGGCGTTCGGGTATTCGCTGTTGTCGGGCCTGGCCGAGCCGGCCGGGGCCCTGATCGGCTACCTGGTGCTCCGCCCGTTCATCGGGCCGGAGGTCATGGGCGTGCTCTTCGGCGGGGTGGGGGGCATTATGGTTTACATCTCGCTGGATGAGTTGCTGCCGACTTCCCGTGCGTACGGGCGGGGGCATGATTCGCTGTACGGCCTGCTGGCGGGCATGGCGGTGATGGCAGCGAGCCTGCTGCTGCTGATGTAGCTCAGGGGCTGAACGCCTCGGGGATGTGCGTGACCGCGGGCTTTCGGCCCGGCTGGAGGAGCACGGAGAGGACATCGAAGCGGACGGCGAGATCGCCGGTATCGCGCTCGGCGAGATAGGTTCGGGCGATGCGGCCGTAGCGTTGCTGCTTGGCTGAGTCGACGGCTGCATAGGGCTCGACGTAGGTGTCGTCCGAGCGGGTCTTGACCTCGACGAAGACGAGCTGCCCGGCGGTGCGGTCGAGTGCGATCAGGTCGGCCTCGCCGGCGGCGCAGCGGTAGTTGCGTGCGAGAATCTTTAGTCCCGCCTTGCGGAGATGCTTACGAGCAATCGCTTCGCCCTTTTTGCCGAGCACAGCGGGGTCCACGCTTTTTTTGCCCGGCGCAGCGGAGTC
>CAZCDM010000088.1:8019-10042 GCA_964497475.1 uncultured Planctomycetaceae bacterium
CTTCGGCGGCGGGAGCTTCGGCAGCGGCCGCTTTGGCCTTGGCTTTGGCTTCGGCGGCGGCGCGTTCCTTCTTGCTCGGCTCGCGGATTTCCTTGAGGCGGGTGGCCTTGCCGACGCGGTCGCGGAGGTAGTACAGCTTGGCCCGGCGGGTCTTGCCGCGGCGGACGATCTCAACATCGGCGACCTTGGGGCTGTGCAGGGGGAAGGTCCGCTCGACACCCTCGTTCTGGACGATGCGGCGGACGGTGAAGGTCTCGCCCATGCCGCTGCCCTTGCGGGCAATGACCGTGCCGATGAACATCTGGATACGTTCTTTGTCGCCTTCGACGATGCGGGTGTGCACTTTGACGGTATCGCCCGGGCTGAAGCTCGGGACAGATTCTTTCATGCTGCCGGCGGCGGCTTTGTTCAACAGTTCCTGTGACACGGTTCTACTCCTGTGATGCGGATGGGTCGGTCGGTTTGGTTTTTTGGTATTGTTCCCACATGTCGGGCCGGCGGGTGCGTGTGCGTTGCTCGGCCTGGGCGTGTCGCCAGGCGACGATCTTGGCGTGATCGCCGCTGAGCAGCACGTCCGGCACGGTCAGGCCGTGGTATTCGCGGGGCCTGGTGTACTGCGGATACTCCAGCAGTCCGTGACGGTGGGATTCTTCGGTTGTCGATTCATCTTTGCCCAGGGCGCCGGGCTGCAGGCGGGCGATGGCGTCGGTGACGGCCATGGCCGGGATCTCGCCTCCGGAGAGGACGAAATCGCCCAGCGACAGTTCTTCATCGGCCAGGTCGGTGCGGATTCGCTCATCGAACCCTTCGTAGTGGCCGCACAGCAGAATCAGCCTGTCGCGCCGGGCGAGTTCATCGGCAGCGGCCTGGTCGAAGCGCCGCCCCTGCGGACTCAGCAGGATGACCTGCCCGGGTCTATCGTCTTGCGTTCGCACATGCTCCACGGCGTCGAACATCGGCTGGCACATCAACACCATGCCCGGCCCGCCGCCGTAGGGCGAATCGTCCACCGAGCCGTAGTTGTCGGTGGCGAAATCGCGAATGTTGGTAATGTGGATGTCAATCAGCCCGCGTGCGGCGGCCCGGGAGACGATGCTCGTGGCCGCGAAGCTCTCCAGCAGCTCGGGAAAGAGCGTCAGGATGTCGACGCGCAGGGCCATGGCCTCGACGGGTTACGTGCCCGCGATGCCGTGCTTTTTCAGCAGGTTGCTGACCGTCTCGCTGGGCTGGGCGCCCACGCTGAGCCAGTGTTCGATCCGCTCGCGGTTGAAGTTGATTTCCTCTTCTCCGTCCGCGTGCGGGTCGTACCAGCCGAGCTCTTCGATGACGCGGCCGTCACGGGGGTTGCGTTTTTCGATCGCGTTGAGGCGATAGAAGCTGTGGTGCCGCCGGCCCATTCGTTTTAATCTCAGTCGTACTGCCACGATCCACTCTCCATACGGGTATGTTGCGCCCCGGCCACCCGGCCGGGCGTGTGTGTTCGCTCGATCATGCGAGAATCGGATATTCTAGCAAACCCTGGCGAGCCTGCAAGTCTTTTTTCGGCGGAATCCTGCCGATTTTCAACAGCCGGGCGGGAAGCACCCGCGGGGGTGGTCGAGGCTAACGTCCCATCGTTCGAGATGGCCGATGAGTTTCTCAACAATCGGCTGGCTCTCGGGGCGGCCGAAGAGGTTGACCCGTTCGTGCGGGTCGGCCTGGAGGTCGAAGAGATTGCCGTCCATCTCCTCTCGCGGGACGCGCCGCCCGGAGGCCATCCACTCGACATCCATGCGGTAGCGGTCGGTGCGGACGGCCTGGCGGAGCGTGCGGGTGTACCGCGGGTAGTGTCCCTGCGATTGGATGTACCGCTCGATGGCCTGGGGGGGGCAGGATGCGGTCGGGCTTGCCCTCGGGCCAGCCGATCTGGCCGAAGACGGCCTCGGGGGCGGGCGCCGGGCCGAACAGGTCGCGCCCGCGGACGTCGGCGGGGATGTGCTCGCCGAGTCCGGCCAGGCTCATCAGCGTCCGCGTGGTGTCGATG
>CAZCDM010000089.1:0-9991 GCA_964497475.1 uncultured Planctomycetaceae bacterium
TCGTCACCAACAAAAATCAACGGACCGGTGAGAAATGCGGGCTAGTCCGTCTGGCTGCAACGCTGGTAGACCGCCAGGGTCCGCCGGGTCATCTCATCGAGGCTGTACTTCTCCCGCACATGATTCAGGGCGGCCGAGGTCCGATCATCGGTACTGGTTCGATCGGTCAGGGCGGTCTGGAGTTTTGTGGAGATCTGCTCGGGCGAGGCCGGGTCAAAGAGCATCGTCGTTCGTCCGTCCGTGAGAAACTGTCCCACCTGCCCGGCCGGGGCGATCGTCGCGACACCGCTGGCCATGGCAAGGAGCGTGTGCAAAGGCAAATCGTCGCTCGCGCCGACCTGGAGATACACATCGGCCGAGGCGATGATTTCGAGGTAATGCGTCTCGGGCTGGCGGCCGACGAAGGTCACATCCCGCCCGATGGGCAGCTTGCGTGCCCGCCGGCGCAGGCGATCTTCGTGACGCCCCATGCCCATCAGGAACAGCGCACAGGCCATTTTCCGCTCGGCCAGGGCCTGGCCGGCCTGCAGGGCCGCTGCCATCGGCTCAATACCGTTATCCATGCCGTCGGCGAGGATGGCGATGCGACGATCCTCGCGGGCCAGCCGCCTGGGCCCCTCCGCCGGGACAAATCCCGGGCGGATCAATTCGAGCTGATCTTCGGCGATGAGTTTGCGATCCAGCAGATTCTGCTGGATCGTCTCGCAGCAGGCCAGCACCGCCCAAGGCAGCGGAAGCCGGGCCGAGGGCAAGTACCCCCGCCCGCGACGGCACCAGGTGACGATGTAGGGAAGATCGAGATGGTCTGCAAACAGGGCCGTCGCCCGCAACGCGGTGGAATCCAATGCGTGGAGCAGCTCGACCTTGCTCTGGCGGAGGCGGTCGGCCAAAACATCGACCGCCCGGTAATTCCACAGCCAGCGTCGCAACAGGCCCGGCTCGGTCGGCGGCTCCCAGCGGTAATCATGCTCGGGAACGTCCTCGACATACGGGCTGAACCAGTGGATCTCCACACCCGCATCGCTGAGCATACCAGCCAGGGGATCGAGCACCGCCCCCCAGTGCGAAAACGTACGCGGCCCCACGACCCAGCCCACACGCAACGGTTTGTCCTGCGATTCAGCCATCCTGCCATTGTAAAGCCTCGCCGAGCCCGCTGCCAAGCGCTGCCTTACACGCTGGTCGGCTCGCCGATCAGGCTCGACTCGCCCGACTGGTCGGCTTCGATGTTGGCCTTGAACTCATGCCACTCATCCAGCGTCATCATGCACTCGCGAGCCTGGCTGCCTTTGTGCGTACCCAGCAGGCCCGCCTCGGCCATCTGGTCGATAATCCGACTGGCCCGGCCGTAGCCGATCGACATCCGCCGTTGCAGCAGCGAGACACTGCCCCGCTGGGCCGCCAGGACCACCTCAACCGCCTGGTCGAACATCTCGTCCCGTTCAGACAGCGCATCGACATCCGCAGCCCCGCTCTGGATTTTCAGCAACTGGGAATCAAATACCTGCTCGCCGCTGTCTTCCAGTTCCGTAACCACCGCGCGGATCTCGCCATCGTCAATATAGGTCCCCTGCGCGCGGGACAGCTGACTGCCGCCCGGCTGGAGCAGCAGCATGTCGCCCTGGCCGAGGAGCACTTCGGCCCCCTTCTGATCCAGGACGATGCGACTTTCCTGCCCGCTGGCAACCTGGAAGCTCACGCGGCAAGGCATGTTCGACTTGATCAGGCCGGTGACCACATTCGCACTCGGCCTCTGCGTGGCCAGCACCAGATGGATGCCCACCGCACGCGCCTTCTGGGCGATGCGGATGATGTAGTTCTCGACCTCCTTGCCGGAGGTCATCATCAGGTCGGCCAGCTCGTCGATGATAATCACGTAACTCGGCATGACCTTGGGAATGCGTTGCTTTTCCTCTTCGGTCTCCACGCCGAACCGCTCATACAGCTCCTTCTCGTCCAGAGCGTTGTAGCCGTCGATGTTCTTGACGCGGGCCTCTTTGAGAATCTCGTATCGCTCGTCCATCTTCGTCACGGCCCATTCGAGAATATCCTCGGCCTTGCCCATGTCGTTGATCGTCGGGCACAGCAGGTGAGGCAGCTTCTCGAAAGCCGCCATCTCGACCATCTTCGGGTCGACCAGGATGAACCGAACCTGCTCGGGTGTGCGCGTCATCAGCAGCGACATGATGATCGTGTTGATGCAAACACTCTTGCCCGAGCCGGTCGTCCCGGCGATGAGCATGTGCGGGCAGCGAGCCAGGTCGACGGTGATCGGATCGCCGCCGGCGTCCTTGCCGAGGAACAGCGGCAGGCGCATTTTCTCCACGCCCTTGGACATCTCCATCAACTGGCGGACGCGGACGATTTCCTTTTCCAGGTTGGGTACTTCCACGCCGATGGTGTCCTTGCCGAACCGCGGCGGGACGATGCGCACAGCCGGCACGGCCAGCGAGCGGGCGATGTCGGTCGAGAGGTTCGACACGGCAGCGACCTTCACGCCCGGGGCCAGCGAGACCTCGTACAGCGTGATGACCGGGCCGGTCATGTAGCCCTCGACCTTGGCCTCGACGCCAAAGTCGTCCAGCGTCTGCTGGAGGACGAGCTTGCGCTGGGCAGCCTGGACTTCCGCCTGCTCGCGATAGCCACCCTGAGGTTTTTCCAGCAGCTCGATCGACGGCACGGGGGCTGAACTCGTCCGCGCCGGGGCGGGCTTGGCCGGGGGCTTGTCGGCCGGTTCGCTGCCGGCCGGGGTGGGCGAATCGGCCTGCGATTTGCTGGCGGGCTTTTTCGGGCGGTCCTTCTTGGCTCGGCCGAAGAGTCCCTTGGATTCCTTGACCTCTTCCCCGGCCTGGGCGTCGGAACGGTACTGCCCGGCGGCCGAGACCGCGGCCGGCTGGGGCGATGCAGGAGCCTCGACTGATTTTGCAGCGGCTGTGCCTACGCCCGGTGCGACGGGGCGAGGTTTTACTTCAGCGGCCGCGGCGGCCTGGGCGAGCTTCTCTTCGTGGGCCTGGGCTTTGAGGGCCTTCTTTTCGGCCTTGCTCTGTCGTCGCAGTTCGGCGAACCGGCTGGCGACATCGTTACGTTTCTTCCAGCCGGCGTGCAGCCAGCGGATCAGCCCGGCCAGGATCGTATCGGCCGTGAGCATCACGCCCGCCGAGGCCAGCCCCATCACGACGATCCAACTGCCGGTGGGCCCGAACTTGACGGCCAGGAATTCGCCCAGCCCCGAACCGAGCACGCCGGCGGGGTTTTCGACCATCGCGCCGACAAAGGTGCCCTGCTGAAGTTTCACGCCGGTGCTGACCGCGACGGTGAGCATCGCCAGGCCCACGACGCGCCACGGCAGGTCGCTGATGCGTTTGCCCAGCAGCGCCAGGCCCGACCAGGCCGTCAGCAGCACCAGGGCTGCGTAGGTTCCCGCGCCCACCCAGTAGTGCAGCCCCCAGGCCAGGTACGCCCCCACCACGCCGGCGCGGTTGGCCACCGGGCTCGGCGGCGGGTAGACCAGGTCGCTCGGCGGGTCGGCCGGGTGGAACGAAAGCATGCTCAGCCAGACCAGCAGCGCACCGGCGAGCATCGCCAGGGTCAGACAGGTCGTTGCGAAGCGGCGGCCTTGCGGCGCGGCCGGGTCAGGAGTCGTGGAGTTCTTCGACGCAGTACTTGGTTTGCTCGCCATCCTTGGCCTCGGGGGGTTGTCTCGGCGGCTGGGCCGCGGTCCCGCCCGGGCCCACGCCCGGGTCGTCACACGCCGGTATGGCCGAAGCCTCCCTCTCCGCGGGCCGTCTCATCCAGCTCGTCGACTTCGACGATCTCGGCCCGGCAGACCGGGGCAATGACCATCTGGGCGATGCGCATCCCGCGGGTGACGGTGAACGGTTCCGAGCCGATATTGCCCAGAATCGCGCCTACCGGCCCGCGGTAGTCGGCGTCGATCGTGCCCGGACTGTTGGGCAGAATCACGCCGTGTTTGAGGGCCAGCCCGCTTCGGGGCCGGACCTGCGCTTCGGTGCCGGCGGGCAAGGCCATGGTGAATCCGCATGGCACGAGCGCCCGGCAGCCGGGGTCGATGGTCATGTCGGCATCGCAGGCTGCGTGAAGGTCCATGCCCGCGGCATGATCGGTCATGTACCGCGGCATGGGCACATCGGTGCAGTCGGCGTTGCGGCGTATCTCTACTTTTATCGGACGGTTCATGCGATTCTCTCCAGCTCGCCGAGGATCATCCCGGCCAGGTCGTCTTTGGTTCGCTCGCCCCAAGGCAGGACCATCCCGCCGGGGCTGAGCATGGCGGCCTCGCTGCGGTCCACATTCATTGCAGCGGGAGTGTTGACCACGCAGAAATCGGCAACCTTGCGAGCCATTTCGTCGCGGACCTTCGTTTCGATAATTTCGCGCGGACCGGTCTCGACGGCGAAGGCGACGACGAGCTGGCCGGGCCTCTTCCGCCCTGGCAGGCCGCCCAGCAGGTCGTCGGTCGGTTCCAGCCGCAGCGTGATCGGTCCGTCGGCGCGGGATATTTTATTGCCCTCGGCGCGATCGTCCACGGTGAAGTCGCCCACCGCCGCCGCCATCAGCAGCACGTCGGCCCGGTCGAACTCATCGGCCAGCAGTGCTTTGAGGTCGGCCACGCTGACAAATCGTTTGACCGCCACCTCGGCCGGTACGTCCACGTCGCACGGCCCGGCCAGCAGCGTAACGTCATGGCCGAGCGAAACCGCCCGGCGGGCCAAGGCTGCGCCCATCCGCCCGCTTGATGCGTTGCTGATGAACCGCACGGGGTCGATGTATTCCCGCGTCGGCCCGGTCGTGATGAGAATTCGTTTTTTCATTGCACCATCCAACGCCCTTCCTGACCAGATATCATGCATCCCCGCCCCCTGGATTGCACGGGTTTTACCTGCGATGAGCAGAATCGATAACCTGCGATATCACAGGGTTCCAATCTCGGCGATTGCATGCGTGGACCCGCCGTAGATGCGTCTGGTCGCGGAACGCCAGCCTCGCCTGTCACCGCGAACCCACGTTCCGCAGGTGCTGCCGGTGACGTGGAACCAGCAGGCTGGGTCGGCCATCTTACAGCGTGGCAAGGCGAGCGGCGATGTGGTCGAAAATCTCGGCCGGTTCGACCATGCGGCCGGGGCCTGTCGTGCCGCAGGCGAGGTTACCCTCGGCCGGGCCGAGCAGCTCGACGCCCCATTCGGCGAGGGTAGCGATGTTCCGCTGGACGGCCGGGCTGTGCCACATGGACGTGTTCATCGCCGGGGCCAGCACGAGTGGGCAATGATCGGTGGCCGCCATGGCCAGGGTCGAGACGAGGTCGTCAGCAATGCCGGCGGCGATTTTGCCGATGATGTTGGCCGTGGCCGGGGCGATGACCATGATCTCGGCACGGTCGACCAGGGAGATGTGCTGGATGGAATGGTCGGCCGCGGGCTGCCAGAGGCTGGTGTAGACCGGCTGGCGGGTCAGGCCGCGGAACGTCGCCGGGCCGATGAGCTGGGTGGCTGCATCGGTCATAGCGACGGTGACGGTCGCGCCGGACTGGACGAGGCGGCTGGCCAGGTCGGCCGACTTGGTGCAGGCGATCCCGCCGGTGAGACACAGCAGGACCTCCCGGCCGGCCAGCGATGTTGGCGCCTGGGGGGCCATGCTATTCCAGTTCGGTCGGCTCGGGGACGTCGCTGTCGTCGTAGTCGATGGCGATCTTGTCTTCGAGGATCTCCTGGATGACCACTTCCATATCGGTCATGCCACGTTTGCGTTCGACGAGCGGGCGGTCGCCATTGATGATTTCCACCAGGCGACGCTGGATCAGGGCGGTGAGTTTGAATCGGCCACCCACCTTGCGAATGATCTCTTCGGACTTCAGTGCTTCAATCATGATCTTCTCCTGTCGGTTCGACGGTGTGTCGAGGGTCAGTTCTTCAGTATGTCCAGCAGGTCATCGACGGCCTGGTCGAGGTCGTCGTTGACGATTTCGTGCGTGTAGACGCCGCTGTCGCGGGCGGTGGCCAGTTCCTGCTGGGCCTTGGCCAGGCGGCGGGCCAGCGAGGCGGCATCTTCGGTTTTTCGTTCGGTCAGGCGGCGTTTGAGTTCGTCCATGCTCGGCGGGACGATCAGCACGAACGTCGCCTCGGGCATGCGGGTGTGAACCTGCAGGCCGCCCTGGATGTCAATTTCCAGCAGGATGGTCCGACCTTCGGCGATGGCCTGGCGGACCGGCTCGGCCGGCGTGCCATAGTAGTTGCCGAACACCTCGGCCCATTCCAGCAGACGATCATCCGCAATCATCTTTTCAAACGTCCCGCGGTTTACAAAGTGATACTCCCGGCCGTCGACCTCGCCATGCCGCGGCGCGCGGGTCGTGGCCGAGATGCTGAACTCCGCCTCGCAGCGGGCCAGGGCGGCTTTGTCCATGGTGCTCTTGCCGACCCCGCTGGGCCCGGAGACCACCACCAGCTTGCCTTCGGAACCGGGGGGCATGCTTACTCCACGTTGGCGGCCTGTTCCTTGATGCGGTCGATGGCGGTCTTCATGTTGACCACGCATCGGCCGATCTCGGCATGGGCGCCCTTGGAACCAATGGTGTTGGCCTCGCGGAGCATCTCCTGGGCGATGAAGTCGAGCTTCCGCCCGACAGGTTCGTCGGCCTGGAGGAGCTTGCGGAACTCGGCGATGTGCTGGCCGAGCCGGGAAAGCTCCTCGTTGATGTCGCTGCGGTCGGCGAAGATGGCGACCTCGCGGGCGAGGCTTTCTTCGTCGATCTTGATCTGGGCCCGGGCCAGCAGCTCGTTGACACGGACCTGCAGTTTATCGTGATAGGTCTGGACCATGTCCTTGGCCAGTTCGGTCACGGCGGCGAGGTTGGTTTCGATCTCGCCCACGCAGGTGGTGAGGTCCTCGACGATGGACTGCCCTTCGGTCTGCCGCATCTGCCCCAGCCCGGCCAGGGCTTCATCGACCAGCGACAACAGGTCGGCCGAGGTCTTCTCGGCCAGCTCGTCCATGGAGGGCGGCTGGCAGACGCCGGGCAGTTGCAGCAACCCCGCCAGGTCGATCCGCAGATTCGGATCGGCGTCGACCTCGGCCAGGCGAAGCTGCTTGAGATACTGCCCCAGCAGGTCGGTATTGACCTGGCAGGCGACCTCGGTCTGACTGACCTTCATGCGGACGGAGATCACGACGCTGCCGCGGGTGATTTCCGCACGGAGGCGCTTTTCGATCTCGGGCTCCATGGCCGAGAGACCATCCGGCAGCCGCTGCTGGATCTTCAGGTAGCGGTTGTTGACGGACTTGACCTCGACGGAGTACTCGACCTGGTCGACCTGGCCGGGTGCGGCGCCGAATCCTGTCATGGATCGTAACATGGGTGTCCTCAGGAAGCGGGCTGGCTGGCCGGGGCGGATTCCTCGACGACCGGCTGCGTGGCGGGCACGACCGTCGGGGCCGGGGCCGGTGCGGATGCGGCGGCGCGGGGCTGATAGGTCACGCGGAGAATCTCCGAGGGCTCGAAGCCGGCGCGGAACGCGCGGGCGGTGAGCGTCTGTCCGGAGCGGACCTTGATGGCCGTCCGCTGGTAGGCCAGGGACTTCTCCGTCGGCTCCGTGCCGTCGAGGGTGAATCGGATCGTCGCGTTGGCTGTCGGCGAGCCCATCTTGACGGTGACGTGCTCGGCCTCGAGGCCGGCGGGCCATTCGGCCGGGTCGAACTGCGGCGCGGCGACCTGGCCAACGTCGGGCCGGAACGCCAAGGCCGAGACCACCGCCAGCAGCAGGAACAACGCCGTCAGCACGATGGTGACCCAGGTAAAGACGTCGCCGGTTCGCGTGCCGAAGGCGCTGCCGGCTCCGGCGCCGCCAAAGGCGCCGCCCAGCCCGCCGCCGCGCCCCTTCTGCAGGAGCACGACCAGCACGAGCAGAATCGATACGATTAGAAATACGCTGCCAATAAAGTATGCCATCGAAAAATCCTCGGGTTGGGGTTACAGGCCTGCCTTGATGATGTCGACAAAGTCCTTGCTCTTGAGGCTCGCGCCGCCGATGAGCCCGCCATCGATGTCGG
Source organism: uncultured Planctomycetaceae bacterium (assembly GCA_964497475.1). Classification (GTDB taxonomy): domain Bacteria; phylum Planctomycetota; class Phycisphaerae; order SM23-33; family SM23-33; genus CAZCDM01. Next base: position 8,065 of record CAZCDM010000089.1, read on the forward strand.
TCTGGGCGAACAGCTCGGCCGCATTGCCGGGCTTGACCGAGCCGCCGTACTGGATGCGGATGTCCTCGGCCGTCTGGGCGTCGTACATCTCGCCGATGAGCTTGCGGATTGCGGCGTGAACGTCCTGCGCCTGATCGGGCGTGGCGGTTTCGCCCGTGCCGATGGCCCAGACGGGTTCGTAGGCGATCGTCAGGCGGGCGGCGATGTCCATGCCGTCCATCTGATCCTCATCGACATTCTTGAGCCCTTCGGTGATCTGCTGGCTGACGACGTCGAGGGTCTTGTCGGCCTTGCGTTCATCGAGCGTCTCGCCGACGCAGAAGATCACGTCGAGGCCTTCGGTCAGCGCCTTGATGATCTTGCTGTTGATGAACGCGTCGGTCTCGCCGTAGACGTGGCGGCGTTCGCTATGGCCGAGGATGACGTAGCGGCAGCCGATATCGCGCAGCATGTTGGCCGAGACTTCGCCGGTGTAGGCGCCGCTGTCCTGGTCGTTGCAGTTCTGCGCGCCCAGGCCGATGTTCGAGCCGACGAGCTTGTCGGCCACGTCGGACAGGTAGACATACGGCGGGCAGACGGCGGTGTCGACCGCGTCGAAATCCGCCAGGGCCGAGCGAAGCAGCTCGACCAGCTCGAGCGCCTCGGTGCGAGTGGTGTTCATTTTCCAGTTACCGGCTACGAATCGTTTGCGGGCCATGATGGTCCTTCCTGTGGTCAGATGGTTCGTGTCGCGCGGGGGAAACTCCCCAGCACATGCAGTTCGTTACAGTGATGAGCGACCTCGTCGAGGGCCTCGCGGACGGGGGTGTCTTCGAGGTGGCCTTCGAGGTCGACGAAAAAGTAATACTCCCAGTTCTTCCGCTTGGACGGGCGGGTATCGACGTTGGTGAGGTTCACATCGTACCGGGCGAAAATGTTGAGCACCTCGACGAGGCTGCCGGCCTTGTGGGCGGTGGTGAACATGATCGAGGTTTTGTCCGAGCCGGTGCGGCGGGCCTGGTCTTTGCCGATGACGACAAAACGGGTTTGATTGCTGGCATTGTCTTCGATGTTGGCGAAGATGGTTTTCAGCCCGTAGAGTTCGGCGGCGAGGTCCGAGCCGATAGCGGCGAGGCCCTCTTCAGCGGCGGCCATCTCGGCAGCCTTGGAGGTGCTGGCCACGGGGATCAGTTCGATACCCGGCAGCGAAGTGCTCAGCCAGTTGCGACACTGAGCGAAGACCTCGGGCTTGGAGGCGATGAGGCGGACCTGCTCGGCTGGGCAATTGGCCAGGAGGTTGTGGTGAATCTCGACGAGGACTTCGGCGAAGATGCGAATCTCAGGACTGGCCATGAAGCAGTCCATCGTGTCGATGATGCCGCCGCCGAGGCTGTTTTCCATGGGCACGAGGCCCAGGTCGCAGTGGCCTCGACGGACCTCCTCGAAGACGCCGCGGAAGTCGGGCAAGGGGAGATGCTCGACCGAGGCACCGAACTTCCGCATCGAGGCGACGTGGCTGAAGCTGCCTTCGGGCCCGAGGTAGCCAATGCGGAGGGGCTTTTCCAGGGCGAACGAGCCGCTCATCAGTTCGCGGTAGATGGCCTGGAGGGTTTTGTCCGGCAAGGGCCCGGCGTTGAGTGAACTGACGCGATCGAGGACAGCCTGCTCGCGGTCGGGCGCGTAGATCGGCGTGCCGTCGGACTGCTTGGCCCGGCCGACCGATACGACCACCTCGGCGCGGCGGTTGAGCAGCTCGACGATGCGGGCGTCGAGTTCATCGATCTGCTGTCGCAGCTCGTCGAGATCGGGTTGTTGCGTCGGGTCAGACGGGGCCATGGCCTTGCGGTACTTCCTTTGCGCAGGGATTGTTCTATCATACAGGCAAGAGGGTGTTTGTACCGCGAATCGGGCCGTGGGTCAAGCGTTTTTGAACACCTCGGCGGAGATG
>CAZCDM010000090.1:0-7976 GCA_964497475.1 uncultured Planctomycetaceae bacterium
CACCAATCGTCGTCACCAACAAAAATCAACGGACCGGTGAGAAATGCGGGTTAGTGCCACAGGTTTTCGACCGGATTGAGTTCCGGCGAGTACGGCGGCAGCGGCAGCACGGTGATGTTCTCCGGGACGATCAGATCATGGACAGTCAAACATCGCTCGAGGACTATTCTGTATGCGTATTATCGGGTTGGAGCAATAGGGGCACTATAATGCCCCGATGGCATCAAGCCGTTGCATCGTTTCCGCAAACGAACTGGAGAGGACCGTACCCGTATGATGTTTTTCAAATGGCCCTGGCGGGCTGTCATCCGCTGGCTGGCCCGCTCGCACGGATTCATCGACCCGCTGAACCTCCTATCGAGCATTGAGAAGCTGGCCCAGCCGTCCGAAGTCTCCGTGCCGGTCGAGTTGCTCCGGGCGGGCATGGTTTTTCACGCCCGCGGGCTGATCAACACCAAGGTCATCCAGCAGAACCTCGACTGGCAGTGGCCATACTGGGTTCGCCGTCAGTTCGACCCGCACGACAACTCCTTCCTGCCGCGCGCGTTCTCGATGACGCACGTGAACCTCACGCACCGCAACTGGACCGCCGTCGGCACGCCCGGCTGCGAGACCTACCCGCTGATCGACCCGCGAGGCCTCCTCACGCCTTTCTTCGACAGCTGGTCCATCGACGCGGCGATCCTCCCGGCCGAGGGCTCGGCCCTGCTGCCCGCGCGGGCCGAGGACGTCTCCCAGAAGCTGGAACTGGACGACGAACTCGGCCTGGTGGTCGAAACCTCCAGCCGATGCCCGGGCCTGGAACTGACCTCGCGCGTCTGGGCCGAGGACCCCGATCGGCCGAAGTGCTGCATGACGCTTCGCACCCGCACCGACCGCCCGGCCCGGCTGGCCGTGGCGATCCGGCCGTTCAACCCCGAGGGCGTCAGCTTCGTCCGGCGGATCGCATTCCACGACGCATCGGCCCGCATGGCCGTCAACGAGTGCGACTGCATCGCACTGGGGCGAACGCCTCATGACCACCGCGTCTCGACCTACGCCCGGGGCGATGTGCTGGGGCGAATCGATCGTGCCGAGTCGGCCCCCTCGGCCAACTGCCGCGTGGGGCTGGCGACATCGGCGGCCTTGTACGATCTTGCCGGAGGCGACGACGAGCTCGCGATGACCGTCGACCTCCTGGCCGATCGGCCCGACAGCGATCAGCCCGTCACGGTGACTCCCTCCGGGACATGGCGGGAGAATCTCACCGGCCTGGCCGAGCTGTCGATCCCGGACCGGCGGATGCAACGGCTCTACGACCAGGCGGTGCGCAACTTGATTCTGCTGAGCCCGGCCGACGTCTACCCCGGGCCGTACACCTACCGCCGGTTCTGGTTTCGCGATGCGGTCCTGATGCTTCAGGCCATGCTCGCGGTGGGCATGATTGGCCGGGCCCAGGCCGTACTCCAGCGATTCCTGCCGCGCCAGCGGACCAACGGCTACTTCCATTCGCAGAAGGGCGAGTGGGACTCCAACGGCCAGGTGCTCTGGCTGCTGCGGCGATTCGTCGAACTCACCGGCCGGTCCCTGCCGCCTGAGACCTGGGCCAAGCCCGTCGCCCGGGCGGGCCAATGGATCCAGCGCAAGCGGTGCCGCCATCGCGACGATCCGCTGCACAACGGGCTCATGCCGGCCGGCTTCTCCGCCGAGCACCTGGGCAATAACGATTACTACTACTGGGACGATTATTGGTCGACCGCAGGCCTGCGCGATGGTGGCTGGTTGCTTCGCCAGTGGGGCCAGGACGACCAGGCCGAGCTTTTCCAGCGGCAGGGGGCTGATTTCGCCGAGGCGATCAAACGCAGCCTGCGCCGCTCGCGCGATCGGCGCAGCGTCGACGCGCTGCCGGCTTCGCCCTATCGGCGGATGGACGCCGGGGCCGTCGGCTCACTGGCGGCGGGCTATCCGCTGGGCCTGCTGGCTGGCGACGACACCCGCCTGGCCGCGACGGTCGACACCCTCCGGCGGGAATGCTTCGTCGACGGACTGTTCTTCCAGCAGATGATCCACAGCGGCCTGAACGCCTACCTCACGCTCCACGTCGCACAGGTCATGCTCCGCGCCGGGCGGGGCGGCTTTTTCAACCTCGTCGCCGATGTCGCCAACGCGGCCAGTCCGACCGGGCAGTGGCCCGAGGCGATTCACCCGGCCACGGGCGGCGGGTGCATGGGCGACGGCCAGCACGGCTGGGCCCTGGCCGAGTGGGTCATGATGCTGCGGAACATGTTTCTTCGCGAGGAGGGCGACCGCCTGGTCCTCGCGGCAGGGATTCCCCCGACCTGGCTGGACAGCGGGCAGGAACTCTCGCTCGGCCCGGCACCGACGAGCTTCGGGCCGGTGACCGTCCGCCTGCGCGCAGCGGGCGACGGGCGGGCGACCATCCAATGGACCGCGCAGTGGCGAAGCCCGCCCGAGGCGGTCGACATCCTCCCGCCGCTGGTCGATGAGCCGGTTCGCGTCGGTCCGGACGAATCGACCGTCACGGTGCAACGGGCGAAGGAGGCCTGAGTATGCGTATTGCGATGTTCACCAACGACTATCTCCCGCAGGTCGGCGGCGTGGCCCGGTCGGTCCAGCGGTTCGCCGAGGTCTACCGTCGCGAGGGCCACGATGTGCTCATCGTCGCACCGGCTTACAAGAATCAGCCAGCCGACGAACCGGACGTCTTCCGCGTTGCCGCGATCCGCGAGGTCAACGATACCGACTTCTCCCTGGCCCTGCCGCCCGGGCTGGACCTGATCGAAGAGATGGACGCGTTCGCCCCGGAGATCATCCACGCCCATCATCCCTTCCTGCTGGGCAACGCGGCGGCTCGGGCCGCAGCCAGGCGACGCTTGCCGCTGGTCTTCACCCACCACACCCGCTGGGAGTTTTACACCCATTACAGCCCGGTCGAACTCGAAGCGATGTCCAGCTACATCGCCCGGCTGGCCACGGGCTATGCCGAGCTGTGCGACTGCGTCATCGCCCCCAGCGAGAGCATCGAGGAGATTCTTCGCCAGCGGGGCGTGACCGCGCCGATCGAGGTGATCCCCACCGGCGTGGAACTGGAAGAATACAGCCGCGGTGATGGGAAACGATTCCGCCGGGCCAGGGGCATCGACACCGGCGCTACGGTGATCGGCCATTGTGGCCGACTCGCACCGGAGAAGAACCTCGACTTCCTCGCCCGGGCGATGGCCAAGGCGCTGGCTGATGAGCCACGTCTCCATGCGCTGATCGTTGGCGATGGGCCTTGCCGCAAGGGGAACCGCGAGGCCTTCGCCGAGGCAGGGGTGGGCGATCGGCTCTGGCTGGCCGGGTCGCTCGGAGGCCAGGAGCTGATCGACGCCTACCACGCGATGGACCTCTTTGCCTTTGCATCGAAGACCGAAACGCAGGGGATGGTCCTGGTCGAGGCGCTGGCGGCCGGTTTGCCGGTGGTGGCATTGGACGCTCCCGGCAGCCGGGAGGTCGTCCGCGACGGCCAGAACGGCCGACTCGTGGCGACCGAGCAGGCCGCCCCCTTTGCCGGGGCTCTGCGGGACGTGGCCGACTGGACGCATCGCTCCGGCGGGGACCTGGTCGAGAGCGTCCGTCAATCGGCCAAGCCCTTCGAGATGATCCGCTGTGCCGAGCGGATGCTCGCTCTCTACCGGCAGATCAGGCGTACCACGTCGGGGCGGCTGGAGAAGCTCGATTCCGGCGAGTGGGCCTCGGCCATGCGGGCCTTGCAACGCGAGTGGGACATCTGGGCCAACCGGCTGGACTCGGCCGGCCAGGCCCTGTGGGGCTCGGGCGAATCGGCCGACGCCGAAGTGTAACAGCCCGCCTCTCTACAATGTACATGAACCCGCCCAACGCCACGAAACGCGAAAGGATCCCCATGCTTGACGATATTCGATCGCAAACGAATGCACCGATACAGATGGATCACAACGAGGCCCTTCGTCAGCCCCCGGCTGAGGAAATGCAGTTCCTCATGAAAATGGAGCACGCGGCCAACCAGGAACGCTTCGGCGTGATCGAGGAAAACGTCGACCGGCTGCAACGGCTGGTCAACGACTGCCAGGATCGCATGGAAGCCCTCGGCACGATCCAGAATCGCGCCCGGATGGTCATGGGCCGATTCGAGCCGGCCCATCGGCCCCACGGCCAGGAACCGGGGCCCCTCTGATGCCCGCAATTTTCCAGCGACATCACAGCAACCCCATCCTCACGCCGGAGGACATGCCCTTCCCGGCCCTGGCGGTGCTGAACCCTGGCGCCGTCGAGCAGGGCGGGCAGGTCCTGCTGCTGGTTCGCATCGAAAATTGTGCGGGCCATTCGAACATTCATGTTGCCCGCAGCGAGAACGGCGTGGACGACTGGGAGATCGAACCCGAGCCGCTGCTGGCCTACGGGCGGCCTGACATGCGGTACGAGCAGTGGGGCTGCGAGGATCCCCGCGTGTCGTACCTGGCCGAGGAACAGTGCTACTATATCACCTACACGACCTACTCGCCCAACGGGGCCGCGGTGGGCCTGGCCCGCAGTTGTGATCTCACCAGCGCCGAGCGCATCGGGCTGATCTTCCCGCCGAACAACAAAGACGCCGCCCTGTTCCCCAAGAAAATCGATGGTCGATGGGTCGCCCTCCATCGGCCCGATGCGGGCGATGGCATTGAGAATATCTGGATCGCATTCAGCAAGGATCTCGTCTACTGGGGCGAGCCGCACTGCGTTCTCAAAGAGGGCCACGGGGCAGCCTGGGATGCCGTGACCGTCGGCACGGGCCCGCCGCCGCTGGAAACCGACGAGGGCTGGCTGCTGCTGTATCACGGCGTCAAGCTATACGGCCGCCAGCCCGTCTACCGCGTGGGCACGGCCCTGCTGGACAAGAAAAACGTCCACAAGGTCAAGGCCCGCTCCAGCCAGGCCATCTTCAAACCGACCGAACTTTACGAAACCTCCGGCCTGGTGGCCAACGTGGTCTTCCCGACCGGACTGATCCGTCGTGGTGACGAACTGTGGATGTACTACGGCGCCGCCGACCAGTGCATCGCCCTGGCTACGGCCCGGCTTGACGATGTACTGGCCACACTCGAATCCTGAATGAACCGAAAGGAAAATTCCATGTTCTGCAACACTCATGACATCATCGGCCTGGACATCCAGGCTACCGACGATCGCATCGGCGACGTCGAGGACCTGTACTTTGACGATCACACCTGGGCCATTCGCTACCTCGTGGCCGATACCGGCCAGTGGCTGCCCGGCCGGAATGTCCTGCTGAGCCCAGAGTCGGTCGAGCAGGTCGATCTCGAAAACGGCACGATCGCTATGGCACTGACGACCCAGCAGATTGAAGAGGGGCCGGGCATCGAAACCGACATGCCCGTCTCCCGACAACGCGAGATGGACCTGGCTCGCCACTTCGGGTGGGGAACCTACTGGGATACCGCCAACTGGGGCAACTACTGGGGGCCGATCGCAAATCCCAACGTTTCGCCTCTGGCCAATGCAGCCAGGGGACAGGATGACGCATCGGGCGAGCCCGGTGATCCGAACCTGCGCAGCTGCCGGGAGGTCGAAGGGTATGACATTCTCGCCCGCGACGGCGAGATCGGCCATGTCGAGAGCTTCCTGCTGGAGGTCGAGACCTGGGTGGTCCGCTACCTTGTGGTGGACACCCGAAACTGGCTGCCCGGGCGGAAGGTGCTCGTCTCGCCGATGTGGCTGAAGGATATCGACTGGACCGATTCGCAGGTCGTCGTCGACGTCAACCGCGAGGCGATCAAGTCCAGCCCGGAATACGACCCCAAGACCGGCCTGACCCGCGAGTTGGAAGGCAAACTCCACGATCACTTCGGGCAGGTGAAATACTGGGAGAGCTAAGGTGAAGCCATACGATCTCATTGCCCTCGGCGGTGGCCCGGCCGGTAACAGCGCCGCCCAGCAGGCCGCCCTGCGCGGCGCGCGAACGTGTGTCGTCGAGCAGAACGCCTTGGGCGGAACGTGTCTCAACGTCGGCTGCATGCCCACCAAGGGCATGCTGGCCGGCAGCGAACTCTGCCACGCCGCCCGCCGGGCCGGCGAGTTCGGCATTGCCCTCGGCGAGCCAAGCGTCGACGGGCGGGCGTTCATGGCCCGGATTCACCGCCTCCTCGACGAATTTCGCGAAGAGGCGCGATCCTCGGCCGAGTCGATGGACGGGCTGGATATCGTTACCGGCCGAGGCCGACTCCTCGATAGCCATACGGTCGAGGTCGTATCGCCCCAGGGGGCAACGCAGCAATTGCACGCCGGGGCCATCGCCATCGCCACAGGTTCGAGGCCGACCCGGCCGGAGGTGTTTCCCTGGGACTCGCAGTGGGTCTGGACCAGCGACGAAGCCGTCACCGCCGAGGATCTTCCCGGCCCGGTGCTGCTGATCATCGGATCGGGGCCGCTGGGCTGCGAGTTCGCCACCTGCTATGCCGAGCTGGGCCTGACGGTCACCCTCGTCGAGAGGGAAGACCGGTTGCTGCCGCAGCTTGACCCGCTGGCCGGCCAGGCCGCCCGAGCCCTGCTTGAAGAACGCCAGGTCACCGTGCGGACCGGTACGACGGTTTCGCAAATGACCGTCGGTTCGTCCGGGCTGGAAACGACGCTCGATAGCGGCCAGGTAGTCCGCAGCGACCATGCCCTCGTGGCTGTCGGAAGGCGGATGAATCTTGAAGGTCTCGGGCTCGACGAAGCCGGCGTGAACTACGAGGAGACGATTCCCGTCGACGAGGCCTGCCGGACCAACGTCGAGCACATCTACGCCGGCGGCGACGTCGCCGAGGCCCGCAACCACTCCCACCTGGCCGAGCGGATGGGGATCGTCATCGGCGACCAGGTCACCGGCTGTAAGACCACCGACGACCGCTCAGTCGTGCCGGTTGGCGTCTACACGCACCCGGAGATTGCCACGGTCGGCCTGGCCGAGGCCGACGCCCGCGCCCAGGGCCTGGATGTTCGCACCGAGGAGTACCGCTACGCGGAGAGTTCCACGGCCAAGCTGTACGGCCGAACGCTCGGGCGCTGCCGGCTGGTGATCGAAAACCAGACCCAACGCATTCGCGGCGGGCTGTGGATCGGCCCGCACGCGGTGGACATGATCCACGAATGCGCTCTGGCGATACGCCACGGCCTGACGATGGAGGATATCTTTCGCACGATCCACGCCCACCCCAGCTTCCAGCAGGCCATGCATGTGATTTCCGAGAGCTACTGCACCGACCGACTCGGCTGTGGCCCGTGTGAGGAGTGACCGTTGGGAGGAATCGCCAGCGCCCCATGACTGATCCGCTGGAGCAACTCACCCGCGAGGCGCATCACCGCCTGCGGCGGTGCGTTGGGTCAGGCCGAATCCATTCTCCGTCGACATTGTCTGGTGTAGCTTCAATGGCAATGGAATGGGAATGGAAGTAAACCAAAACACGCTGAAAAGAGGGGTTTGGATTGTGCCCCCATTATGCCCTTGGGTTACAGATCGTATCGGGGCGACCAGGCTCAGCCGCCGTGTCCACTCTGGACGCGGAATCGCTCCGGAGGTTCCAGACGCGCACTTCGTAGAGTCGTGCGGCAGGCTCGCCGTGGGTGGCGGTGACGAGGACACGCAGACGGTCGGCCCGGGTGGGGGGTAGATCCACCCGCCGGAAGCGATGGTGGTTGTCGCGAACGCTGTGCAGCGTTTCCCACGATTCTCCGCGGGCGACCTGAAGATCAAAATCGCGCACGCATTGCGGTACAGTGCCCTGTTTCACAAGGGTGTTGAGGTTGGTATCGAACACCAGATCGACTTGATTGAAATCCGTTTCCCGGCCGAAATCCAGCTCGATCCATTGCGGCAGCGGCTGGGCCGGGTCGGAAATCCACAGGTGGGGTTTCTCCCCAGCGCGGGAAAACCCGTCTGCCGCATTCTCCGGGCCGAAGGGCTTCTGCAGAGGCAG
>CAZCDM010000090.1:8076-9986 GCA_964497475.1 uncultured Planctomycetaceae bacterium
GCAGAGGCAGACAGAAACGTTCTCTTGCGGCTGGAGCTGGATCCAGTAGAGCGTTCCGGGTTGGACCTTGGCGTGGAAATCGAATTGGACCTCGTGCGTTCCGTCGGCGGGCAGAGTTGCCTTGGCGGAGGCAATCTCCGGGGTGGGCGAGAAGTCATTCGCCTGGCTGGCTTCGTGCAGCGTCGCCGAGAGTTCGACCGGTTCAGTCAGGGCGTTATGCAGTTGGACCGTAATGGTGTCGATGCGATCGGTCTGGGCGGGGAACATCTGCGCCCTGCGGCGGTCTTCGTAGGGGGGAATGACCGCCGGATCATCGGACTCGATCGGCGCGGGGACCAGCGGGAGTCGATCGGTCTGGCGGTCGAGGCGTAAGGGCATGGTGCTGGACGCGGTGGCCTTGGCGGAAAGAGCGAGGTTTGCCGGGTCGCGGTAGGCCTCGCCGGGCAGGGATACGTCATTGCGAAACAGCCGGGCACGCAGCGCGGGAATGTGGTTCGGCAGGAGTTCTCGTGGCGAGGCGAGTTGCTGTTCTTTCAGGATCGCCGCAGCCGTACCGACGGCCTGCCCGCAGAGGCCGCAGGTGGCCATGACCCGGGTTGTCCCCAGCGCGACATGGGAGACGCTGATATTCCGCCCGGCCAGCATGAGGTTTTCGATGTTCCGGGAGTAGAGACAACGGAAGGGAATCTGGTAGGTGCGCGGGAAGTAGAACGGCGGCGTCGAGCCGGGATGCGACTTGCCGAAGACCCCCTCGGGGGGATGGAGGTCGATGGGCCAGCCCCCGTAGGCGACCCCGTCCTCGAACCGGGCCGTCTGGAGTATCTCGTGCTGGGTCAGCATGGAATCGCCCACGAACCGCCGCGACTCCCGTTTTCCGGGGAAGAGCGAATAGGTGTCGATCACAAGATTCTCCGCCCCATGATCGCCGTGGTTTTTGATGTGGTCCCAGACGCCGAAGAGCACCCGGAGAAGGGTTCGGTAGATGTCCTCGTTGTCTGCAATGGTATCGAGTTCCCCGCCGTATTCGATCCACCAGAATCCGTGTGAAACACGCCGATGGATGCGGAAAGGCAGGTCGTCATCGGAGGTGAAGGTCAGGGCCCAGTCCGGCGGGGTGAACGGCACGGGTCGGCCCATGTCGCGCGTCTGGAACAGGATGGTCTGCCCCATGGTTTTGGCGTCGGGCTGAGGGGGTGCAAGGGATTCGCCGAACTCATCCTGGCCTTCGCGCCCCATGCGATATTCTGCTCCGGCGGCGTAGCCCACCGTCCCGTCTCCCGTCGCATCGACGAACATCGGGGCGCGGAAAACGACGGTCGTTTCCGAACCGACACACCGGCCGGTGACCGACTGGATGCGTGGGCCTTTCATCGCGATATCGTATGCTTCGGTATTGGCCCAGAAGATGATGTTCTCTTCGCGTTGCACGTACTCCTGCAGCAGCAGGCTCCAGTGGCCGTACCAGCCCTGGTCAAGTCGGGCCAGGGCTTCGAGCTTAAGCTCTTCCAGCAGACCGGTCTCCCGAGCAAAGCGGTTGGTGTAGTCCGACGCGCCGTTGACGCTCTGGCCGTGGCTGCCGCGACTGAATTCGCTGCTGGAAGGCCCGCCCAGAACGGGGCGGTTGTTCATCAGCCCGGTACGGAGCCCTTCGCGGGCGGCGGCGATGGCGGCAAGGGTGCCCGCGACGCCACCGCCAATCACAGCCAGGTCAAGATCGTATTCGCGGGTGAAACAGGGCAAGTGATGTTGTGTTTTCATGATAGGGGTCTTGTTCGCTGGAGCAGTTCCGCGGCGGGAGGCTGCGGGAGGGATTCTGTACCATAGTTTCCGGACGATGGCAAGGCCATCCGGGAAATCCCGAGCCGGTTGCGTTGTTCTGTTGCCCGCATGGTTATTGGCCATGGCGGGGG
>CAZCDM010000091.1:0-9911 GCA_964497475.1 uncultured Planctomycetaceae bacterium
ACGATGCGATCCGGCCAGCCGAAGCGACGATAGCGCCGCAGCCGGCGGGTGATGTCCGGAATCCACCCGACGTTCGGTGAGGTGTGACACCACAGCACCGCAGGAACCTTGCTCCGCCACGAGCCGAGAAGCCCGGTGAACATGACGTTCCGCAGGGCATCGAGCAGCAGGAGGTTGTCGAAGCGGCGGTCTCGCATCAGCCGGGCCAGGCGGAGCGTTCCCAGCGGATCGCGGGCGAAGCGAAGCAGCGGGCCGTGAATCGCAACATCGGCCTCCTGCCAGGCCGATCGCATCGTACCGGCCTCATTCAGCACGACCAGGTGGATTTCGCAGCCCCGTTGAGCCAGGCCCCGGGCCAGCGTCAACGAAGCCGACTCGGCACCACCTGGCAGGAAGTTGTTCATGAGGATCAGCGTCCGCATAACAGCCTCCGAGCCTGGGCAAGCAGCTCGCCCGCACTTGCGCAGGCGAAGGCGCGACGGGCACGGCGGTTTCGGCCGACGAGCCCGAGCAGGCCGTACATTCCGCACGTGCCGAGCAGGTCCAGCACCACGAGCATCCACAGGCCAGCTCCGCCTTCGGTGGCAGACCGAGCGGTGGCCAGGGAGTGACGGACATAGGTTCGCCCCTTCTCGGCCAAGGACTCTGCGGTCACCTCGGCTGGGTCGTGCTCCAGGGCCAGGCCTCGCGCGATGAAGCACGGGTATTGTTGGGAAAGGCGGAAGGCGAACTCGCGGTCTTCGCCGTAGGCATAGCCGGGCCAGTCGTCGCGGTAGCGGACTGCCCGTGCGATGTCGGTTCGGATGCTGGTCCCAGCCCCGTACAGGAGGTTGGCAGGCGTGAGTTGACCGGCCAGGTCCGCCGGCAGGGAAAGGTAGCGAGCCGGACACCGTCGAGGCCTCCAGCATCGATGCCCGCTGAGCCGCTGGAGCATCGCGAAGAGTCGGCCGGCCGGGCTGCCGGCTCGCTGCTCGACGATGGTCGAGCCGATGGCGGCGATTTGCTTGCGGGTGTCGCGGGCCCAGAACTCGCCAAGCCGCTGTAGGTAGCCCGGCGGGCAGGTTGCGTCGTCTTCGAGCATGAGAGCGATATCGCATCGGGCGCGGTCCAGGCCGAGGTTTCGACTGGCCGGCAGCGAGGGCTCAGCGCGGCTCAGCGTGAGCAGCGCGACACCGGCGGCGCTGCAGCGGGTGGCGAGGTCGCCATCGACGGGTTCATCGCCGTCGTTGACGAGGATGATCTGCTCGGGCGGCGGCGACTGGCCGAGCAGAGACTCTACGGCCCGGGCCAGGGCCACCGGGCGATTGTGTGTCGGCAGGATGACGCTGATCGGAACTACCATGGCAGAACATCCCGGGCCAGGGCCAGGCCTCGCTGGAACCCCACGTGCATGACCTCGCGTTGCTGGTCATTGAAGTACCATTTCGAGAAAATGCATACCGGCAGGATGAGCATCCAGACGGGTCCGACGATATAGGGAGGCAGCAGCAGGAGCACGGGCGTGCCGAGGATGAAGTAGGTGCTGTCATGCAGCCGCGTGCCGCTGGCCAGGAGATAGACCAGGGCGACCAGCCCTCCGCCGAAGAACATCCCCACCCCCGCGGCGCGGGCTGCGCCAACGGGACCGGCGGCGGGCATCCACAGCAGCGCCAGGACAATGTTCAGCCCAGCCCCGGCCAGGGCGGCCATGACGATGATCCCCGGGCGCTTGTGAAGCTTGGCCAGAATCGTCAGCAGCGAGAGGTTGCTGATGGCGACAAAAAAGGCCATCAACCCCTGCAGGAAGGCATAGCCGCCCTGATACGGCCCGGAGACGATCCGCGACCAGAATGGCGCGGTGACGTACAGAAGTACCGTCAGAGTCATGACCACCAGGGCCACGCCGCGGAAGGCGGTCTCGAGAACAAACTGCGCCCCGCCCCGATCGCCGGATTCCCATCGTTTGGCGATGTGGGCGAAGAGCACACCCCAGACCGCGTTGGCGAGGAATGCGATGGGCTGGGACAACTGCATAAACACCAGGAACGGCCCGGCCCAGGCGCTGCCGTATCGCAGGTAGGTCAGCACGAGGCTGACGAACCCGGCTGCCTGCCAGATCATCGCACCGAACATGGTCACAAAGCCATAGCGGATCAGCGGCAGAATCGCACGAAGCCCGCGGGCGGCGGGGGCTGGCTCGGGACCGGACGGTGGAAGCATCTCGGCCGGCGTCTTGCTTGCCCGGTCCTCGCCCTGCTCTGTGACTTCCGGCCCGATAGGTTGGGCGGTGCGAGTCGATGCCACAGGCTGGGGAAGCACATCGCCATCGGAGCAGGGTTCGATTTCCGGCGTCCCTTGCTGGACGTCGGCCGGCGGCAGGGAGGAAAAATATCGAACCGACACATGCAGCCCGACCCCGCCTGCGAGCAGCGCGATACACAACGCCAGAGCATGGCTGGCAAGCAGGGCCACCGCCGAGCGGTCCATGGCCACCAGGGCAACCGCCAGAGCGGTGAAGGTCACCGCAAAGAACGCTTCGATCAGGGCGGCGAGTCGATACGCCCGCAGCCCGTAGATAAAACTCAGCATGCTGAGGTAGATGCCCATCAGGGTGATATTGGCCAGCACCGCCGCCAGCAGGGCAGGGTTCATCTGATGGGGTTTCACGCTCGAGCCGACCTGCAGGATATCGTCCCGCAGCCAGGCGACCAACTCCAGCAGTGGCGTACTGGCGGCAAGGAGCAGAAGGCTCATGATCGCCACGATCAGAATCACCCACCGCCGAGCCCGTCGGTAGAACTGCATCAGCTCATTGCGGGCTTCGTAATAGCTGACGTAGCGGACCATGCTCTGGTTCAGCCCGAGCGTGACCAGCGGCGCCCCCAGCGTGAACAGAACCATCCCCAGGCCCCACTGACCCATCTCGTCGGTAGACATCAGATAGGTCAGGGTGATCAGCCGGGCCAGGCCCAGCCCGCGCTGAAGCAGCACCGCCGGCAGGTAGACACTGATGGAATGCGCGATCGACCCGACGCTCAGCAGCCATGCAATGTGGGGCTTGAGTGAAATGACAAAGGCCTCCTTGCCGGCGTGGGTTCGGACCAGCCGGCCGGGCCGAAGCTAGCGGGCCGAGACGTCACCCACGATGGGCAGGTCGAGCGGTTGGGGTTCGAGCTGCCGATTGAGGCAGACGATCAGCGCAGCGAAGCTCCAGAGCAGGGCATTGGAAAACGGATCCCACAGTGGGTCCCGGAAGTTTGCGTCGTTCAGCCAGGCGAGCAGAAAGACCCAGAACAGCACGACCAGATCGCGCGAGAGGGCTCCGCGGGCTTCGGGAGGGATTTTCCGGTACAACCCCACCGACTCGCGCCAGAGCAGGTAGAGTGCCAGCACCGTCAGGACCAGGCCGATCAGCCCCGTCTCGGCGAGCATGTTCAGGAAGATGTTATGCTGGACGAGCACGCTGGAGTCGGCACTGATCCAGTCATCAGGATCGCCCTCCAGCTGCATTTTGGCGTCAACGAAATGACCGAACCCCACGCCCATCAGGGGCGCCTTTTTGAACATATCCCACGTCTGTTGGGCCAGAACGATACGGTTGTAGATGGGTGATTTCTGAGCCACGCCGCCGGCCTGGCGGTCGGTGGAACTCAGGCGGTCCCAGAAGACGTACACACTGACGCCAATCAGCAGAAGCACCAGGGAAACCTTGATCCACCGGAAGCGGCGTGAGTAGAGCGACCAGAGAATCCAGCACAGCAGAAAGCCCAGGTACGCACTGCGGAGATAGGTGAAAAAGACCGTAGGGGGTACGAGAGCGGCCTGGACCATCAGGGCAAAACGATAACGCCCCTTGACGTGGCGGATGAGGTACAGGTCGGTGAAAAACAGGAAGATCATCAGGATGGACTGTGGCGGGGCCCCGGAGAAGGCGCCGCGCGCCCGGTCGTAGTGAATGCCGTACGTCGGGTCGTTGAGATACCCCGGGAAGATCAACGAGCGGGCGGCGGGGGCAAAGCGGGTGGCGATGAACTGGAGGTAGCTGACGTAGATGGCATACCAGCCGTAGATGGTGACGATCAGCAACGCATAGCGGATGTGCTTCTCGCTGACGGCCGTATTGTACAGCAGGAAGAACATCGCAAAGGGCAGAAGGAACGCACCCATGAAACGGAAATAGGGTGCGGTGCGGACCTGCTCGCTGGCGGCGGTCCAGCCAAAGATCTGACAGTTAATCGCGACATACCCAACCAGCAGGAGCATGACCCAGAGCAGCTTGCGGTCGAAGCGTAGTCGATGGCGATGCCAGAGCAGATGCAGGGCCATGGTGACCACCCCAGCGATGAAAATGAAACGCGGCGGGGTCATATTGAAAAAGCCGGTGATCTCTACGTGCCAGGCCGGGGGATTCAACCCGCCATAGCTGAAGATCCAAAACCACGCCCAAAGAGTCACATCCCACTTCAGTGCCCAGAAAACCAGCAGGACGAACCCGCCCGCGACGGCGATCGACCAAGGCAGCAGACTCGGCCAGAGCAGGCCCAGCCCGACCCCCGCAGCCGCGAAGGCCGCGATGACGCCCACGGCCAGGGGCTCGACTTTTTGCTGCCTGAGAGTGTGCATGGCGTGCGTTTCAGACGCGGCGGTAAAGGAAGCTCGGGATGGGGTAGGTCCGCTGGTTGAGGATCATGCCGCAGACTCGTCCGCCGCCTCCCTCGATGCGTTTCTTGGCCTGGCCGACGGCTTCGCGTGGCGTCACGTCGGCGTTGACGACCAGCAGCGTTTCCTGGACGATCGCGCCGAGGACCTGGGCGTCGGGGTAGATGTTGGCTGCGGCAATGTCGACGACGACAAAGTCGTAGGCCCGGGCAAGGGCATCAAAGAAGCTGCGGGCGGCCTTGGAACGCAGCACCTTCAGTGAGCGGTCGGCGACCTGCCCGGCCACGTAGACGTCCAGCGAATCGTTGACGCGCTGGGCGACGTTGCTCATATCGCCGCCGTTGCTGAGGGCTTCGGCCAGGCCCGGAGTGCCGCGCAAGCCCAGGGTTTCGTGCACGGCGGGGTTTCGCAAGTTGAAGTCCACCAGGGCCACGTGTGCCCCCGCGGCCGGTCCGGCCCCAGCCAGCGCCAGGCCACAGGCGATGGTCGTCGCTCCTTCGTACCGGGCGGCGGAGGTGACCAGGAGACTCTGGCCGGTCATCTTGCCGCTGAAGAAGACCGATGCCCACATCTCGCGGAAGAGCTCTTCGCCCCGGCCGCTGAGCTCGACGCGGCTTGCCGAGCCGGGGGCCACGGCAGTAACGGCCTGGGGGGTTTCTTCGTCGAATGGTTTGGTGGTTTCGCTCATGGGGTCCTCTATTAATGTCGAATGATGCGTCGGCCCAGTTTAGGCATCGACGCCAGGACGGGCGTGCCGACGTACCGCTCGGCGTCGTCAACGCTCTTGATGGTGTGGTCGAAGTGATCGGCCATGAACGCATAGGCCAGGGCCAGCACCAGACCGCCGGCGATGGAAACCAGCACGTTCAGCCAGATCAGCGGACGACGCGGATCGGCCGGGTCAGGCCAAGTCGGATCGTCAAGGACACTGACAAGAATCGGATTCTCAGCGAGACTTTCCCGCCGGACCGATTCAAGCCATTTGCCCTCTTCTCCCTCATAGAGCGTCATAGCGGTATCGAAGGCCTGTTTCAGCCTTTGATAATGTGTGGCCTCGCCACCAAGGCGGTTCATCTGGCTCTTAAACTCCTGCAGGCTAGACTTGAGTTTTTTCTGCTCGGCCTGGAGGATGTTGATCGTCGCCTCGGTGCGTTCGAGCTGCTTTTGCAGCTCGGCCTGGAGGGTCGCATAGCCGGCGGTGAGCTCGTCGCGGGCATTGGCGATTTTGCGATACTCACCGGTATACTGCGGCTCGAGATTGTTCAGCTGCAGTTGCAGCGTGATCAGACGGCTCTGGATTTCGCCGATGGCAAGATTCGCGGCGATGACCTCGTCGGGCACGGCGATGGTGGTCGGGTCGAGCTTAGCCAGTTCGGTTTCGATGGAGGCCTTGAGTTGTGTAAGGCCGATGAGGCGTGTTTCGTTGGTGTCAACCTGCGTCTCCAGCCGGGTGACCTGCGCGCTGGGCCCGCTGTCGACGCCCTGAAGGCCGAGAATGCTGCTGACGGTCATCAGGTCCGATCCGAGCTTTTCGGAATACGCGGCAAGTTCCTTGGTGGCCTTATCAAGCCGTTCCTGTGCGGTTTTCAGGGCTTTGTTCTTGATGAACTCATTGGCCCGCATGGCCCGCTCCTGTTCGAGGATGCTGAAACGGGTCAGGTAGGCTTTGACGATGTACTTGGTGAGCTTGTAAACGTTCTCGGCGGCCTGGGCGCGGGTGTCGCTGACGTCGGCCATTTCGCCCTGGCGAATCTCCGGCCAGTCGACGCGAATTTTGAATGTCTGCGTGAAGGTCGCATCCGGGCCGCCGGGGGTCACAACGGTGACACGGCTTTTGAATCGCCGTAGCAGGTCGCCATTTTCGGAGATGAACCGGTCGACTTCCTCTTGGGTGAACCAGGGCTTTTTGCCCGCTTCGTTCCAGCGGGATCCATTGCGGCTCTCGAATTCCGGGTCGAGTTTCATCAGAGCCGAGGCCAACACATAGTCGCTCATCAGGATGTCGCGCTGCGTGCTGACGAAAAGCTGGACCTGTTCTTTGGTGGAGACGGGGCTGGCTTCGAGCGGGCCGCTGTTGCGAGCCGGCGTGGCCAGCAGCTGGACCTCGCTGCGATACCACTTGGGAGCGTAGAGGCTCGCTAAGGTTACGCCGCCGATGACGATGACCAGAATGATGGTCATGCCGATGAATCGGCTGGCGACGATGCGTACGATCTCGCGAAGGGTTCTGGATGTGTAGGCTTCAGCCATCGTGTTCCTCTGTGGTTATGGGTCTGCCGGATCGAGCGCGGATTACAGCCCCGAGCCGCTGGGGCCAAGCCAGTCAACCGTATCGACGGCCGAATACGAAGCATTCAGGCCGTAGGAAATCGGCACGACGCTGTAAATGCCCCGCGTCCAGACATATTCAATGTAATCGGCCCGCTTGGCCAGTTTGGTTGTCGGCACGTACACTACATCGCCATCCTGCAGCCAGATGTCGTAGCGGAAGGCTTCCGAGTTGGGCTGATAGGGCGTCTTCTTCTCCGCCTGGGCCAGGAGCATCTTGTGCAGGTTCACCACCGCTACCTGTGGGGTGGGCTGGCCCTTGTGACGCACGACGAGCACCTTGGACAGATCGGCCCGCTGGGGGATGTACCCGCCGGCCTGGGCGATGGCCTGCAGCAGCGTGATCTGGTTGATGCCCTGCCCTGAACCGGAGCTGTTGATCACCAGGCCGGGCCTCTTCAGTTCGCCCATAACGTACACGCGCGTCGGCGCGATCGTCTCGAGGTTGACCGTTGTCTCCAGTTCGTGCATTCCGAGGTCATGGTAGGCGCTGTTGACCACCGCACGCAATTCATCGACGGTGCGCCCCCCGGCCAGAATCACACCGATCAGCGGCAGCCCCATCGTGCCATCCGGCGCGACGGGCACGAGACGGGAATAGCCACGCGGCGCCGTCGAAATGGACAGCTGCAGGTCACGCAGGTCACGCTTGGATTCCTTGAAGTTGATCGTCAGCTGCGGGTCTTTGAGGTACTTGCTGTAGGCCTTCTTGAGGTCCTCTTCCACTTCCTTGATCGTCTTGTCGTAGACCGGTACGGAGCCGACCAGCTGCAGCTGGATTGTTCCGTCGGACTGCACTTCCAGATTCGACTGGGTCAGATCGCCGTGGAAGGGGAAGGCCACGTCAAGAATATCGCGAATCTTGATTTTGTAGTTATCTTCGAGCTTGGTGCTCTGGATGTGATAGATGATTTCCAGCTGATCGCCGGGGCGCATGCGGTAGGCCGGGCGGGTCGCCCGCGCGGCGAAGCCCTTGTTGCTGGGCCAGTCCTTCTGCAGGAACGACTGGGGGTATTCCAGCACGGCCTCGTCGCCCTCGGCGTCGCACATGTCGCAGCCAGCCAGCAAACCCACCAGGGCCACCAGCACAGTCAGCAGGATCGTTTGTCGATTCATATCCTTACCTCGTAACGGTGAGAAACGCATCGGACTGCACCTGCCGGATGGCGGGCAGTTCCTTGATCGCTTGTTCGTGTTGGGTCCATCGTCCCACTTCCAGCAGGAATGTCATTTGTCGCTCGCCCAGGGCGGGCTCGACACGCACGGGCCAGGGCTTGGCCTTCCAGGCAGCCATCGCCTGATGCGCCTTGTCGCGCTGGCTGAACGAGCCGGCCTGGATCGTCCAGGCTCGGGCGTTGGCGCGGTGGCGGCTCCGCCGGGCCAGCTCGCCCTGGGGAAAATAGTACATGACCCGCTGGAAATGCAGGTCGGCCTCGGTCCAGCGTCCCACCCGCTGCAACGCACAGCCCAAGCGGTAATGGCTGTGGTCGGCGGGAGCTTTGGTCTCGTCGATTTTCTGCAGCGCCCGGCGGAAGTAGTCGACCGCCTGAAGGTCTTGCCCCAGGCGGTAGGCAATCTCGCCGAGCCCGTCCAACGCCCGGCCGAGCAGTGCATCATCGTCGCTGCGGGCGACAACTACCTGCAGGTCGGCTCGGGCGGCGTCGTAGTTCTTCTGGCGGTACTTCGCCATGCCCCGCAGGTAGTACGCCTGCATCGCCCCGGGGCCACGGGTCGTCTCGGCCAGCACCGCGTCGGCATGGCGCACCGTGGCTGCGTTGTCATCGGACTGGTACGAACCCAGTGCCGATTTCAACTGTGACTGGCCCTGCGGGCTGAGCCCGCCTCCAGTGCATCCGGCCAGGGCCGTGCACATCAGCCCAGCCATCCAAACCCAGTTGCGCGTTTTCATCCGTAGCTCCAGCGCACTTCCGTTGCGAACGAGCTCGGGGGCCCGTCCTCGTTATAGGACTTTTTCGACCACTTGCCTTCCACAGCTTTACTTCATTTTATCGAAACTTTGCTTTTCTTCTGCCGAACGATCCTACCCCGAAGCTGGCGGCCGGGGCCCGGGCTGGTCGATACTAGGGACGCATGGGTCAATCTGCGATCATCTCGTCCGTCGAACCGACCGCCGAGGGCTTTACCGCCCGGCTGGGCGGCCAGGCCCGCTCCGTCGAGTGGGTCAAGGTGCGCGAAATCACCGCCCAGCGGGATATCGACGAATCCGGGCAGGACATCCTCCGCCTGCGCGTTCGCATCTCGGCCGGCAGCGAGTACGTCACCCTCGACGAGACCACCGTCGGCTACGAAGAGTTCCTCACCGCCCTGTATGACCGCTTCCCCAGAATCGACCGCTCCTGGTGGCAGCAGCTCGCCAGCACCTACGGCCCCAACCGCCTGACGCTGCACGGCCTGGGCCCGGCCGCCGAAGGCCAACCCTCCGCGGCAGAGCAATACCTCCAGCGAAAAGGCCGACGCCGCAAACCCGCCAGGCCCCCACGAGAATACATCGAACTGGCCGTCCTCCTGCTCGTCGTCGCCGCAGTGCAGGTGGGCCTGGCCTGGGCACTGGGCCAGGTCAGCACCCTGCTGGCCATCCTCGTCGGGCCGATGGTCTTCGTCGCCCTCACCGCCAGATTCCTCGGCGAACCCAAGCCCTTTTTCATCTCCCTGGCCGTATTCCTGACCTTCACCGCCGTTCTGGCCGCCCTGGTCAGCCCCACGATCCCCACCCTGCTGGGCAAACTACTCACCGGCCGACTGGAATACCTTGCCATCCTCGGCTTGGAAATCCTCACAGGTCTCGGCGTGATGCTCCTGCCACAAAACCCCTCCAAAAGCCCCAAACACCCCCCCCTGCCTCTGGCCCGCGATCGCAACGGCGAATCAAACAACACAAACACGGGCCAATAACTGTAAGCCTCGAATGGCACTGCCGTGATTTT
>CAZCDM010000092.1:0-7447 GCA_964497475.1 uncultured Planctomycetaceae bacterium
CCAATGGGAGGATTGTACCCTACGCCAAGTTGAAGTTCAATTTTTCAAGATACCCCGTTGAGAGACAGCCACGAAAGCAGACCAGCGACATGACGCAGAACGAACCGTATGGCGTGTTGATTATCGGCGGGGGCCCGGCGGGTCTGGCCGCCGCCCTCTATGCCGCCCGCGACCGCTACCGCACGGCCATCCTCGAAAAGAACGGCCTGCCGGGCGGGCAGATCATGCTCACCGAGCACATCGAGAATTATCCCGGCTACGTCAAGGTCGGCGGGCCGGAACTCGTCCAAGCCATGCAGAAGCAGGTCGAAGCCTTCGACGCCGAGTGCATTACCAACCAGGCCGTCACCAAGCTGCAGCGCGATGGCGATCTGGTGGCCGTCGAGACCAACGGCGGGGAAACAACCTTCCGGGCCCGGGCGGTCATTCTCGCCCCCGGCAGCGACTACCGGCAGCTGGGCATCCCGGGCGAGGACAAGCTCCGCCAGGCCACCCGCGTGAGCTACTGCGCCACCTGCGACGGGGCGTTTTATCGCGACAAGAAGGTGCTCTGCATTGGCGGGGGCAATACGGCGTTGGAAGATACGATCTACCTCGCCGAGCATTTTACCGCCGAGACGATCCTCATCCATCGGCGGACCGAGTTTCGCGCCCAGCAGGTGCTCGTCGAGGAGCTTCAGGCCAAGGCGGCCGAGCACAATATCGACATTCGCCTGCCGTATGTGGCCGAGGAGATCGTCGCCGACGAGTCGGGCGAAGCCATCGACCACGTCCGCATCCGCAACGTCGAGACGGACGAAACGGAGAAGCTCGATGTCGACGGCGTGTTTATTTTCGTCGGCATGGTACCCAACACCGGCTGGCTGGAGGGGTTCGTCCCACTGGATGACAATGGCTACATCGAGGCCGACGCGGTGACGATGAAGACGGCCGTGCCTGGGGTGTGGGTGGCTGGGGATTGTCGGCAGAATGCCGCCATGCAGCTGGCCACGGCCACCAGCGACGGCGTGATCGCCGCGATGGGCCTGCGGGACTACTTCCGCAACCCGGACGGCTGGCAGGCGGTCGAGCCCGACGCCATCGAAGAACCCAACACGCGCGGCTACTGATTGGCGTCGCGCCCGCCCCGGCCCATCTCGCCAGGCCCGCCGGTCTGGTGTTTTCCTTCCTCGGGGTTGCGGAAAAACCGCGTGGTGGGGTAGGCAAAGTCGATGCCGGGGTCTTTGAGGAACTCCGTCAAGATCGCTTCGCTGAGGCGGTGGATCATCGCGCGGCGCTGGCGGACGGGGGTGAGGTATCGCAGCGTTAGTCGCACGCCGTGCTCGGCGATGCTCGTCCAGACGATCGGGTCGAGATGGCCGTAGCGGATGGCGTAGCGGGCCTGCATTTCGGCGATGCGGGCTTCGACCTCGTTCTCGATTTTCTTGTCTTCCCGCTGGGCGTTGGAGAGCATGATCTGCTTGGCCCGGGCCCAGTCGGATTCGAAGGTGACCACGGCGGAAAACTCGTTCCAGATGAACGGGAAGCCCTTGGTGTAGTTGTACAGGGCGTGGCGGATAATCATGCTGTTGGGGATGATCAGCAGCCGGCCGGTGGATTGGTCGGCGTCGACCCAGTTGCCCACCTCGAGCATGGTCGTCTGGAAGACGCTGTAGCTGATGACGTCGCCGATTCGGCCGTCGACTTCGATGCGGTCGCCGATATCGAACGGCCGGCGGACGATCAGCAGCAGCCATCCGGCGATGCACAGCAGCGTCTCGCCCATCGACAGCGCCAGGCCCGCACCGACGATACCCAGAAACACGCCCATGTCCTTGATCTGCCCGGCCCAGATGAAAAACAGGGCGATCAGCAACGCCGTGGCGCCCAGCCAGGCTGTCGACATGCGGATCTTGTGCCGCGCCTCGATTTCAATTTCCTCAGCCAGCAGCCCGCGGCGGACAGTCCGCACGCCCAGGACGACGATAACCGCCGCCAGGACGGTCCAGACGATGCTCTCCAGGACGTTCTGGGCTTCGCTGCGGACGATCCAGACCGAGCCGACCGGCGGTTGAAGCCAGATGCGCGTCAGCGCCAGGACCGTCAGCACCGCCAGGCCGAGCAGCAGCAGCCAGCGACGCAACCGGACGGACTCGGCCGCGGTGTGCTTGCGATGTACCCGCTTGCGCAGCAGCAGGTAGGCCACCGCCGCCAGGACGATCGCACCGGCCGAGAAAATCACGCCGCTGATGTGCGGGTTGCCGTTGATGAAGTCGCGCAGGCTCTGCCAGATATCCATATCACAGCCACCGTTTCTTGCGGAAGTAGATGAGCATCGTCCCGGCCATGGCCGCCATCACGCCCAGGGTGATCGGATAGCCGTACCGCGTTCGCAGCTCGGGCATGTTCCAGGGCGAGACCTCGGGGTCGAAGTTCATGCCGTAAACCCCCGCGATGAACGTCAGCGGAATGAAGATCGCCGCGAAAATCGTCAGCACCTTCATGATCGCATTCATGCGGTTGCCCACGCGGGAATGGTAAATGCCCAGCAGGTCCGAGACCATCTCGCGGTTGTTCTCGGTCGTGTCGATGATGCGGGTGACGTGGTCGTAGCAGTCGCGCAGGTACAGCTGCGTTTCCGATTCGATCAGGTCGTAGTTCTCCCGCATCAGCAGGTTGACCGCCTCACGCTGCGGCCAGATCGCCCGGCGGAGGTTGCGAAGGTCCCGCTTGATGTTGTGGATTTTGTGGATCAGGCTGTTTTCGTCCAGTGCGATGTCGCTGTCCATGGCCTGGTTTTCCAGCTCGGCAATGCGCTCGCCGATGTCCTCCAGCACGGGGAAGAAATGATCGACCACCGCGTCGAGCAGGGCATAGGCGAGGTAGTCGGCTCGGGCGGTGCGGATCACGCCGTGGTCCATGCGGATGCGCCGGCGGATGATGTCGAGGCAGTCGCCCTGGCGTTCCTGAAACGTCAGGACCAGGCCCGGCATGAGGATCAGGCTGAGCTGTTCGGTTTCCAGTCGGTCGTTGAAGTTGACCATCCGCGTGATGAGAAACAGCTGGTCGCTGTAGGCATCGACCTTAGGCCGTTGCGAGAGGCTCACGACGTCTTCCATTGCCAGGGGGTGGAGGTGGAACTGCCGGGCCAGCGATTCGAGCGTCTCGACACTGCCGAGCCCGTCGACGTTGACCCATACAACCGTCCACTTCTCCAGGTAGTCGCCCAGGGTCGAGAGGTCGTCGAGTGTTTCTTCGATGGTATCGTGTTTGTCGTAGGCGATGACGGTGATTTTCGGCTCGGGCCAGTCCGGGTCGACCTTCAGCGTTCCTGGCGGCAGGCCGGGTTGCTCGTAGCGAAGTGGTTTATCCTTGGTATGATGGGGCCATTTCATATCTCCATTCAACCCGACCCGGCTCGGCCGGTCAAGCCCGAGCCCTCCGCCCGAAGTTCTTTGCTTGACATGCCCGGCCGGGCAGCTATGCTGGATGGTCCGTCGCCTGTCTCTCGGCGGCGGACATTACTGGACGCGAGGAGAGGCAACCGTGGGAAGGGCCCGCGGCTCTGCCGGCATGGTCTTCTCGCCCTGCTCCGAAGGAGTTCTCTCATGTTGAAGAAGCGCCTCTTTACCCCCGGTCCGACCGACGTGCCCCCCGAAGTCCTCAACGAGATGGCCAAGCCCATCTTCCACCACCGCACGCCGGAGTTCCGCACGATGTTCCGCGCGGCGACCGACGGAATGAAACACATCTTCCGCACCTCGCAAGAGGTCCTGACCATCGGCGGGTCGGGCACGGCCGGCATGGAAGCAGCCATCGCCTGCTGCTGCCACCGCGACAAAAAAGTGCTCGTCTCCAATGGCGGCAAGTTCGGCGAGCGATGGGTCAAGGTCGCCAAGGTCTACGGCCTCGATGTCGACGAGGTCGAGCTGGAATGGGGCACGGCCCTGACGGCTGAGCTCGTCAAAGCCAAGCTCGCCTCCGGCGAGTACGGCGCGGTCATCACCGTCCACAGCGAGACCTCGACCGCGACGGCCTGCGATCTCAAAGCCATCGCCGAAGTCACCCGCGAAACCGACACGCTGCTGATGGTGGATGGCATTACCTCGTGCGGCACGCTGCCACTGGAGATGGACGGCTGGGGCGTGGACGTCGTTGCCTCCGGCAGCCAGAAGGCCTTTATGCTCCCGCCGGGCCTGGCGATGGTCGCCCTCAGCGAAAAAGCATGGGCCGCCGTCGACGCCAACCCCGCCATTCCCGCGTTCTACCTGGACCTGCGGGCCTACCGCAAATCCATCGCCAAAGACGACACGCCCTACACCGGCGCGGTCTCGCTGATTCGAGGCCTGAAGGTGGCCGTCGATATGATCAACGAGGTCGGCATCGAAACGCTCTGGAAGCGAACGGCCGTCCTGGCTGGCGCCCTCCGCGCCGCGGCCGGCGAGATGGGCATGACTCTCATGAGCCAGAGTCCATCCGATTCGGTGACGGCCCTGGGCTGCCCCGAAGGGATCGACGTCGACGGCCAGTTCCGCAAGATCCTCAAGGCCAAGTTCGGCGCCTCGATCGCCGGCGGGCAGAACGAGTGGAAGGGCAAGGTCGTTCGCGTCAACCACATGGGCTACACCGACCCGCTGGACCTCGTCGGCCTGGTCGCTGCGATGGAGTTCACCCTGGCTGAGTGCGGTGCGAGCGTCCAGCCCGGCAAGGCCGTCGCCGCCGCGACCCAAGCCCTCGCCGAGTGGGCCTGAGCCGAAGCGAACCGTTCCGCTCGTGTTGATCCGAGTTACCTGGGTAACCGGGCCTGACGGGCGGAGCCCCTCTTTACAAAAAGACAACTTCAAACGGCGGCAACGCCGACAAAGGATGCACATCATGGCAGAGAAGATCAAGATTCTCATTGGCGATAAGCTCAGTCCGCTGGGCATTGAATGGCTTGAGCAGCAGAACGACGTGGAGGTGGCCAACCTGCCCGGCCGCGACCCGGCCGAGCTCAAAGCCGACCTGAAGAACTACGACGGCATCATCATCCGCTCGGGCGTGAAGCTCAAGGGCGACATGCTTGACGAGCCGGGGCGGTTGCGCGGCATTGCCCGGGCCGGCGTGGGGGTCGACAACATCGACGTGCCCCTGGCGACGTCCAAGGGCATCATTGTGATGAACACGCCGGACGGCAATACGCTGTCGACGGCGGAGCTGGCCTGGGCGTTGATGCTCGGGCTCAGCCGGAAGATCGCCCCGGCCAATCAGTCGCTGCGCGAAGGCCGATGGGACCGCAAGAAGTACCAGGGCACGCAGCTGGCGGGCAAGACGCTGGGCGTGATCGGCATGGGGCGCATCGGCCGGGCCGTGGCCGAGCGGGCGCTGGGCTTCGGCATGCGGGTGCTGATGTTCGACCCGTTCTTCGCCGGCTCGCCGCGCGACGGTGTCGAGCAGGTCAAGGACCTCCTCGATCTGTGCAAGCGGGCCGACTACATCACCGTCCACGTACCCAAGAGCGACGAGACGCTGGGCATGATCGGTGCCGAGCAGATCGCCGCGATGAAGCCGTCGGTCCGGCTGATCAATGCCGCCCGCGGCGGGATCATCGAACCCCAGGCCCTGCTCGACGGCCTCAACGATGGCAAGGTTGCCGGGGCCGCCCTGGACGTCTACACCTCCGAGCCGCCCGAGACCGAGGCCGAGCTCGCCCTGGTTCAGCACGAGAACGTCCTGGCCGTGCCGCACCTCGGTGCCAGCACCGAAGAGGCCCAGGACCAGGTCGCCATCGATGCCGCCCAGCAATTGGTCGAAGCCCTTCGCGGTGGCGAGGTCCGCAACGCCGTCAACGCCCCGGGCTTCGACGAAGCCCTGCCGGAAGTCCTCCAGCCGTACACCGAGCTGGCCAGCCGCATGGGTCGCCTGCTGACGGCCACCACCGACGGCGCGATCCAGCAGGTCGAGGTGGTCTACCGCGGCACGATTGCCGAACACAACGTCAATCCGCTGACGACCTACCTGCTGGTCGGCCTGCTGCAAAAGCACATGGACATCAACGTCAACGTCATCAACGCGCCGGTCCTGGCCGAGAATCGCGGCGTCGAGGTCAAGCAGATCACCTCCGGCAAGGGCGGGGAGTTCTCCCGCCTGATGGAGGTCAAGCTGACCACCGACAAGACCCAGCGAACCTGCGTGGGAACGATCTTCGGCAACAAGTATCCGCGGATTATCGGCCTCGACGGCTACCGCATGGAGATGCGCCCCGAGGGCCACGTCGTGGTCATCCACAACGACGACCAGCCCGGCGCGCTGGGCCAGTACGGCTCGGTCTTCGGCAAGCACGGGATCAACATTGCGGACATGACCTTCAGCCGCAAGAAACGCAGCGGCCTGGCGATGGTGGGCATCAACCTCGACGAAGCCCCCAGCGATACGGTCATGGACGAAATTCGGGCGATGGACCTCGTGGAAAATGCCTGGTCCCTCGATCTGCCCTCGCTGCCAGCAGACGAGGCCGGCGAAGAGTAGCACGCAATCCGAATCGCCCGGTAGATCGGGCTGTTGTGCCGAACGGCCGAGCGTTTGCTCGGCCGTTTTTATGGTGGCCCGGTGTGGCGGGCAGTCAGAACATTCGCAAGGCAGAGAGGGCGAACAGGGCGACTGCCAGAGCAGCCGTGGGTGTCCTATTCGACCAGGACGCGGCGGACGCGCTGGCCGAGGCGGCAGGTGAGTTCGTAGGGAATCGTACCGGCCAGGCGGGCGAGGTTTTCCATCGAGTGCGGGTCGTCCGGCTGATCGGAGATGATCTCGACGACATCGCCCGGCTGGACGTGCGGCGCGTCGGTCAAGTCGAGGATGACCTGGTCCATGGAGATGCGCCCGCAGACGCCCACGCGCACGCCGCCGACCCGCATGACCGCGCCGCGATTGCTCAGCGACCGCAGATACCCATCGCCATAGCCCACCGGCACGAGGCCGACGCGGCTGTCGCGGTCGAACGTGTGCGTCAACCCGTAGCCGCACTGGCTGCCGGCCGGCACGAGGCGCGTCTGCATCAGCCGGGCCTGGAGGCGCAGTACCGGTCGCAGGGGCAGGCGGCGGTGTATGTCGTCCGACGGTGCAATACCATAGCACGCAATGCCCGGCCGGGCCATGGCCAGGTGCGTCTCGGGCAGGTCGATCAGGGCAGCGGAGTTCGCCGCGTGCAGCGTCAGCGAGGTCGCGTCGCAGATGTCGGCTACTTCCAGCAGGCGGGCGAGTTGCTGGCGGGTGGCGGATTTGTCGGCTTCGTCGGCTGTGGCGAAATGCGTGTACAGCCCGGTCAGCTCGATCGCGGCCGCCCGGCGGATCGCGCCGATCAGCCCCGGTGCCTCGTCCGGTGCAATGCCGCTGCGCCCCATGCCCGTGTTGATCTTCACATGCACGCGAGCGGTCGTGCCCAGCTCGGCTGCGGCGGTCGAAACCAGGTCCACCTCGCGCCGGTCGACAA
>CAZCDM010000092.1:7547-9838 GCA_964497475.1 uncultured Planctomycetaceae bacterium
GTGCCCAGCTCGGCTGCGGCGGTCGAAACCAGGTCCACCTCGCGCCGGTCGACAAGGGTCAGGATGACTCGGCTGGTCAGCAGTGCATCGAGCGTCCCGGCCGGGTCGTCGTCGCTGGTCGCGTCGGCACAGGGGCTGAAGAAAACCATGAGTTGGCCGTCGTAGCCCATCGCGCGGATGGCGAGGGCTTCGTCGGGGCTGGCCACGCAGAGCCCGTCGGTCAGCTCGCGGAAGATCGGCAGCAGCAGCGCAAGGCCGTGGCCGTAGCAGTCGCACTTGACCGTCGGGCACAGCAGCGTGCCAGCCGGTAGCTCGGCCCGAAGCAGCCGGAGGTTGTGACGCAATGCCGATGCGGACAGCTCGGCGGTGAGATACCCGCCCCGGCCGATGCGTTGCGGCTCGCCCGGCCCGGCTGGGGTGCGGGGCGTGAGCGTCACGGACGGTTCATTCAGGCTGGCAGCGGGGTTGGATTCCATGAGGGTGGGATCTCGACCGGCTGGCCGATCGATAAAAGACAAGCGGCGGGCCAATCGACCCGCCGCGTCGGTCTTGCAGGGCAGACTTTTCAGGCCAGATCGTACTGTTTCATTTTCCGCAGTAGCGTCGAGCGGTGAATGCCCAAGATATCCGCAGCCCGAGACTTGTTGTGGTTCGTCTCGGCCAGGGCGGCATGAATCGCCTGGATTTCGTTCTGCTCGATGCTTGCGGTCGGGGGGGACGGACCAGTCGGGCCGCGGGCCATGGCGAACTCGGCCGGTGCTTCAACGTTGGCGTGCTCGGCCTGGTCGCCCTCGGCGTACTGGTCGTCCCAGATATCCGGCTGGGGCGGTAGCGGGGGCAGGTCGGCCGCGTAGAGACGCTCGACCCAGGCACACAGCTCGCGGACATTACCGGGCCAGTTGTATTCCATCAGGGCCCGGCGGACATCGGCGGGAGCCTCGCGGCGGTCCTGGCCGTACTCGGCGGCGAAGACGTCGAGGTAGTGATCCAGCAGCAGTTCAATATCTTCCCGGCGATGGCGGAGCGAGGGGATCTGGATGCGGACGATATTGAGGCGGTGGTAGAGGTCGCGGCGGAAAGAGCCTTTGGCGACGGCCTTGGCCAGGGAGCGGTTCGTCGCAGCGACGAAGCGGACGTTGACCTGGACGGCCTGGGTTCCGCCGACGGGGGTGACTTCGTCTTCCTGCAGCAGGCGCAGCAGCTTGGGCTGGAGGTGCAGGGGCAGTTCGCCGATCTCGTCGAGGAACAGCGTGCCGTTATCGGCCGCTCGGACCATACCCAGCGTATCGCCCTGGGCGCCGGTGAACGAGCCCTTGACGTGGCCGTAGAACTGGCTCTCGAAGAGGCTCTCGGCGACGGCGGGGCAGTTGACGGGGATGAAGGCCTGCTCGCCACGGCTGGAACGGTCATGAATCCGCCGGGCGATGAGTTCCTTGCCCGTGCCCGATTCGCCTTCCAGCAGCACGATGCAGTCATTGCCGGCTACCGCGCCGACGATGCGAAGCATCTCGAGAAACGCGGGACTTTGGCCGATGAGCTTGTCATCCTGCGCGGTGTCAATAATCGCTTGTTCAGTAGTCTCTCTTCTACTGGACATGTTTTGTACTCTCTCTCGTCTGGTACTACTGGTACTAGGTGAGTGACGTTGCAGTCCGGGGGCAGAGGATTCGCCGCGATGACGCACGGGGAGCAAAAGGCTGGTCCAGAACAGGACCGCCAAAGGACGGAGAAGTTCCGCCTCGGAAGTACAACATTCACTATAAGCGTGTATGAGCTCCTGAGCAGGGAGCCTTACTGTCATCACTATATCGCAGTTCCGGGGAGTTGACAAGAGAAAAAAATAAAAAAGTCCGTTTGGAATTTCATCGCACCCGACTATGCATCAAAAACGACGAGTATCCTATCCTTTTTGTTTCGTATAAATAATTTAACCCCCATGCCCAAAACGCTGATATTTGCATTGTTGGCCGGGCTGATCGTATATTTCCTGCGCAGACGGCGCAGAATCTACGGAAAGCCATAGCGTAATATACCCAAGGAAAACGAGTTAGATGGCAGAATCCACCTCAAGCCCACCCAGAGGATGGTCGCGACACTTGTGTTGTGGTCTGGGGATGAAGTCTGCGGCCATTTTGCTCTATCTCGTTGTTACCGTGGTATTTGCAGGCGCATGGTACTATTCACGTGCCGTCAGTCAGTTGCTCAGCACGCGTGATGTGGAAGATGCTCATCGGCTGGGACGGGCTGTGAGTCTCACGGCCGAGGGGTACATGAACCTGCCCTTTAAAAAG
>CAZCDM010000093.1:0-9689 GCA_964497475.1 uncultured Planctomycetaceae bacterium
ACCTCATCGGCAAAGAAGGTCGAATATCTTTATTCCTGGGACGGACTACTAGGCGGGGGTTTCACCATGGGCGGGGCTCAGCGAGCCTGGGCGAGTCGCTCGCGGATGGCCTCAGCGGCCGAGCGGACAGCCTGGAGATCATCCCCGCCGGGTACGCTATGGCCCCAGCGGCAGCGATACTGCACCGCCAGGACGGTACGGACCGGCTCGGCCGGCAGCTGGAACTGCCCTGCCGCCCGGTCGAACACCTCCGCAAGCGTCTGATGCGGCTCGACAGCCAGGCCCTTCTTCTGTAAGTCGGCCAGCAGCGATTCGACCGCCTCGACGCGATACTCCCGCACGCCCCGCCGGACGTCCATGCCCGGCCTGGTGAACCGCCGGACGGTCAAAATGCCGAACGCGAAAAAGGCGATCGCCACCAGCAGGATCATCATGTCGATGACAATGCGATCAAACACGCCCTCGGTCAGCAGCCGAACGATGCTCCGGCCCAGTTCACCGAACCACTGCGCAATAGCGGCGGCGAACCGCTTGCCCCAGCTCCGCACATCGCGCCCAAGAGACTTCTGCATATCCAGATCATATCCCACGACGTTCTGATACCACAGAAAGCGGATATTCTCCCACGCATCGTGCAGCGAAGCCAGCCACCCGCCCTGAATCGTGCTCATTCGCCCACCGGCCGGGGTCGCGTCGATGATGATCCAGTCGCTGGACGGCGTGAACACTTCGCACCAGGCGTGGGCGTCGCGCTCGCGGACGATGTACTGGCGGGCATCGGCGTCGTACTCGTTCATGAGAAACCCCATCGCCACCCGGGCCGGTATGCCCAGCAGGTTGCACATCACCGCCTGCGCCGACGCGAAGTACTCGCAATGCCCCCGCCGAAGGTGAAACAGAAAATCCTCCACGCCATCGCGTGTCGGGTCCGAGTCACGCAGATCGAGCGTGTACGTATACTCCGTCTGGAGCTTGCTGGCGATCCGCCGGGCAATGCGCAGATTGATTTCATCGGCCGGGCCGCCCGCACTTCGCTCTTCGAGCAGGTCCTGCGTCCACGACCGGGCCAGCGTTTCGATGCGCTCCCGGGCCCGGGCAGGCAGTTCGATCATCGCGGTGCGCGGCCGAACCTGTACCTGCTGGCGAAGGGTCCTCAGCCAGGCCTTTTGTGCGTCGGTGTACGGCGCGGGGAACGACCAGGTCGACAGGGTGAGTCGCTGGCCGATGCGCCCCGGGCCGGGCATGATGTATTCCAGATCCGACGTCAGGCTGATCTTCCCGCTGACAGAGGTCTCCTGGGCCACCGTGGGATACGGGCTGACCATACTCTCCAGCGACAGCGGGCGAAGCTGGTAGTCCAGGTGAACGCAGGATTCCGCCAGCGTCTTATCCAGCGGCGGGACCATCGTCGGGGCGATATGACGCGACTGGTTCGCCGCCGGCCGCCAGGTCGACTGAACGTATTCTCCCAGGACGCGATGACGCAGGTAGTGGATGTTCTCAGCCCGGGCCGGGCCGGGCTGGCCGTGGTGGTACACCCGCACGGTCATGGCGACGACATCGGAGAGATAGATTTCCTTCTGCCGCCCCAGCCGGACCACCGGATCGAACTCCGAACCGCTCAGCCCCCCATCCACCGTATCGGCCAGGGTCTCCGCTGCCCGGGGCACGAGGATAAACGACATCGCGGCCATGACCGCAGCGGGAATCACCAGAAACCACACGCACCGCCGCAGGGCCCGTCCGGGCCAGTCGCGCACCACATTCCAGGCCACCTGCCTCGGCGTCAACGGCCCCCGCTCGCCCGGCAGGGCCCGCCCGGCTGCGGCATCGAGCCCTCGCTTGATCGTGAAGATCATCCCCACATACATCGCCAGCAGAAGATAG
Organism: uncultured Planctomycetaceae bacterium; assembly: GCA_964497475.1. GTDB lineage: Bacteria > Planctomycetota > Phycisphaerae > SM23-33 > SM23-33 > CAZCDM01. The sequence goes on from CAZCDM010000093.1 coordinate 1,888, forward strand.
ATCACCAGCACAAAGAAAAACCATATCTGTTCGCACAGCAGGCTCGTGGTCACGGTCAGCAGGATATTCAGCGACAACAGCTGGACGTAATCTCGCGTGCGTTTCTTCTCGAAGAGCTTGCACAGCTGGATCAGAATCATGAAATGCCCGATCGTCACCAGCAGGTCCTGATAGACACCGAGGTACTCCAGCACCGCCAACACACAAGCCAAAACCACCCCGATATTGACCAGCCTCCGCTCGATGTATATTTCCTTGTTCTGCAGCACCGCCCAGAAATTCATCGCCACGGCGATGGTCGCGCTGGCTACATAAAGAACATTCGGCCCGCTCGGCTGGGCGAGAGCAAAGCCCACGCACCCGATCCAGATCAACACAAGCAGGGGCACTTCCAGCCGGCGGCGCTCGGTGAGTTCAATCTCGGTCTGCGTGAAGGAGGCTACGGGCATCAGGGGGCCTCCTCGTCGACCACCACCTCACAGCCCTGCAACGGGCCGAAGGGATGATCGCGGAAAACCGTGTCGAGCTGATCGACCCGCAGCAGCCCCATGTGCCTGGCCAGTCGGCTGACGTGCCGGTGCGAGTGAGCCGAGAGCGCATGGGCCCGGGCCGTCAGAACCCAGGCCTGCGCACCGGCCAGCAGGGGCGGATCGATTTCGTCGATCAGCGCATCGAGATCGACCGCGTCGGCCGGGTCCGCATCGGCCAGCCCGTCGAGCATGGCCCGACGCGACTGGACGCTGGTATGCGGCGCGAAGACCTGCGCCCCGTCGGGCCCGGGCAGGGCCAGGCCCACCTGGTAGCCTCGCGTCAGGGCGTGGTCGATCAGCGTCGCGGCGAAACGCAGCGGTTTTTCCAGCACCGCCCGGGCTGCGTCATCCGACCCGCCCAGGGCGGTATCGAGAATCAGCATCAGCCGGTCCGGCACGGGGTGGGCCATCTCGCGGACGACGGGCATGGTCCGCCCGGCCGAGCGTCGCCAGTGAATCCATCGCGGGCTGTCGCCCTGGCGGTACTCCCGCAGGCCGAAGAACTCATCCTGCCCGCCCTGGTGTCGGCCGGCCTGGGCGGCAGAGGCTTCCATCGCGCCGCGCTGGAGGAAGTCGGTCGTAATGCGCCCCTTGGCCGGCCAGATCACCAGCGACGCCTCGTCATCCATCCTTCGCGTGATGCGCACCAGCCCGAATGGAAACTCCGTCGTCAGCGTCACGCCGCGCAGCGTCACGCGCCCGCGATGGTCGGCAACGAGTCGGCTGCCGGCCCGGAACACGCCCCGCGGCGGCAGGTACACGCAATAGCCCCGGGCATCTTCGATACCCTCGGGGGCCAGCTCGCTCAAGGTCGTGCCCAGGCAGCCAAGCCAGCGGCGGTTGCGCAGGTGGTATCCGAAGTAGAGCGACTCGAACTGCCACGCCCGGCTGGGCAGCTCGCGGCGGACGGTGATCGACGAGAGCATCAACCGCCCCAGCCAGCTCGCTGCAGCCATCACGCCCAGCATCGCGCCGAAGAAGATGAACATCATCGGCATGTGGCTGCGGACGGCGGCCAGGCCCACCAGCAGGCTGACGCCCAGGTACAGCCAGCCCATCGGGTAGACGTGCAGTGTCGTCTTCCGTCGCGTGCGTTTTGTTCGTCGGCGCGGCAAGGCCCCTCCGATCAGCGCGGTGCGGGGATGGTTTCGAGGATTTTCTGGAAGACGCCCTCGGCGGCCGTCCCCTCGCCGTTGTGGGCGAAGGTCCGGGCCATCAGGCGGTGGGCGCAGACAGCCATGGCCAGGTCTTTGACGTCGTCGGGGGTGACGTAGTCCCGCCCGTCCAGCAGGGCCGAGGCACGCCCCGCCTGCAGCATCGCCAGCGAGCCACGCGGCGAGATGCCCACCGTCAGCTCTTCGCTGCGGCGGGTCGCTTCGGCGATGTCCAGAATGTACGTCACGATCGCCTCGTCGCAGGCGATCTCATGCACCTGCTGCTGCAGGGCGGTAATCTCATCGATGCTCATGACCGGTTCAAGTTCGCCGAGGCGCGTCCGCGCGGGCTGGGTCTCGAGGATCTGTCGCTCGGTCTCCTTGTCGGGATGGCCCAGGCCGATCCGCAACATGAATCGGTCGAGCTGATTCTCCGGCAGGAAGTAGGTGCCCTCGAACTCGTAGGGGTTCTGCGTGGCGATGACCATGAACAGCGGGCCCAGCGGATAGGCCCGGCCATCGGCGGTGACCTGCGATTCGTTCATCGCCTCCAGCAGGGCGCTTTGCGTTCGCGGCGTGGTGCGGTTGACCTCGTCGGCCAGGAGGATGTTCGTAAAAATCGGCCCGCGGTTGAAGGTAAACTGCCCCGTCGTGCTGTCGTAAATGCTCACGCCGAGGATGTCGCTGGGCAGCAGGTCGGGCGTGAGCTGAATGCGGTTGAAGTCCGCGTCGAGACTGGCGGCCAAGCTGCGGGTAAGCAGCGTCTTTCCCACGCCGGGCACGTCTTCCAGCAGCACATGGCCCCCGGCCAGCAGGGCCACGAGCACCTGGCGGATCGACTCGTCCTTGCCGAAGATGACTGTTTGGATCTGCTCGCGGAGTGTCTGCAGCTTGCCGTTATTCATAGGACCTCGCGGGGTCGCAGGTTGCGTCGGGTCACGCGGAATTATACCATATTCAACGTCCGGGCCAACGGTTGATTGCACGCCCGGCTGCGAACATGTTCACCGGAATCATCCAACACGTCGGAGAGGTTCTCGCCGCCGAGCCCTCCGGGGCAGGTCGCCGGCTACGGATCGACATCGGTCCGCTGGCAGCTGGCCTGCAGCCCGGCCAGTCCGTCGCGGTAGCCGGTGCGTGCCTGACGGCCTGCGAGATCGCCGGCCAAGCCGCGAGCTTCGACGTCGTCCACGAAACCCTCCAGCGGACCACGCTGGGCCAGTTCCGCACTGGCAGCTGCGTCAACCTCGAGCCGGCCCTGGCTGCCACCGGCCGATTCGACGGCCACATCGTCCAAGGCCACATCGACGCCCTCGGCACGGTCGCCGCCATCGACCGCAGCGACGGCTGGGTCCTCCGCATCGCCGCCGATAGCGAGCTGCTCGACCAGCTCGTGCCCAAGGGCTCGATCGCCATCGACGGCGTGAGCCTCACCCTCGCCCAGCTGACCAAGACCGACCTGGCCGTGGCGATCATCCCGACCACCCTGGCCGAGACCACCCTGGGCAATCTCGCCGTCGGCGAGCCGGTCAACATCGAGACCGACATCCTCGGCAAGTACGTCCGCCGCTACCTCAGCCAAACCCTCGCCGCCGATCAACCGGCCAGGCCTGCCGCCGGCGGGTTGACGATGGAAAAACTCCGCGATGCGGGGATGGCCTGATCGCAACTGTTCCGAGAATTACCTTACATCAATTTCTTGCAGCCCCCCCTGCCTCTGCGGTATGCTTCGTCTGCGATATCGCCAAAAGCGAATGCAAAGCGGTATGCTTCGTCTGCGTTATCGCGATAAGCGAATGCAAAAAGGAGCAGAACGATGGCTGCACAGAACCCTCGCCCGGCCCTGCTGGGCACCGTGATGGTCGGGCTTGCACTCCTCGGCTGCGGGCCGGAGTCGGTCGTACACGACGGGCCCGCACTGGTCGCAGCCCGACGCGTCGCGGTCATGCCCGCCATGAGCCCGGCCGGTCCGGCCGGCGGTACCACCCAGGCCGGCGTACTTATCACCACCCTCTCGGCGATGGACTACTACAACGTCGAAGGTCCCGGCCGACTCCGCCGCGCCATGCGACAGGCCGACGACAAAACCACCGCCGCACAGACGACCCTCGCCCGGGAGACCAACGTCGACCTCATCGGCGTCTGCGAAGTGCTCGAACACCGCTGGGAGACCAAGCGGCGAAGCTCCTCGTCGATGTTCGGCTCGTCGCAGTGGACCGAGCGGAACTACTTCGTGACCGTACAGGTTCGCCTGCTGAGCCCCGACGGCCGGGTGCTGTATACCGGCGTGGGCTCGGCCGAGTCGGGCGATGGCTTCGGCCCGGCGACCGTCGCGGCGACCTGCCAGGCCCTGGCCAAACTTCAAACGCTGCTCGAGTCCGCCCCACGGAGGTCCGCCGATGCATCGTAACCCCCTGTTGACGATCCTCTGCCTCGTCGCGCTTGCGAGCCTGGTCGGCTGCAACGAACCCGACGCCAACGAACTGGCCATTAAGAAGGTCCGCCACGTGCTGGTCGTTCCGGCCGAAGCGCCAAGCTGCAACCCGGCCGCCTCGGCCGCCGCTGCCGGCGTGGCCATGACCACCCTCCAGCAGGACCTGCCGCAGGGCATGACCGTGCGGGAAGCGCCGCAACTCTGGCGGCTGGAAGCGACCCCGGCCGGGCTGACGACCAACGAAGCCCTCGCCCTGGCGCGACAGAACAAGGCCGACGGCGTGCTGAGCTGCTCGGGCGAGTCGGTCACGCTGTCGGCCGGCGAAGACTCCCGCCCCGAGGCGATGAAGGCGGGCAATATCGCCCGCTTCTCGCAAGGCCCCTGCCGCGTGACCATCCGCCTGCAACTGCTGCAGGTCTCCGACGGGGCGGTCATCTACAACATGGCCTCGACGTCCGAAGATCACGAATCGGCCGAGCAGGTCCGCTCCGGCGTGGGCGAGACCCTCAAGCCGCTGCTGAAACTCTGGAAAGAAAAAGACTGACCCCAACCCGAAAGGATCTCCCGCGATGCTCCGAACCATTTGCACATCGGCCCTGCTGATCGGCCTGGCCCTGACCGTACTGACCGGCTGCACCCCCAAGGAACGTGAGCTGCGACCCGTCCAGTATCACCAGACGGAGCTGTCGCGCATCCACAGCATCGCCATCGTTCCCTTCGCCGATGCACCGGGCAATGATACCGCCGGCAGCGGCAATGCCATCGTCGCCGAGATCGCCAACCAGCTCTATCGCTGCCGCGGCATCAAGGTCATCGAGCGCAGCCGCGTGGCCGAGATCATGGACGAACGCGACTTCCAGATTTCGCAGATGGACACCGACCAGGCCGCCCAGATCGGCAAGATCGCCCAGGCCGACGCCGTGCTCTTCGGCTCGCTGACGCAGTACGAAGCCCAGCAGGAATACTCCCACGGCGGCGTGGGCATGTTCTCCGGCGGCGGGACGAAAACCAAGCACCGCGTCGGGCTCAACGTCCGGCTGGTCGACGTGAGCAACGGCGAGGTCATCTACGCCGAGTCCGGTGGCGCCGAGTCGCGCGACGGCTACTCCGAGTGCCTCAAAGAAGCCACCTCCGAAGCCATCCAACCCCTGCGGGACTACTACGAGGTCAGCCGTGGATCGAAGAAATAAGCTCATCGTCCTGATGGCCGTTCTGGCAGCGGGCCTGGTCGGATGCAACGACCGGACCTTCACCGTCCACCGCGCGGACCTCTCCGCCGGCGGCCACTACGTCGTCCTACCCCTGGCCGACGCTCCCGGCGCCGATGCCAAGGGCTCGGGCAACGTCATCGCCGGCGACCTGGTGACCGAGCTGGTCCGCCTGCCGAAGGTGCGCGTGTTCCGGCTGTCGGATGCGAAGCTCACCGCCGCACTGGAATCCAGCGGGTTCGACCGCGCCGACCTGTACGACCCCATCGTGGCCGCCGATGTCGGCCGACAGGCCAAGGCCGACTGCGTCCTCTTCGGCGAGCTGATGCACTACGGCCCGGAACGCAGCCGAACCGACAGCTCGTTCTCGATCTTCCGCTCCGGCTCGACGACCACGGTCTACTGGGTCAGCCTGAACGTGCGCATCATCCGCGCTGCCGATGGCAAGATTCTCTACGCCGGCTACGGCGTGGCCGCCGACCCCGAGGGCTACCAGAAAGCCTCCCGCGACGCCTGCCACGAAGCCCTCGCCGGCCTGCGTGATTCCCTCGGCGTGAAAGACTGAACCGCCCGAAGAGCCAACCGGCACGCACGAGCGGACCGGCCCGCCGGGCCCGGCCGATGACTCAGCGGGCGTGGTGATCGCAGGCGGCCGCGACGAGCCCGACAAACAACGGCTGAGGCCGAAGCGGCCGACTCGTCAGCTCCGGATGAAACTGCGCGGCGATGAAGTACGGATGCATCCCCTGGGGCAGCTCGAGAATCTGCATGATCGGGTGCTCGGGGTGCCGCCCGGAAAAAACCATGCCCTTGCCGCTGAGGGTGTCAATGTACTCCGGGGCGACCTCGTAGCGGTGGCGGAACCGCTGGCGGATGGACTCGGCGTGGTAGAGCTGATGGGCCCGCGTGCCGGGCGTGATCTGCACGTCCTGCCCGCCGAGGCGCATGTTCCCGCCGAGGCCTTCGATTTGCTTCTGCTCGGGCAGGATGGAAATCGCCGGCTGGGGGCAGTCGGGAATGATCTCGGTGGAGTTGGCCTCGGCCAGGCCACAGACGTTGCGGGCGAACTCGATGACAGCCATCTGGAAGCCCAGGCAGATGCCCAGGTACGGCAGGTGATTCTCGCGGGCGTGGCGGATGCACTCGATCTTGCCCTCCGTGCCTCGCTTGCCGAACCCGCCGGGCACGATAATGCCGTTGACGCCGGCGAGCTTCTCGGCGACGTTCTCGGCGGTGACTTCCGTGGTCTCGATCCAGTCGATTTCCACGCGGGCGTCGTTGGCCACGCCGGCGTGTTCCAGGGCCTTGATGATGCTCGCGTAGCTGTCGCGCAGGGCGACGTACTTGCCCGTAATGCCGATGCGCACCGTCCGCTGGGCCTGGCCGATCTTGCCGGCGAAGGTTTCCCACTGCTGAGCGTTGGTGTGGTCGGTGGCGCTGTTGACGCGACTGCCAATGCCCAGCAGCTGGACGATCTCGCTGTCGATGCCGGCCTGGCGCATCTCGCCCGGCAGCAGGTAAATGCTCTTGAGGTCGTGCATGCTGAAGACCCGGCGCATCGGCACGTTGGTGTAGAGGCTGATCTTCTGGCGGACCTTTTCAGTCACGGGCTTCATGCTGCGGCAGGCGATCATGTCCGGGTGGATGCCGTATTCCATCAGCCGCTTGATGCCGAGCTGGGCGGCCTTGGATTTCTGCTCGCCCAGGGCAGGCGGGTTCAGCACATAGGTCAACGCACAGCAAATCACATTGTCCTCGCCCTCTTCGTAACTCAGCTCGCGCAAGGCTTCGATGTAAAACGCGTTTTCGATATCGCCCACCGTCCCGCCGACCTCGATGAAGACGACGTCGGCCTTGCTGGCCACGGCCAGCTCGCGCAGCCGCATCTTCACCTCGCCTGTGACATGCGGAATCATCTGCACATCGCGGCCGAGGAATTTGCCCGCCCGCTCGCGATCCAGAATGGTCTTGTAGATCTGTCCGCTGGTGGCGAAGTTCCGGGCGGTGAGATCCTGGTCGAGCATGCGCTCGTAGGTGCCCAGGTCCATGTCCGTCTCCATGCCGTCGTCGAGGACGAAGACCTCACCATGGCGGAAGGGGTTCAGCGTGCCCGAGTCGATATTGAGGTAGCCCTCGAGCTTGATGGGGCTGACGGACAGGCCCTTATCCTTGAGCAGCTTGGCCAGGCTGGAGGAAAAAATCCCCTTGCCCAGCCCGCTCATCACCGTGCCGAAAACAGCCACGTACTTGCACTTGCCGGGAACGTACCCCTCGGGAAAAGGAGTGTAGAACTCCGTTTCGTCGGTCTGATCCCGTAACGATTTTAGCAGATCCATTGCGTTGCTCATAACGGGGTTGCAGGATACGGTATTGCAGGGCCCATCTCAAGCGTCAGTTTACCCCGGAGCGTTTTTTTTCGTGTACAGGGGTATTTACTTGACTCAGGTTACCCCTACATGTAGTGTCGTTGGCCATG
>CAZCDM010000094.1:0-9459 GCA_964497475.1 uncultured Planctomycetaceae bacterium
GCGCCGAAAACACAAGATATAGAGGCACCTGAGTCAAGTAAATACCCCTGTTCTGCAAAATCACCAGAACGGGTGAAGAGTTTCCGTACACCGCATAGGCTCGGCGGCTCTCAGCGGTTGGTCCGCAGGCCGTCGGTCTGCGTCGGGCCGTGACGGTCCATGCGGGCGCGTTCCACGAGCATCCAGATCACGAAGATCACCCAAACCGCCACGGCCATGCCCACCACCACAGGCAGGGAGACCTGGCTGAGGTTTTCCAGCACGCCCTGGCCTTGGGTCATGTCGTAGACTTCCAGCGAGAGATAGGCCATCCACCCCACCAGCGTAGCCCCCAGCGCCGCGAAGATCGTCTGCAAGCCCGCCGTCAGCCACGCCCAGGAAATGCTCACCCGCTGGCGCGACGCGAGCATCACGAGGACCAGGCTGCCGACCATCCACGCCAGGCCCACCACGTCGATAATGAAACCGGTATCGACGAAGAAAATCTTCACCGCCTCGGTCAGCTCGGAAAACGACGCATCCTGGCTGGCTGTGAGGTGATGCCGACTGCGGATGACCTCGAGCATGATGACCCGGCAGAGCCCGGCCACCAGTGCCCAAAGCAGAAAGGCCAACCCCGCGAACGACAGGGCCAGGCCCACATCCAGTCGTGATGTACGGCGTTGGCGTCCTAGCATGGCTGTATTACACCGCGCCGAGCCGCCCGGGTCAAAATCATTTCCCGCCCGGATGTGCTATACTCGGCCATGGCCCGAATCCGCAAAGCCCGGCTCGAATCGCTCCGCCGCAGGCTGCTGGCGTGGTACCGCCGCCACAAGCGAGCACTGCCGTGGCGGTCCAGCCGAAACCCCTACGCCATCTGGGTCAGCGAGATCATGCTCCAGCAGACGCGCGTCGCCGCCGTCGAGCCCTACTTCCGCCGCTGGATGACCGCCCTGCCTGCACTGGACGACCTCGCCGGCGCACGCAGCGACACCGTGCTGAAGCTCTGGGAAGGGCTGGGCTACTACAGCCGGGCGCGGAATCTCCATGCCGCCGCCAAGCTCGTGCGAGACGAGTACGGTGGGTGCGTTCCGCGCGACCCGGCCGAGCTGCAAACCCTGCCGGGCATCGGCCGGTACACCGCCGCAGCCATCGCGTCGATCGCCTTCGGCCGGGATGTCGCCGTCGTCGACGGCAATGTCGCCCGCGTACTGACAAGGCTGTTCGATATCGACCAGCCCACCGGCCGCGCCGAAACGAAACGCCTCCTCGACGAGCTAGCCGATGAACTCCTGCCCCCCGGCCGGGCGCGAAGCTGGAACCAGGCGATGATGGAACTCGGTGCCCTGCTCTGCCTGCCCAAGCGGGCCGCCTGCGATCGCTGCCCCGTGCGGCCGAACTGCCTCGCCCGCCGCGCCGGCCGCCAGCACGAACGCCCCGTCGGCCGGGCGAAAAAAACCATCCCGCACCACGTCGTCGTAGCTGGCGTCATCCGTAAAGGCTCGGGCGCAGCCGAGCGGATTCTCATCGACCGCCGACCGGCCGATGCGATGCTCGGCGGGCTGTGGGAGTTTCCTGGCGGCAAGGTCGAGCCCGGCGAATCGCTCGGCCGGGCCCTCCGGCGCGAGGTGCGCGAAGAGGTCGGCCTGGAGGTCACCGTCGGCAAGGAAATCGCAACCGTCCCCCACGCCTACAGCCACTTCCGTATCACGATGCACGTCTTCGCCTGTCGCGTTCGCAGCGGCCGGGCCCGCCCCATCGAGGTCGACGCCGTCCGCTGGGTCCGCCCGCAGCAGTTGCGAGACTTCGCCTTCCCTCGAGCCAATCAGATCGTCATCGAACAACTGCTCGACGACGCCTGACCGCGATTCGGGATTTTTCCTCGCCGTGCGCGGCCGCCGCTTAAAATCACATGGCGAGACAGGAGCCTCGCCATGCGCCGTTGAAAAAGCGTACGCACGGCGCCGGATCGCATGGCCAGACGGGAGCTCCGCCATGCCGTTGGGGAAAACTTCCGCACGACGTCAGTTCGCGATTAGGGATTTTGCTTCAGCCAGGTATTGATGGCGGCGGCGGCATCGCGGCCTTCGCGGATCGCCCAGACGACCAGGCTCGCGCCGCGATGGGTATCGCCGGCCGAGAACACACCCGGCCGCGACGTCATGTGCGACTCGTCGGCTTTGACATTGCCCCGCTGATCGAGGTCCACGCCGAGGTCCTTGACCAGCCCGTCGTGGACGACGTGCACAAAGCCCATCGCCAGCAGCACCAGGTCGACCGGCATGGAAAACTCGCTGCCCTCGACCTCGCTCATGGCCCACTTGCCGTCGGCGTCGACGGCCCAGGCGACCTCGCAGCCGTGCAGCTCGGCCACCTGCTCACTCTGGCCGGTGAGCTTCTTCGTCAGCACCGACCAGCGTCGCATGCAGCCTTCCTCCTGGCTGGAGCTGGTGCGTTTGATCTTCGGCCAGATCGGCCAGGGCTCGCGCCGCTCGTCGCGGTCGGGCGGCTCGGGGAGGATTTCGAACTGGTGAATCTCGGCCGCCCCCTGCCGCCGGGCCGTGCCGATGCAGTCGCTGCCGGTATCGCCGCCGCCGATGACAACTACCCGCTTGCCCGCTGCGCTGATGCGGTCGTGCGGGGTCACCAGGTCGCCGGCGTTGAGGCGGTTCTGCTGGCTGAGATATTCCATCGCGTAGTGCACGTTGCGGAGCGATCGGCCGTCGACCTGCAAATCGCGAGGCCGACCGGCACCCATCGTCAGCAGGATCGCGTCGAACCGCTGCTCGATGTAACGCAGCGAGACATCCCGCCCGACTTCGCAGTTGGTCTCGAATACCACGCCCTCGGCGCGGAGCTGCTCGAGGCGACGATCAATCACGCGCTTGTCGAGCTTGAAATCCGGAATGCCATACCGCAGCAGCCCGCCGATGCGGTCGTCCTTCTCGAAGAGCGTGACCTCATGGCCGGCGCGGGCCAGTTGCTGCGCCGCAGCCAGGCCCGCCGGGCCCGAACCGATGACCGCAATGGATCGGCCGGTTTTCTCCGCCGGCGGCCGGGGCACGATCCACCCTTCCAGCCAGCCCTTTTCGACGATCTGCAGCTCGATGTGCTTGATGAGCACCGGCTCGTCGTTGATGCGGAGGGTGCAGGCCTCCTCGCACGGGGCCGGGCAGATGCGTCCGGTGATCTCGGGGAAATTGTTCGTCGAGTGGAGGTTGTCGCACGCCTCTTTCCAGCGGTCGTGGTAGATCAAATCGTTCCACTCGGGAATGCGATTGATGACCGGGCAGCCGGCCCCGTGGCAGAACGGGATGCCGCAGTCCATGCAGCGGGCGGCCTGTTCGAGCAGGACCTCCTGCGGGTGCATCAGGTCGATCTCGAAGTAATCCTCGATGCGCTGCTCGACCGGGCGGTGCCTCGCATCTTTCCGCTTGTATTCGATGAAACCGGTGGGTTTAGCCATAGCTGGTTCCTGTCATGCCCGCCGCCGGGCGGTGGGGATTAGTGGTTCTCCGTAAACACTTCTTCGGTGGCCGGGGCGCTGTCCTCTTCGCGGCGTTCCTGCTGGCGGATGCGCTCCAGGGCGTGCTTGTAGTCGATGGGCATGACCTTGACGAACCGTCCGACCATGTCCGCCCAGTAGTCGAGAATCGCCTGGCCCTGCTTGCTGCCGGTGTACTCGACGTGCCGTTCGATAATCGAGCGAAGGCGGTCTTTGTCCTCCTCGGCCCAGACGTTTTCAAGGTCGACCATGTCTAGGTTGCACAGGGTATCGAAGAGCTGCTGCTCGTCGAGCACGTAGGCGGTTCCGCCGGACATGCCGGCCGCGAAGTTCCGCCCGGTCTGCCCGATGACGACGACGCAGCCGCCGGTCATGTACTCGCAGCCGTGGTCGCCAAGGCCCTCGACACAGGCCGTCGCCCCGCTGTTACGCACGGCGAACCGCTCACCGGCCAGGCCGTTGATGTACACCTCGCCAGCCGTCGCGCCGTACAGCAGCGTATTGCCGACGATGATGTTGTCCCGCGCGACGAAGGGCGAGCCGTCGGGCGTCTCGACGATGATGCGTCCGCCGGAGAGCCCCTTGCCGAGGTAGTCGTTGGCATCGCCAATCAGCCGAAGCGTCACGCCCCGAGTCAGGAAGGCGCCAAAACTCTGGCCGGCCGAGCCGCGGAACGTCAGGCGGATGGTGTCGTCGGCCAAACCCTCGCTGCCGTGGGCGCGGACCACGCGGTTGGACAGAATCGTCCCGACCGTGCGGTTGCGATTGCGGATGGGCAGTTCGAGTTCGACGGGCTCACCGGCCTCGATCTGCGGGGCGATCTTCTCGATGATCGTCCAGTCGAGGTGGTCCTTGAGCTGGTCGGTCTGCTCGCGGACGCGGCGGATGGCGCGTCGGCCGTTGTCGGTATCGGGCGGCTGGAAAATGCGGCTGAAGTCCAGGCCGCGGGCTTTGTAATGTTCGATCGCCTCGCGGGTGCGCAGCTTGTCGACCCGGCCGATCATCTCGTCCATCGTGCGAAAGCCCAGCCGGGCCATGTACTGGCGGACCTCTTCGGCGAGGAACGTGAGGTATCGCGTGAGGTGTTCCGGCTTGCCGGCGAAGCGACACCGCAGGGCCGGGTCCTGCGTGGCGATGCCCACCGGGCAGGTGCCCTGGTGACACTTCCGCATGATGATGCAGCCCAGGCTCACCAGGGCGGCCGTGCCGAAGCCGAACTGCTCGGCCCCGAGCAGCGCGGCGATGGTGACGTCGCGCCCGGTCTTCAGGTGGCCGTCGGTCTGCACGCGGATGCGGTCGCGCAGGCCGTTGAGCACGAGGGTCTGCTGCGTCTCGGCCAGGCCGAGTTCCCACGGCACGCCGGCATGCTTGATGCTCGACAGCGGGCTGGCACCCGTGCCGCCATCGTAGCCGCTGACGAGAACCTCGTCGGCATTGCCCTTGGCCACGCCGGCCGCAACCGTGCCCACGCCCATGCGGCTGACGAGCTTGACCGAAACCTTCACGCCCGGGTTCGAGCACTTCAGGTCGTAGATCAGCTGGGCGAGGTCTTCGATGGAGTAGATATCATGGTGCGGCGGCGGGGAGATGAGGCTCACGCCCGGCGTGGAGAATCGCAGGCGGGCGATTTCCTCGGAAACCTTATGGCCGGGCAGGTGGCCGCCCTCGCCGGGCTTGGCGCCCTGGGCCATCTTGATCTGCAACTCGCGCGCCTCGGAAAGGTAGGTGGCCGTCACGCCGAACCGCCCGGAGGCAACCTGCTTGATCGCGGAGTTCTTGCTGTCGCCGTTGGGCTCGGGCGTATAGCGTGCGGGGTCTTCGCCGCCCTCGCCGGTGTTACTCATGCCGCCCAGGCGATTCATCGCGATGGCGAGACACTCGTGGGTTTCCTTGCTGATCGAGCCGTGGCTGATCGCCCCGGTGCAGAACCGCTTGACGATGGCCTCGACGGGCTCGACCTCCTCCAGCGGGATCGGCTGGGACTCGGCGAAATCGAACAGCCCACGCAGCGTGCACATCTTGCGGGTCTGGTCGTCGGCGGCTTGGCTGAAGCGGCGGTAGGCGTCGGCGTCCTCGTTCCGCACGGCGTGCTGGAGGTTCGTCACCGTCACGGGGTTCCACATGTGCTTCTCGCCGTCGATGCGGAAGTGATACTCCCCGCCGAACAACAACTGGTCGACATCGGTGTCGGGCTTTTCCACGCCGAGGCGATGCCGGGTGATGGCATCTTCGGCGATGGCCCGCAAGTCGGCCCCGCCAACGCGACTGGGCGTGCCGCAGAAGTATTCCTCGATGACCGACTCGTCCAGGCCGACGGCCTCGAAGAGCTGGGCGTACATGTAGCTCCGCAGCGTGGAGATGCCCATCTTGCTGAGGATCTTCATCATGCCCTTCTTCAGCGCGGCGATGACGTTGTCGATCACCTCGCCGGCGGTCATCTCGACATTGAGCTTGCCGCGGCGGCGGAGGTCTTCCAGCACGTCGAACATCAGATACGGGTTGACGGCGTTGGCGCCATAGCCGGTCAGCAGGCAGAAGTGCATGACCTCGCGCGGCTCGCCGGATTCGACACAGAGGCCCGCCTCGGCCCGCAGGCCCCGCTTGAGCAGCCCGTGATGGACTGCAGCCGTGGCCAGCAGCGACGGAATCGGCGCGGTGACCTCCGAGCAGTCTCGATCGGAGAGCACGATGAAGCTGGCGCCCTGGCGGATGGCGCCGGCGGCGTCCTCGATGAGCTGATCCAGCGCCCGGCGCAGGTTGCGCTGCGGGTCGCCCTGCGTGGCGAAGAGCATCGGCACGGTGGCCACGCGGAAGTCGTCCCGCCGGGCGGCCCGCAGGCGGACCATGTCTTCGTTGGTGAGGATCGGGTGGGGGAGCTTGAGCTGGCGGCAGTGCTCGGGCGTTTCGCTCAGCAGGTTGCGCTGTTTGCCGGTAAAGCTCATCAGGCTCATGACCAGCCCCTCGCGCAGCGGGTCGATCGGCGGGTTGGTCACCTGGGCGAAGAGCTGCTTGAAGTAGGTGAACAGGGGCTTGGGCTGGTCGCTGAGGACCGCCAGCGGCGTATCGGTGCCCATCGAGCCGAGCGGCTCCTGGCCGTTGACGGCCATGGGGATCTGGATCATGTTGAGCTCTTCACGCGTGTAGCCGAAGATGCGCAGCGTCTGGGCGAGTTTTTCTCCCGGCTCGGCGGTGGGCATGGAGGGGGTGAAGAGGCCTCGCAGCTCGATGCGGTTTTTGTCCAGCCAGCGGCGGTAGGGCTGGCGGCGGGCGATCTTGCCCTTGATTTCATTGTCGCCGACGATGCGCCCCTCGACGGTGTCGACCAGGAACATCTTGCCCGGCTGGAGGCGCCCCTTCTGCTGGATCTGCTCGGGCGGGAAGTCGATCACGCCGACCTCGCTGCCGAGGACGACCAGCCCGTCGGTGGTGACGACGTAGCGGGCCGGGCGCAGGCCGTTGCGGTCGAGCGTGCCGCCGATGACGCGGCCGTCGGTAAAAACCATGCCCGCCGGGCCGTCCCACGGCTCCATGATCGAGGCGTGGTACTCGTAGAAGGCCCGCTTGTCGGTCGAGATGTGGTACTTGGCCCCGAAGGCTTCGGGGATCATCATCATCAGTGCGTGCGGCAGCGACCGCCCGGAGCGCACGAGCAGCTCGAGGGCGTCGTTAAACTGGGCCGAGTCGCTGGCGTCCTCCGGGCAGACGGGGAAGAGGTCGGCGATGTCCTCGCCGAACAGCTCGGACTGCATCTGGCTCTGCCGGGCCACCATGCGATTGCGATTGCCGCTGATGGTGTTGATCTCGCCGTTGTGGGCGATCAGGCGGAACGGCTGGGCGAGTTTCCAGTTCGGGAAGGTGTTGGTGCTGTACCGCTGGTGGACGACACACAAGGCCGAGACCATCCGCTCGTCGCTGAGGTCCGGGTAGTACTGGAACAGCTGATGGGCC
This sequence comes from uncultured Planctomycetaceae bacterium, assembly GCA_964497475.1. Taxonomy (GTDB): domain Bacteria; phylum Planctomycetota; class Phycisphaerae; order SM23-33; family SM23-33; genus CAZCDM01. Next base: position 7,436 of record CAZCDM010000094.1, read on the forward strand.
ATGAACATGCCCTTGTAGTTAATGGTGCGGCAGCTCATCGAGCAGATGTAAAAGTCCTCGCCCTCGCCGCCGAGCGTCTGGCGGACTAGGCGCGTGGCGCGATTGGCCGCCCGATACAGCTGCAGCTCGAGGGTGTCCTCGTCCATCTCCCCGCCGCTGATGAACACCTGCCGGATGACGGGCTCGGCCTGGAGGGCCAGCTCGCCAAGGCAGTTCCGCTCGACCGGCACGTCCCGCCAGCCGAGCACGCGCAGCGTGTAGTAGCTCATCGACTCGGCGATGAACTCTTCGCACTGCGTTCGCAGGCTGCGGTCCTGCGGCAGGAAAACCATGCCCACCCCGTAGAGCCCCTGCGGCAGCGTGACGTTGCTGTTGGGCGCCACGGCCCGGAAAAACGCATCGGGCACCTGAAAGAGAATGCCCCCCCCGTCGCCGGTGACATTATCGCTGCCGGCGGCACCGCGGTGGTGCAGGTTCTCGATTACGCCCCGGCCGTACTCGATGATCGTGTGGCTCTTCTGGCCGGAGATGTTCACTACCGCGCCGATACCGCAGGCGTCGTGCTCCTGGCGGGGGTCGTAGAGCCCCTGCGCCTGCGGCGGCCGATAGCCCTTGCGCCGAGCGTCGTCTTGCTTCATCGCAACATTCCTTTTCCCATTAGCGGTCTGGGGTCAACGCACCCGGCAGGGCCAACCGCCCGGCCAGGCGCGCCACAGCATTGTACCAAGGGATCACCTTGCATTAAAAGACATTCTAATAATCAATCTGTTTATAATTAGTTTTAGCATTTCTTATAGTCAACCCAAACGCGTCCTTTTTCCGCACCATCTGGTCTGGCCGATTCGATTTGGGTAAGATGCTGCATAGACGATTCTGGACGATTCATTTTGGAGACCGCCATGAAAACCTATGCCCTGACCGGCATACGAGAGATGGAAATGCGACAGGCCCCCGAGCCGCAGATCGCCTGCGACAATGACGTGCTGCTGCGTGTCGGCAGTGTGGGCGTCTGCGGCAGCGACGTGCACTACTACACCACCGGGCGCATCGGCAGCCAGGTCGTGCAGCATCCCTTCGTGGTCGGCCACGAGTGCAGCGGCATTGTCGAGGCCGTCGGCCCGGCCGTGACGAACATCAAGCCCGGCGACCGCATCGCCGTCGAGCCGGCCAACCCCTGCTTCGCCTGCGACCAGTGCAAGGCCGGTCGAATCAACACCTGCCGCAAGCTGACATTCCTCGGCTGCCCGGGCCAGGTCGAAGGCTGCCTCAAAGAAAAGCTCGTCATGCCCGATCACTGCTGCTTCCCCGTCGGCGAGGCAACCACCCTCGACCGCGCCGCCCTCGTCGAGCCGCTGAGCATCGGACTCTACGCAGCCAACCAGGCCGGCGACCTGGCGGGCAAGACCATTGCCATCCTCGGCTCGGGGCCGATCGGCCTGAGCACGCTCCTGCCGGCCCGGCTGGCCGAGCCCGCCGCCGTCTACGTCACCGACAAGATCGACGCCCGCCTGGCCGTCGCAGCCGAGCATGGCGCGGACTGGACCGGCAACCCGGATACCACCGACATCGTCGCGGACATCCTCGCCCGCTCGCCCGAAGGCGTGGACGTCGTCTTCGAGTGCTGCGGCCAGCAGGACGCCTGCGACCAGGCCGTCGAACTGCTCAAGCCCGGCGGCCTGATGATGATGACCGGCATCCCGGAGGTGGATCGCATCGGCTTCGAGATCGACAAGATGCGCCGCAAGGAGCTCACGTTCCAGAACGTCCGGCGGCAGGCTCACTGCGTCCAGCCGGCGATGGACCTCGTCGAGAGCGGCCGCTTGGACGTGGACTTCATGGTCACGCACGAGTTCGACTTTGACGACACCCAGGCAGCCTTCGACCTCGTCGAGAGCTACGCCGACGGCGTCATCAAAGCCATGATCCACATCCACCGCGAGTAGCCCGCCCACGAACCGCCGCCACGGGCGTAGCCCGCATTTCTCACCGGTCCGTTGATTTTTGTTGGTGACGACGATTGGTGG
>CAZCDM010000095.1:0-9409 GCA_964497475.1 uncultured Planctomycetaceae bacterium
CGAGTGAAACTGAAGCGACTCTACCCATTCTTTTAGATGGGACAGACTACTAGGTGTTCGGTCCGTCGGTGGTATGGCGACGGCTCATCAGGAAGGTGACCTTTTCGAGCGTCTCGGCCGGCAGGGCCTTTTTGAGCATGCGGCGGGCCTGGCCGAGGTTCGTCCGCCGCGTGATGTGCGTGATGATGATGCGGTCGTTGGCGAGCCCGTCGAGCATGGCCGCCAGGTCGTTGATGTGAACGTGTCGCCCGTGCCGTGCCCGGCTGACGTGGTCGCCCTCCCAGAACGTGCACTCGATCAGCAGCACGCGGGCCTCGCGAACGCAGGGCAGATCGCTGTAGCTCTTGCCCGGCGTATCGCCCAGGAAGGCCACCAACGGCACGTCGATGCGATTGGTCACCGCCTTGCCCTGCTGCTTGATGGCGACGATCTCCGGGCCGGTGAGGTCCTGGAGTTCGGGCTTGAGCTTGTGGCGGACCTCGATGACGGAATAACCCAGCGAGCCGGCGGAGTGATTCGTCGCAAAGGGCCGGGCGATCAGGTCGCGTCGCAGCGGAATATCCTCGCCGGCCTCGACGCCGACGATCTCATGCGGCGGGACATGGCCCTCGAACTTGCCCCACGCCCGCAGCAGCGCCCGGGCCCGCTCGGCCTGGCTGGCAGCGAGATACACCCGCCCGCCCTCGATGCCCTGGAAATCCCGCTGGGCGAAATAGTACACCAGCCCCGCACTGTGATCGGCGTGCGTGTGCGACAGCAGCACGTGGTTCACCGTCAGGGCCTCGCGCGGGCACTTGCCGATGTCGAAGCACACGTCCAACTCCGGGGCGAGAATGACCGACTCCTCGCCGGCCACGCTGTAGCCCATCAGCGTAAAGCCCTCGCAGGGAATCGTCGACAGCCGGTATGTCTGGGGATCGCTCGCCATGGGGGCCGATCATCCTAGAACCCCGCGGCTGGGATGGCAAGTTGATTTCAAGATGCGAGTACTGCAGGCAGTCGGCAATGGGTAGTCGATCTCACGCGCATGATGCCGAGCCTGCATTCGTAATCCGAAATCCGCAATCAAAAATCCGAAATACCACGCTTGGTTTTTGCCCGGCCTCCGAGGTATATTGCCCGGTTCGACTGCCATGACTCAACCGTCCGTCCAGCCCGAGCTGCGCCTTGACGACCCCTGCCGCTGGTGGGGGCTGGGCGAGGTGCTGCGCCTGTCCTGGCCGGCGGGGCTGAGCATGCTCAACGGCACGGTGATGATGTTTGTCGACGGCATGATGGTTGCCCGCGTGGGCCCCGAGGCTTTGGCGGCTCAGTTCGTCGGTGGGATCTGTTCGTTCATCCCGGTGGGTTTCGCCCTGGGTCTGCTGGGGCTGGTCAACACCTACGTCAGCCAGAACCTCGGAGCCGGTCGGCTGGACCGTTGCGGCCCGTATGCCCGGGCGGGCATTGCCTTGGCGGTGATCTATACGCTGCTGGTTCAACTGCTGCATATCCCTGCCGGGTGGGCCTTTGGCCTGTTCGGGCACGAGCCGCTGGTCTACCAGTACGAGCTGCTCTACTTCCGGTACATGCTGGCGGGCATGGGGCTGATGCTGATCGGCCGGGTGCTGGACCAGGTGTTTTTCGCGATCGATCGGCCTCTGGTCGTGCTGGCCGCATCGTTTGCGGGCAATGGCGTGAACGTGGTGGCCAACTACGCGCTGATCTTCGGCAAGTGGCACTTGCCGGCCCTGGGCCTGGAAGGCGCAGCCATCGGCACGCTGCTGGGGGCGGCTACGATGATGGTCGTGCTGCTTGCGATCTTCCTGGCCCGGACGATGAACGCCCGCTACGCCACGCGTCGCTGGCGGGATGTGCACGCCGGGCAGATACGGCAGATTTTTCGCGTCGGCTGGCCGGCCGGGGTGCAGTTCGCCAGCGACGTCTTCAGCTGGAGCATGCTGACGGCCGGGCTGGTGGGCATGTTCGGCACGGTCCACCTGGCCGCGAACACGGCCGTGCTGCGGTACGTCTCGCTGTCGTTCATGCCGGCAGCGGGCATGGGCGTGGCTACGACCGCCCTGGTCGGCCGATACATCGGCGCCGGCCGCGACGACCTGGCCCGCCGGCGGGCGCATGTGGCCCTGGTGATCTCCATAATCTGGATGGGGTTGTGCGGGATCATATTCATCCTCTTCGCCGAGGAGCTGCTGAGCTTTTACGTCCGCTTCGAGCCGGCCGCCGGCCAGGAGCAGGCCCACGCCACACTCCAGCAAATCGTCGCCATCGGTAAGCGGCTGCTGCTCGTGGCCGCCCTGTTCCAGCTCTTCGACGCCATGCAGATCACCTACACCAGCGCCCTGCGCGGTGCGGGCGATACGCTCTGGCCGATGATCCTCACCATCGGCCTGAGCTGGACGGTCCAACTCGGCAGTGCGGTGGCGTTGATAACCTTCGCCCCGCAGTTGGAGAGCCTCGGGCCCTGGCTGGCCGGGTGCGTGTTCCTGGCGGTGCTCGGGGTGCTGCTGGCCTGGCGGTTCGAGTCGGGCAAGTGGCGGACCATTGACCTGCTGGCCCAGCCGGCCGAGCCGCTCGTGCCCATCGACGTGCCGCTGGAAAAGTGAAACAGCAGTGCCTGAGTAGACAGTGCCCGAGTGCATGCGTGGAGAGTGCCTGAGAGCCGGGCAGTAGTCTTCCGTGCGCATAAAAAAAGCGGCGATCCGAAAATCGCCGCTGGGAATAACCGAGGGGTTTCTTTCAATCAGGCCCGGCGTGTCTTTCGCCGCAGCAGCAGGCCCACTGCTCCCACGCCAATCAATCCCATCGTCGTTGGCTCGGGCACGACCTGCATGTCACGAATCCAGTGATCGGCACTGACGCAGCCGGAAAGTTGAATCACACCACCGAAGAATACGCCCCAAAGCCCGCCAGAACCGCCCCAGAAATGCACCGCGGCGAAAATGCGAATCGACATGCAGCCTCCCAGCCATGCCGACCCGCTTGCCTATTGCGTCAAATGCCCCCATCCATCAAAATTCAATCCATTATGGGATGGGTGTGAAAAAAGGCAGTTATTCTGGCCGATTGAACAGGCAGAGGAATTGTGATAGAACCACAATCGGCTCAACACGGACTTTGAAGGAGTTGCTCGATGACATTACGCTATGGCCGAATCCCGTGGATGATTGTGCTGGCGGCGTTTGCGACTCTGCCGGCCTGCAAGGAAGAGACGGCGGCTACGGTGGCCTCGACGGATGGCCTGGACGAACTGGCCCGGGCCATGCTCGATGCGACCGCATCGGATTCCCCGGGGGCGTTTTATACCTCTTCGTTCTCGGCCATGGGCAAAAATGACCTGGCGAAGGAAGACTGGCTGTCCCTGGCCGACGCCTACCGCCGACGCTTCGGTGAGGTGGTTTCCATCGAGCCTCTGGACGTCACCGCCAGCGCGTTGGGCGGCGCGACGCACGGTTCGGGCCTGTACCAGGTGACGTGGAAAAACGGCCAAGGGACGCTGAAGATCAACTGCACCCGCACGGGCGGGCAGTGGAAGATCAACTCCTACGTCATCGCCTCGCCGCAGATCCGGCCCGCGACCGAGCCGGCCAGGACGCAGCCTGTCACAACGCAGCCGGTCTGATTTATTCGCTCTCGGCCAGGCCCACCGGCTTGTCGAAGCGGATTACCTCGCGCGGGTCGGTGATTTTGCCGCAGGCGGCCGTGGCGGCCACGGTCAGCGGGCTGGCCAGGAAGACGCCCGCCTCTTTGTGGCCCATCCGCCCGGGGAAGTTGCGGTTGGTCGCTGAGATGACGTTGATCGGCTCGTTGGCCCGGCCAAAGGTGTCCCGCGGGCCGCCCAGGCAGGCGGCGCAGCTGGCCGGTCCGATCTTGCAGCCGGCCTCGGTGAGCACCTCGCGCAGGGTCTTCTCGCCCACCTTCACGACGTCCATCTGGTGGTCGATCACCGTCGAGCCGGGCACGACGAACGTCTCGATCTTGACGGTCTTGTCGGCCAGTACCTTCGCCGCGGCCAGCAGGTCCGTCACCTGTCCGCCGGTGCACGAGCCGATGTAGCAGCGGTCGATGGGTACGTCGCCCAGCTCGCGGGCTGGGGTGCGATTGTCCGGCGAGTGCGGGCAGGCCACCACCGGCTCGAGCTTGGCTGCGTCGTACTCCTTCAGGAAGACGTACGTCGCGTCGTCGTCGCTGGTGAGCATCTCGAAGGGCCGATCGGTCCGCTGGCGGACGTACTCTGCCGTCAGCTCGTCGGCTGCGATAATGCCGTTCTTGCCGCCGGCCTCGATGGCCATGTTCGGCAGGGTGCAGCGTTCGTCGATGTTCAGGCTCATCAGGGCTTCGCCGGCGAATTCCATCGCCCGGTAGGTCGCCCCGGCAAAGCCGATATCGCCGATGATCTGCAGGATGAAATCCTTGGCCATCAGGTAGGGGGGCACCTCGCCGTGGAAGACGAACTTCATCGTCTCCGGCACGCTCAGCCAGGTCTTGCCCGTGCCCATGGCGAAGGCGGCATCGGTATTGCCCACGCCCGAGGCAAAGATGCCGAACGCACCGGCCGTGCAGGTGTGGCTGTCAGTGCCGAGCATCAACTCGCCCGGGCGAACGTGGCCTTGCTCGGGCAGCACGGCGTGGCAGACGCCGGCGTAGCGCGTCTTGCACGGGTCGGTGTACGGCTCGGGCGAGCCTTCGAATTCGCCGTCGGGCATGAAGTCCGGGTCGTAGTAGTGCGTAATGCCCTTGTCCCTGGCGAACTGCCGGAGGATCTGGATGTTCCGGTGAGCCTTGGGATCGGCGGTGAAGATGTAGTGATCCGGAATGATGACCACGTTGTCGCGGTCGAAGACGTCGGCGTCGGGGCCGAACTGTTCGGTGAAAATGCCAATCGTCCCCGGCCCGCAGACGTCGTGCGTCATCAGCACGTCGATATTGCACCAGACCTTCTGGCCGGGGGTGACGGCCTTTTGGTCGGCGTGGCGAGCGAGGATCTTTTCCGTCAGTGTCATGCCCATCGTAATGCTCCTTGGCAAGGGAAGTCGGTATCCTAGCCGATTGGCGTGGTGGCGGCAATGGCGCAGTGGCCTGAATCGTTCGGACGGTGCAGAAGCGGCGGCGCGACGCTATAATCGCCCCTCGTCAACAGCCGAAAGGGCACGCCATGCCGCAGGAACTCATCGACTATCTCTGGAAGGTTATCTCCACGCCGTTCGTCCAGGCCGGCCAGCACCCCGGCTGGGAGCTGCTGGGCCTGCTCGGCCAGGGGGTCTTCTTCGGGCGGTTCATCATCCAGTGGCTCGCCTCGGAACGCAAACAGCGCACCGTCGTGCCGGTAGCCTTCTGGTACATGTCGCTGATCGGCGGATTCATCACCTTGCTGTACGCGATTCACGTTGGCCGGCTGGTGTTTATCCTGGCCTTCAGCCTCAGCTCGATCATCTACATCCGCAACCTGATGATCTACTACCGCGCCCGGTCTCGCCGGAAGATTCGCTTCGCGGCCGGGCCTGCGGCGAGCGATGAACTGCCTCCCGATCCACTCGACGTCAGCTAACGCACCGGGTCGGGAATGTAGCCGGTCATCAACGAGTCGCTCGGTGGTGCGATCGGCCGACGGAGGCGGATGAGGTAGATCGTGCCATAATTTTCCAGCTCGATCGGCTGGCTGCTGCGCACACGGACCTCCCCGAGCGATTCGGGCACCATCTCGAAGCGGTGTTTGACGCCGTCCAGCCGGACCTTGTACTGCCCCGCCTGGTCGGTCGGCCGATACGCCCCGACCGACAGCAGCCCGTGATCGGTGATGACCAGCCAATCGACCTGCGGGGCGCCGAAGGGGTTGGCTCGGTTTGCGCCGTACCCGGTCGCCGGTACGCCGAACCGCCGCAGGTAGACCTCCGTGCCCATTTTTTCCGACGACAGCGTCAGGAAGGGCTCATCGCCGATCTCGGCGGCGACCTTGGCGGCGAATTGCTGCATCACCTCGCCGTCGCCCGTCCGGGCCGAGCGGCTCCACAGATGGCTGTAGAGCGAGAGCACGCCCAGTGAGCAGAGTACGATCACCCAGCCGGTGACCAGCAACCGCTTGCGACGCACCGCGAGGATATTGACGATCAGCCCGGCCAGGCCGGCGACCGGCAAGATGCCCAGAACAATCCACGTCGCCGGGGCGATGCGCTCCGGGCCGGGCAGCTTCTCGCCCAGCTCGCCCGGTAGCAAGCCGGCAAAGAAGTAGCACAGCGGAATCACGATGATCGCCCCGGCCAGGGCGAAGCCCGTCGCCTGGACGATCCGCCGGAGGTGCTTGCCGACGCGCCCTGCATACCGCTCGGGCCGGGCCAGCTCGACCGTCGCCCACCCGGCCAGCAAGGCCACCGCCGGATAGCACGGCAGGAGATAGTCCGGTCGGAACCCGCTGGGAATCGCAAAGGCCAGCACCGTCACCGCAATCCACCACAGCGGCAGGGCCGTCGAAGAAGCCGCCGCGAACCATCGTTTCGGATGCACCAGCAGCAGCGCCGCCCCGGCTGCGATTGCCGCCGGCAGGGTGTTGTAGTACAGCCAGACCACCGCCGGCACGCTGCAGCTGTGCGGGGCATACTCGCCCTCGCCGGTGATACGCTGGACGACCTCGCGGTAGACCGTCCCGCGGAAGGCGTCGCCGCCGACGTGCAGCATCGCCCACCACAGCGGGATCGACACGCCCACCATCGCAAGCAGCCCCCAGCCCAGATGCACCTGCCGCATCACCCGCCACGCCCGAGCCAGCACGAGCTGGGCCGCTGCCTTGAGCTTCGCCGAAAACCCGCCTGCCTCCCCCGCCGGCGGGGCATGCGAAAACCCCTCGGCAAAGCACCCGGCCAGTGCGAACAGCCCGCCCACCACCGCCAGGTTCACCAGCCCCCAGCCCTTGGTGATGGCTGCGGCGATCATGCCCACCCACAGCGCCACCGCCCAGGCCCATCGGCCCGGTCGGGCGGGGTGAAACGTCAGCCGGTCCGCGCAGAAAATGCAAAAGCCGATCCAGAACGCCAGCAGCATATCCGTCGTGGCCAGGTAGATCAGCTTGTTCATCTGCAGGCAGCTGAGCCAGTAGCCCACGGCCAGCAGGGCGGCCGATCGGCTGAACCACCGCAGCCCCAGCAGGTAGGTCAGCACCGCCAGACCCGCCGCGGCCAGTACCGATGGCAGGCGGAAGACGAAGTCGTTCCACGCGCCGCTCAGCCGGGCCAGGCCCGTCAGCATCCAGGCGTAGAGTTGCGGCTTGCGGGCGGGCGCGCCCTCGGCAAAGATCTTCGGCAGAATGTAGCTGCCGCCGTTGAAGTGGTCGACGCTGGCGCGGATCTGAAGGAACTGTGCGTAGCGGGGCGTGTTGACCGGGGCCGAGGCGCGCAGCAGGATCGCGGCGGCAGTAATCGCCAGAACGAGGAGGACGTCCGCAGCGCGAATACGGGCGGGTTCAGCCGGGCCATGCCAGGTCGTGGAAGTCATCCGCCCATTATCGCCAGCCGGCCGGAGTGGCTCAATACGCTTTGCGTTTGCGGGCGGGGGGAATGTCCATCAGCCCGCGATATTTCGCGACGGTGCGGCGGGCGATGTCGATGCCGGCCTTGTTGAGTTCCTCGGCCAGGGCGTCGTCGGAGAGGGGCTTGGATTTGTCCTCGTTGTCGACGATCTCCTGGAGCTTGACCTTCACGGCGTCCCAGCTCATGTCCTCGCCGGCGGCGGTTTTCGTCCCGCCGGAAAAAAACATCCGCAGCGGCACGATGCCCCGCGGCGTCTGGACGTATTTGTCGGCCACGGCCCGGCTGACGGTGGCCACGTGGACGTCGACCTTCGCGGCGATGTCAGCCATCGGCAGGGGCTTGAGCGCTTCGGCGCCCTGGTCGAGGAAGTCCCGCTGGACCTGGAAGACCTCCTCGGTCACGCGGCGGATGGTGTTCCGGCGCTGCTGGATGGCCTCGATGAGCCACTCGGCCGAGCGGATGTTCCGCCGAAGGAACTGCTTGGTGGCCGCGTCGGCATTTTTGCTGCGGGCCTGCCGCTGGTACTGCTCGTTGATGGTCAGTCCGGGGATGTACTCATCGGCCATCTGCACGACGAGGTGCCCGTCGTCGTCGATCTCGACGATGACGTCGGGCGTGACGGCCGGGGCGGCCGACTGGCCGATCAGCAGGCCGGGCCTGGGGTTGAGGTGGCTGAGCACGTCAATGCCGGCCTTGACCTCGTCGATCGAGAGATGCAGCTTGCGGGCGATTTGCGGCAGGCGGTTCATCTCGATGTCGCGCAGAAAGTCGGCGGCGAGTTTGCGTGCGGTTTCGACAACCGGGCCGGCAGCATTTTCGCGGTCGAGCTGGAGCAGGAGACACTGGCCGAGGTCGGCTGCGCCCACGCCGGCCGGGTCGAGCGTCTGGATCAGCGACAGCGCCTGCTTGAAGGTCTGCTCATCCAGCCGGGCCGGGGGAACCTCCTCCGGCAGATCGCCGCCGGCCGGTTGGCCGAGGTCGTCGGCCTCGCCCATCGTCTCGAGCATCACCTGCGAGATCGGCGTGCGGAGGTAGCCGTCGGCGTCGACGTAGTCGATGAGTACCGTGCCGGCGGCCTTGACGGGCGGCTCGGCTTCGATGAACCGCCACTGCTCGTGGAGATATTCGTTGAGCGTCTCGTCCGGGGCGGCGGTGTTGGCCATGGCTTCGAGCTTGCGGTCCGGCTCGCCGTCGTAGCTCGACGCGCTCGGCGCCGGCGGCGATTCGTCGATCCACTCGCTGCCGTACTCGTTGGTCATCTCGTCGAGTCGGCTGAAGTCCTCGGCGTTATTGCCCCGCTCGTCGACCACCATCGTCCGCTCGCCGCGGTCGTCGGCGTAGCTCTCAGCCGGCTCGGCCGGCTCGTCGCCCGCGTTCTCCTGCACTTCGAGAACGGGGTTGGAGACCAGTTCGGCGTCGATCCGTTCCAGCAGCGCCAGGGCCGGCAGCTGGAGAATCTCCATGGCCTGGATGATGCGCGGAGACATCCGCATCTCCTGGCCCATGCGAAGTTGTTGGGATTGGTCGAGTCGCACGAAACGTCCTTACGGGGTGATGATCTATCTATCGGTTTGCCGGCTAGGCAAATTGTATGACATCGTGGGGCAACGTACAACGTCCGATGCCTGGCGGGGAACGTAAACGGCAAGAAACAAGAGACAAGAAACAAGAAACAAGAACACCCCCATCCCATAATGGATTGAATTTTGATGGATGGGGGCATTGGGCGCAATAGGCAAGCGGGTCGGCATGGCTGGGAGGCTGCATGTCGATTCGCATTTTCGCCGCGGTGCATTTCTGGGGCGGTTCTGGCGGGCTTTGGGGCGTATTCTTCGGCGGTGTGATTCAACTATCCGGCTGCACAAAACTCGCCAATCCGGGCAAACAGGGCT
>CAZCDM010000096.1:0-9332 GCA_964497475.1 uncultured Planctomycetaceae bacterium
GCTAAATCGGAATCCAACGGTTGGGTTCCAGAATTATTGTGCAACAGGCTCCTTTACATTCTTTGTAGGCGACGACCAAACCATGGACAAGGTTCGGGGTTTTACCTGGCGAACCGCTCTGCTATAGTGCCCCCTCGAAACCCCCAACAAGGAACCCTGCCATGTCACAGACTGTCGTGAAAAAAATCCTCGCCGCCCACCTCGTCGACGGCCAACTCACCCCGGGCCAGGAGATCGGCCTGCGGATCGACCAGACCCTCACCCAGGACGCCACGGGCACGACGGCGTTCCTGCTGCTCGAGGCCATGGGCATCGACCGCGTGGCTACCGAGGCCTCGGTGAGCTACGTCGATCACAACATGGCCCAGTTCGGCCCGGAGAACCACAACGATCACCTCTACCTCCAGAGCATATCGCGGAAGGTAGGGGCGTGGCACAGCCGGCCGGGCAATGGCATTTGTCACCAGGTCCACTTCGAGCGGTTCGCCGCGCCGGGCAAGACGCTGCTCGGTTCCGACAGCCACACGCCCACCGGCGGCGGCATGGGGATGGTCGCCATCGGCGCCGGCGGGCTGGACGTGGCCGTGGCCATGGGCGGCGGACCGTTCTACACCACCTGCCCGCGCGTCATCGGCGTGGAACTGACCGGCCGGCTGCAGCCCTGGGTGGTGGCTAAGGACATCATCCTGCGATTGCTCAGCGTGTTGACGACGCGTGGCAATGTCGGCTGCATGGTCGAGTATTTTGGCGATGGCGTGGCCTCGCTGGCAGCACCCGCCCGGGCCACCTGCACCAACATGGGCGCCGAGCTGGGCGTGACCAGCAGCGTGTTCCCCTCCGACGAGCAGACCCGCGCGTTCCTGCAGGCCCAGGGACGCGGCGAGGCCTGGCAGGAACTCACCGCCGACGCCGACGCGACCTTCGGGCCGATCACCAAGACTCTTCACGTCGAACGCGACGCAGCCACCATCGAGAACATCAAGCAGTACTGCACCGACGTGAGCGTTGCTTCGCCGGCCGGCGACGGCACGGTCGAGGTCACCTTTGGCCATGTGCGCATCGACCTTGATGCGCTCGAGCCCCTCGCGGCCGAGTCGCCCAGCCCCGAAAACATCCGCACCATCGCCTCGGCCGCCGGCGAGCCCGTTGCCCAGGTGGTCATCGGCAGCTGCACCAACAGCAGCTATCAGGATCTCATGACCGTCGCCGAGGTGCTTCGCGGCCGGGCCGTCCATCCGCGGGTGGAGCTGGGCATTGCACCCGGCAGCCGACAGGTGCTGACGATGATCGCCGAGAACGGCGCCCTGGCCGAGATGATCGCCTCGGGCGCCCGGCTGATCGAGTCGGCCTGTGGGCCCTGCATCGGCCAGGGGTTCAGCCCCGCCGAGGGCACGCTGAGCCTGCGGACCTTCAACCGCAACTTCGCCGGGCGGACCGGCACGAAGAACGATCGCGTCTTCCTCGTCTCGCCGGAGACCGCCATCGCAGCCGCCCTGACCGGCGAGGTCACCGACCCGCGCAAGCTCGCCTCCGAGCCGTGGAACCTCCAGCCGCCGGCCATCGACATGCCCGCCGAGTTCAAGCACGACGATTCCATGCTCCAGGCCCCGGCCGAGCCGGCCGAAGCGGCCGACATCGAAATCATCCGCGGCAGCACCATCGTCAAGCCCCCGGCCGGCGAGCCCATCGGCGATACGCTCACCGCCCGCGTGGCCATCAAGGTCGGCGATAAAATCACCACCGACCACATCATGCCCGCCGGGTCGCTGCTGAAGTATCGCAGCAACGTCCCCGAGTACGCCAAGTACGTCTTCGACTGCTACAGCGAGGACGGCCTGCCCAGCTTCGCCGACCGCTGCCTGGCCCTGAAGAGCCAGGGCGTGGCCTCGGCGATTATCGCCGGCGACAGTTACGGCCAGGGCTCCAGCCGAGAGCACGCCGCACTCTGCCCGATGTACCTCGGCGTGAAGGTCGTCATCGCCCGGGCCATCGAACGCATTCACCAGGCGAACCTCGTGAACTTCGGCATCCTGCCGCTGACGTTCGTCGAGGCCGATTCCTGCGACGCCATCGAGGCCGAGGACGAATTGCAGATCGACGGGCTCGACGAAGCCATCGCCTCCGGCCAGACCGTCACCGTCCGCAACGTCACCAAGGGCAGCGAGTTCGTCTGCAACGTCAACCTCGCCCCACGGCAGCGGACCATCCTCGCCGCCGGCGGCCTGCTGAACTACACCCGCAACAATGCCTGAAGGAAGAAATGGATAAGCAGGCCAGAGCCGATGACCTGATTTCCGGACGTCTTAAGCGTTCGCCTTCCTACGCGTCGGAGCTTGGTGACAAGACCGTTGCGGAATTAGAAGAACTGGCTCGCCACGGAACCTCTTCCGATAAAGCAGCGAAGATGGTAAAATTAATCCGGCAGGCCGACCGGCTGCGGAACAAACTCAGGGAACATCGACCATGAGCCAATTGCAGGAACAATTCAAGCAGGCCAAAGCCCTCGCCGCCGATGGGCAATGCGATCAGGCATTGAAACAGGTCGAAGCCCTTTGTGAGATCACCGATGCCTGGCCCGATCTGCTGGTTCTCAAAGGGGACCTGATTCAGGTCAGTGAGCGGGGCGATTATTCCCTCCGCGACGCCGAAGAAGCCTACCGCCAGGCGATTGACATCGATCCAGCCCACATCGAAGCCTATATCGAACTGTCCGAACTCTATTCGACCGTTCTGCAACAAGCCGATCAGGCTCGTGCAATCCGCCAGCAGGGCCGGAACGTCCTTCTGGACACATGGAAGCGCATGGCCGATACCGGGCCCGACGAGGATCGCATGAAAGCGATCTATTATCTCGTCCTGCTGGATCGACTTGGTTCCAGCAGGGTCTCCAAGGCCAGGCAGATTCTGGCTGACCTGCTCGATATGCAGGTTGACGATCAGGAACAGATCAGTTGGACTCGTTGGGACGAATCGATCAGCCGCGAAGAACTCGAAAAAGCAGGGCGGTAAGTGCGGGTTTTGCGGCTCGTTTCGACGTCAAACCACGCCACGGGGATTGTTCAAATGCACATGAGTGACGAACCGCTTGTCAGCGTGTTCGGTTCGGGCGATCCGCAGCCGGGCGATGCCGAGTACGCTCAGGCCCAGGCGGTCGGGGCCGTTCTGGCCGGGCTGGGTTATGCGGTGGCCAACGGCGGCTACGGCGGGACGATGGAAGCATCGGCCCGCGGCGCCAGCCAGGCCGGCGGGCGCGCCATCGGCGTGACCTGCTCGATCTGGTCGAGCAAGCCCAATGCATTCCTCGCCGAGGAGATTGGCACGGCGAGTTATCGCGAGCGGCTGGAGAGGCTGATCGCCCTGGCCGGGGCGGGCTACGTCGTGCTGCCCGGGGCGACGGGCACGCTGGTGGAGGTCGCGACGGTTTGGGAGATGGCGTGCAAGAAGCTCACCGAGCCTCGGCCGATCGTGTTGATGGGGGCATTCTGGCGGCCGATGGTGGAGCTGATGGCTTCGGCCAGGCCCGGCTGCGAGGCGGCGGTGCATCTGGCCGAGTCGCCCGACGAGCTGGCCCGCTGGTTTCCGCAGCGGTAGTTCGCTTGCAGCGGGGGCGATCTGGCCGATACAATAGGTGGAATGTTCCGAACCTGTATCATGTTCGCATTGGCGGTGGGGCTGACGCTGGCCGCTGCCCCGGCCGGTGCTCAGGATCCCTCCGGCCCGGTGCGTCTGGAAGACTTCCAGACCGATTCGCCCGCGACCCAACCGGCCACGCAGCCGGCCCAGCCCCCCGCGCCGCGCAATGCGCCGCTCTCTACGCATATCGAGCCGGCGCCGCCGGCCGCTGTGAAGCCAACTGCCCCCGCAGCCGCCACGCAGCCGGCCCCGCCAGTGCCGGCCTCGCAGCCCGCAAGCCGCCCGGCCGCTGCCCGGCCGCCCCGCACGGCAACCCAGCCGACCCAGCCCGAAGCGCTCACCGCAGGCGGGCAGGATGATTTCGAGTTTCCCAAGGCCGAGCCGATTCGCCGCCCCCGTCGGCCGGTTCGCTTCCGCCAGAACGAAGATGCCGAAGTGCCCGTGATTCCGCCGATCACCGGCGGCCAGTCAGGTCCGAGCCCCGCGCGTCGCCCGCTGCCGGACGACGGCCGACACCTGCTGGGTCGCAAGGCCCGGCTGCGATTTGACCGGGCCAGCAAGTGGTGGATCGCCGAGTTCCTGCCCGAGCCGGGCAAGCAGCGGGAGCTGGACCGCCGGCTGCTGCCGTGCCGCCTGCTGACCAGCTGCGTGAACATCGCACGCGACGAGCCGGACCGCGTCTTCCGCCTGTCGGGGCTGAACACGACCGACGCCAAAAACGCCTACCTGCTGCTGCGCCGCGTGGAGGTTCTCGCGATCGAGCCGGACCAGCCGGCCCCGGCCGTCGCTTCCGCCGAGCCGACCGATACGCAGCCAGCCACCCCGGATACGCAACCCGTGATCGACCCCAGCGAGCTGCGCGGCGATGCGACCGAGATGCTGATGGCCGAGATGATGGAAGACCAGCGAGGCCGGGCCGTCACCGTCGCTCCCACGCCGACACGCAGCCGCGATGAAAATGTCGACTCGGTCGCGCCGGCGGGGTTCCTGCCCGAGCCGGGCGAGCGGACGGCCGTGGTCGACCGCGTCGTCCGCATCGTCTACGACGCCGACACGCAGTGGTTCGAAGCCCGCTTCATTGGCGATAACACGCTGCGCGACCCGCCGCTGCGGCTGCTGCCGAGCCAGAAACTCCTCAACGCACTCCGCATGAAATATCGCCCCGGCAAGCGGCACGCGAAGTTTCGCATCACCGGCGAGGTCACCTTCTACCAAGGGCGTCGCTACCTGCTGCTGCAGAAGATTCACTACGAGCGGGACATGAACCAGTTGTGACCTTTGCAAGGACGGCCGGTATGACCTTTCTGAACCCATGGCTCCTGCTGGCGGTGCTGCCAGTGGTGGCGGTGGCGATTCTCTCGTTGCTTCGGCCCGGCCGGGCGGAGGTGATTGTTCCTACGCTGCAGTGGTGGCTTGCTGCGCTGGAGGCTTCGGGCGGTGCGGCGCGAAGGCGGACGGCCCGGCTGCGGCTGGCCTGGGTGTTGTTGCTCATCGGCGCGGTGGCGGGGGCGCTGGCCCTGGCCCGGCCGGCGGGGGTGCGACACGCCTCGGCCCGCTGGGTCCGCCTCGAACTGCTGCCAGCCATCGAGACCGGTGGCTATGGCGGGTATCCTTTCACGCTTCAGCCGGCGGCGCTGGCCGTACTGGACCGGCTCGGCTCGGCCGATCGGGTGCAGCTCGTCCTGCCGGAGCTGCTTGGCGGGGCCCAGCCCTGGGCTAAGCGCGACGAGGCGCGGCAAGTAGTCCGACAGATTGCGCCGCTGCCTGCCCTGGCCCGAGAGCTGACCCTGCCGCCCGCTCAACCCGGCCGGGCGCAGCTTGTCGTCACGCTTGCCCCGGCGACGGTGACGATTCCTGCCGGGCCCGGGCGGGCGGTGGTTTCGCTGCCGACCCGCGTCCCGCTGCTGACGGTCCAGCAGTTCGGGGCTGAGATTCTCGACGAGCAGACCGTCGCGGCCTACCTAGCTGTGCGGAACAACACCGATCGGCCCTTGCCCGTCAGCGCCTTCGTTGCGATGACATCTCGGCAGGCGGGCCCGGCAGAGCCTGTCGATGCTACGTTCAATCACCAGCCCTTTGTTTTTCCGGTGCTGCGGGCCGAGCCGCCCAATCTTCTGCCGCCGGGGCAGGTCGCAGCCGCGACGGGCCACTTCCCGCGGCAGGCGGTGCTGAGCTTTTCCGGCTCGCCGGGTAAGCACCCGCAGTCGTTCGCCTGTGCGATGGTCGAGCGGCCGGCCCGGCCGATCCGCGTCGTGACGCGCGGCGAGCCGTCGGCCGTCCTCGTGCGGTATCTCGCTGCCGAGCAGGCCGTGGTGGTGGTCGACGAACCGGGCGATGCGGATATGGAAATCTGCTGCGGGGCCGGGCCGTCGGGCGATCTGCCGTGCCTGCTGATCGACCCGCCAAAGGCTGCGACTGGCTGGCGGGCGGGCTCGCAGGTTAAAAATATTTCGCTGGGCGATGCGAGCCTGGCCGGCGACGACCCGCTGCTGGAGGGCACAGCGGCCGGGACGATGGCGGTCCGTCGGGCCAGGCCCTGGGCGCCAGGCAACCGCGCCGGCGGGGTGATGGTGATCGGCCAATCCGGCCGGGCGGTGATCTGGCGGTCGGCGGCGGATCGCCAGCCGAGGCAGGTTGCGCTGAACTTCGCTCTCTCGGCCGAGAATACGAACATCCAGGACGCCCCGGCCTGGGTGGTGCTGCTGGGCAATGCGGTTCGCTGGCTGAGCCCTGCAACCGCTCGGCCCGCCCGCTACGAGTGGACCACCCCGGCCGAGGCGGTTGGCTGGCGCGACTGGACGCGGAAAAACACCTGGCCGCACGCTACGCAGGTGCCGGCCGCGGGTCCGCTGGCCTGGCCGGGCATGTACGTCGACCGGCAGGGGGATTGGCATGCGGTGAACCCGCCGCTGGGTATCCGATCGGCCGAGCCTGCCGTACCGCCGGGCGAGTCCATCGCATCGATTCAACTGCCGGCCCCGGCCCCGGTGGAGACGGCCTGGGAGGCCTGGCCGGCGCTGGCCCTGCTGGCCGGGCTCTGCTGGTGCGTCGGCTGGGCGGTGACTCTACAATGGAAATGAAAGGAGCTGCCATGCCGAACGGCCATACCGCCATGCTCTGGGAACCCGCCGAGGGCGGGCTCGTGCAGTGCGACCTCTGCGCCCACCGCTGCACGCTGGCTCCGGGGCAGTTCGGCCGCTGTCGTGTGCGACAGAACCTCGACGGCGAACTGCGGACGTTTACCTTTCGCAACATCATCGCCTGCAACCCCGACCCGATCGAAAAAAAGCCGCTCTTCCATTTTCTGCCCGGCACGAAGAGCCTCTCCATCGCCACGCCGGGCTGCAATTTTTCTTGCGACTTCTGTCAGAACTGGCAGATCTCGCAGCTGCCTCGCTCGGCCGGTGGGCAGCGGTCGGGCCGACCCATTCCGCCGGAGCAACTGGTGAGCCTGGCCGAGCAACAGGACTGCGTTTCGATCAGCTACACGTACACCGAGCCGACGGTCTTTTTCGAGCTGGCCTACGAGACGGCCCGGCTGGCCCGGCCGCGGGGTGTGCGGAACTGCTTTGTCTCCAACGGGTACATGACGCCCGAGGCCGTCGAGACCATCGCCCCGTTTCTAGACGCGATCAACGTGGACCTCAAAGCCTTCGACGATGCGACCTACCGCGAGGTGTGCGGCGGGCGGCTGGGGCCGGTGCTGGACTGCCTTCGCGCCCTGGTCGCCGCCGGCGTGTGGGTCGAGGTCACGACGCTGGTCGTGCCGGGTATGAACGACTCGGCCGAGGAGCTGGGCAAGATCGCCGAGTTCATCGCCGGCGAACTGCACCCGGCCGTGCCGTGGCACATCAGCCGCTTCCATGCGGACTACAACATGCCCGACGGCCAGGCCACGCCGCTGGCTACGCTCGAAGCGGCGGCACGCATCGGCAAGCGGGCCGGGCTGAAGTACGTGTATTGCGGCAACGTGGCGGGCCTGGCTGATGAGTCCACGCACTGTCCGGCCTGCGACGGGGTCGTGATCGACCGGCGGGGTTTTGCCCTGCGCAGCAACACGCTGCGTGACGGCACGTGCCCG
Organism: uncultured Planctomycetaceae bacterium; assembly: GCA_964497475.1. Classification (GTDB taxonomy): domain Bacteria; phylum Planctomycetota; class Phycisphaerae; order SM23-33; family SM23-33; genus CAZCDM01. The sequence continues at coordinate 7,715 of CAZCDM010000096.1, forward strand.
GCCTGCGGCGAGTCAGTCCACGGCGTGTGGGGCTAGGGCTTGGCAGTGTGGCCCAGCCGCCCCCGGCTGGGAATATTGCGTGTGGCCCAGCCGCCCCGGCTGGGAATGTTGCGTGTGGCCCAGCCGCCCCCGGCTGGGAATGTTGCGTGTGGCCCAGCCGCCCCCGGCTGGGAATGTTGCGTGTGGCCCAGCCGCCCCCGGCTGGGAAGATTACAATGACTACTTCGCCCATGGCGTGGGGTTGAACGATGCGGCTTGGCGGGTTGGTTTTCAGTTGTGCTCTTGGCAGGGGGCGATGGGGCGGGCATAATGCGGTCGTGATGAGTAACGAGACGATCCGCAGTTATCTTCGACTGACCCTGGCCGACGGCGTGGGGCCGAAAACGCTGCTTCGGCTGCGGGAGGCGTTTGGCAGCATTGCCGCGGCGGGGGAGGCCTCGGCGGGGGCGTGGCGGTCGGTGAAAGGCATCGGCCCGAAAACCGCTCAAGCTCTGGCGGCTGTGACTGACGAGATGATCGACGAGGAACTTGCCCTGGCCGAATCGCATGGCGCAAGGATTTTGTGCATCGACGACGAGGCGTACCCGCGTGCCCTGGCGAGCATTGCCAATCCGCCGGCGGTGCTGTATGTGCGCGGGCGACTCGAGCCGGCCGATGCGGTGGCGGTGGGGATTGTCGGCAGCCGGCGGTGCACGCATTACGGGGCCGAGCAGGCTGAGCGGTTCGGTGCCGCCCTGGGCCGGGCCGGCGTGTCGGTGGTCTCCGGCGGGGCGCGGGGGATCGACACGGCCGCCCATCGCGGCTGCCTCGCCGCCGGGGGGCGAACCATCGCGGTGATGGGCTGCGGGCTGGCGAGTACCTACCCGCCGGAAAACCGTGACCTGTTCGATGCCATCGCCGCCGAAGATCGCGGCGCACTGATCAGCGAGCTGTCGATGCGGACGGCCGTGCTGGCGGGGAACTTTCCGATGCGGAACCGGATCATCTCCGGGCTGAGCCTGGCCACGCTGGTGGTCGAGGCGGCCCTGCCGAGCGGCGCATTGATTACCGCTCGCGAGGCGGCCGAGCAGGGCAGGGAGGTGCTGGCCGTTCCGGGGCGGGTGGACTCGCCGCTCTCGGCCGGTACGCATCAACTCCTGCGCGACGGGGCTGCATTGGCGGCCGACGTCGACGACGTGCTACACGTGCTGGGCGAGGTGGGCCAGGCGGTGTCCATCCCCGATGCGCCGCCCGCACCGGCCGAGCCGGGCAACCTGACCGCGGCCGAGCAGACGCTTTGGGATGCTCTCGGCGATGGGGCCTTGAGCGTGGACGACCTGGCCGGACGGACGGGCCTGGCTGTGGGCGAGGTGACCTCGGCGATGACGATGCTCGTGCTTAAGCGGGCGGTGGTCCAGCGGCCGGGGAATCTCTTCGAGCGGAAACGCTGATCGCGCGGAGGGGGTGAGAAAAACATGAGGGGTATGCAGGGTCTATGTGCGTATGAAAAAAGCCCACGGATGCAATCCGTGGGCTTTGGGGTGGTGGTGATTTGAGCTTACGCTGAATCACTTGAGGGCACCTTGACCTGACTTCAACATTGGGACACCCAATCAATGGAGCAGGTCGTAGAGGGCCT
>CAZCDM010000097.1:0-9324 GCA_964497475.1 uncultured Planctomycetaceae bacterium
CGTTCGACAGTGAACGCCGCCCCAACCAAACAGGATATTCGGTTTTACTCGCTGTCGCCGTCACCGGCTCGAGGCGGCCGGATTTCCAGCATCTGCCTGAGGTAACGGTTTTCGCGATGCGAGGCTTCCAGATCAAACAGGAGGTATTTGATCTGGAGGCGAAGGTGATCGATTACCGCATCGGTCTGTGGCTGGGACTGCGAAACATACTCGCCCATCCCATCGGTATCGTTCTTGGAATCGGCCTGGAGGGCCTCGGTCAGTTCCATCAACTTTTCTCGGATAATTGCCTCGTTCATGGCAGCACCTCTCAAATCGGCGACGTTTGATTTGTTAGCCCAGTATACCACAAAGCGCCATTTTGTGTTCACCGGATCCGCATCAAATCACTCAACTTTTTTCATCACCCTATTAAACGCTGCTTACAGCCCCGGGGTTCGAAAAAAATCCAACCTGGGTCCATATTGCATTATCTTTCTTGTTTCAATCGGTTCTTGGTATCTCATTTCGCTGCCCCCCGCCGGGCCGATCAACCCTTCCCGGCCGGTCGATCCCGCTGCAACCAAGCCATTATAGCCCGCCATAAATCACCTATGGGCGAAAAGCATTTTTCCCGTACAATCGAGACCAGCACCGCCGGCCCAGCGCATCCCCCGCCGGCTGAAAGGACCTTTCGTGACCGCCCTGCCGGACAATCTGCCGCGTTTGATTCTTGCCTCCGGCTCGCCGCGCCGGCGAGACCTGCTGGCCGAGATGGGCGCGGCCTTCGAGGTGATTCCTCCGCCGCTGGACGAGCCGGCCGACCACCCGGCCAACATCTCCGCGCGGGCCTACGCGGCCGGGCTGGCGAACTTCAAAGCCCGCAGCGTCGCCGAGCGGCACCCCGGCCGATGGATCCTCGGGGCCGATACGGTCGTCGCCCAGGGCGGGCGGATCTTCGGCAAGCCGACCGACGCCGACGACGCCCGCGCCATGCTCCGCGCGCTGTCGCACGCGCCGCACGAGGTGGTCACGGGCATGGCCCTGCTGCTGCCCGGGCGGCGACTGATCGAGAGCGACACGACGCGCGTCTTCATGAGGCCGATGAGCCCGGCCGACATCGAACAATACATCGCCACCGGCGAGTGGCAGGGCAAGGCCGGTGCCTACGCCATCCAGGAAACGGCCGACCGCTACGTCGAGCGCATCGAGGGCAGTTTTTCCAACGTCGTGGGGTTGGCCGTCGAGCGGCTCGCCCGCATGCTCACTCGCGCGGCCGGCTAGCGCAGCGGTACGGAACCCACCCTGCGGAACTGGCCCGGACTCATGCGCATCTCCCGTTTGAATGCGCGGGCAAAGCTGGCCGGGTCGTCATAGCCGACCGCCCGGGCCACCTCGCCAATCGGCTGGGCGGTCTGCTTGAGCAGGCGGCAGGCCTGGTGCATCTTCTCGCCGCGGAGGTATCGGCTGGGCGTCTGGCCGGTCTGCCGGATGAAGCTGCGCGTCAGGTGCTCGCGCGTCACGCCGAGCAGATCGGCCCACTGGTTGACGCTGAAGGGCTTGCCGAGGTGATCCCGCGCGACTCGCCGGGCCCGGGCTGAGAGCGTGCCGGTTGCCTCATCGGATGAGGGGGCCTTGGCCTGGAGCAGCCCGGCCAGGAGGTCCAGCACGATCCGCGCCGTCTCATCGGCCGAGCGTGTCAGCGTCTGGCCGTCGTGGCGGGCGTAGTCCAGCAGCAGGGCCACCGGCGGCACGGCAGGCGGCAGCGGGTAGATCGGCCCGTAGCGGTCGAGCAGTTCCTCGACGAGCGTGTGGGACGCCGGGCCCTGGAACGTCAGGTAGACGAACTCCCACGGCTCGGTCGCCTCGGGCGGATAGTAGTAGGCCGTCGCCGGGTCGGCCACCTTGCAGACAAAGCCCGTCCCAGCCGGGAGGGCGTGCTCGCCGGCCGCATCGCGGAACACCCCACGGCCCGAGAGCGTGTACTTGAAGAGGCACTGCCGCTCGGCCGAGCGAAACCGCCCCTCGTGATGATAGTCCGCCGAGTCCTGCCGCTCGCGACAGACCGCCGAAGCACGCGGCAGCGACACCAGCGGACGAATCGTCTCGAATCGTACATGCCACAGGTCCATGCTCACCTCGCAACCATTGCAACACCGAAGCCCACAACCGCTCACTAGCATATCACACAGTGTACAGAAAATATCACCTTTTGCCATTGTACCCGCTTGTGGTTTCCAATATCCTCAGTGCTGCCATTTTTCAACAGTTCACAAATCGCATATTTAAAGGAATACCACATGCCTAAAATCACATTCATGGGTGCTGGCAGTTCGTGCTTCGCCAAGAACGTCCTCGGTGACAGCATGCTCACCGAAAGCCTCCAGGGCTCGGACATTGCCCTGTACGACATCGACGCCGAGCGGCTCGATGAGTCGCAGCGGATGCTCGATGTGCTCAACAAGAACATCAACGAAGGCCGGGCGACTATCAAGAGCTACTGCGGGCCCGAGGAGCAAAAAGCAGCCCTCGACGGAGCCGACTTCGTCGTCAATGCCATTCAGGTCGGCCGGTATGATCCCTGCACGATCCGCGACTTTGAAATCCCCAAGAAGTATGGCCTGCGACAGACCATCGCCGATACGCTCGGAATCGGGGGCATCTTCCGGACGCTCCGCACCGTGCCGGTCATGCTCGACTTCGCCCGCGACATGCAGGCCGTCTGCCCCGACGCGCTGCTGCTGAACTACACCAACCCCCAGGCCACCCTCGTCGGCGCCATCCAGAAAGCCACCGATATCAAAATCGTCGGGCTCTGCCACAGCGTCCAGATCTGCGCGACGCGCCTGCTCAGCCGGCTGGGCATTGCAACGGATAACCTCCAGTGGGACGTGGCGGGCATTAACCACATGGCCTGGCTGCTCAGCATCACCGACAACGGCAAGGACCTCTACCCCGAAATCAAGAAACGCGCCGCGGAATGGCTGGATAAGATCCTCGCCGCCGGCGGGGGCAAGGCGTTCCTCGAGTCGCTCGGCGACGAGGAAGACCCCGAAGAAGATGACGCCCCCAAGCCGAAGATGGTCGTCAACGATATGGTGCGCCTGCGTATGATGCTCGAGCTGGACTACTACATCACCGAAAGCTCCGAGCACCACGCCGAGTACTCCCCCTTATGGATCAAACGCGGCTACGAAGATCTCATCGACCAGTACAACATCCCCCTCGACGAATATCCCCGCCGCTGCGTCAGCCAGATCGAAAAGTGGGCCACGCTCAGCAAGGACCTCATCGAGAACCCCGACTTGACCCACGAGAAGTCCCACGAGTACGGCTCGGTCATCATGAACTCCATCGTCACCGACACCCCGGCCCGCATCCACGGCAGCACCCGCAACACCGGGCTGATCACCAACCTGCCCAGCGAAGCCATCGTCGAGGTCGCCACCCTGGTCGACCGCAACGGCCTGCAGCCGACCTTCGTCGGCGAGCTGCCCACGCAGTGCGCCGCGATGAACCAGACCAACATCAACACGCAGCTGCTGACGATCGAGGCCTCGCTGAACCACAAACGCGAGACGATCTACCAGGCCGCCATGCTCGACCCGCACACCGCAGCCGAGCTGAGCATCGACGATATCCGCAGCCTCTGCGACGATCTCATCGAAGCCCACAGCGATTACCTGCCGGAGATCCACTGACCCCCGGCATGACTCCAGCCCAGGCCGATGTACAATTATTCCTTGCAATCCTGGCATGCATCCCTTAGGCGCGCAGGGGAAGGTCGCAATCGGTGCGACCTGTTCTCGCACTTCAATGCAAAGGAATCCCATGCCGACAAAAATGGAACTGCTGGAAATGAAGACCAAAGCCGAGCTGAGCAAACTGGCCAAGAAGGCCAAGATCACCACGCTCAAAGCTTCGATGAAGAAAGACGAAATGGTCGAAGCTCTGGCCAAGAATCGCAAGGTCAAAAAGTCAGACCTGTAACCAGGCCCGCTCATAGCACAACTCGCCCACACGAACTCGGTGGCGCCAAAGGTTTGACACACCGACCAGCCACGATACCATAGGGCTCTTTGCAAGACGAACAAGGACGCCCCCATGAACATATCGCTGAACTGGCTGAGTGACTACGTCGAAATCGACCTGCCCGCCGAGCAGCTCGGTGAGCTGTTTACGCGCATCGGGCTCAACTGCGAGGGCATTGCACCAGCCGGTGACGACATCGTCTTCGACCTGGAAGTAACCTCCAATCGCCCCGACTGGCTGGGCCACCTGGGCGTAGCCCGGGAACTGGCTGCCGCGACGGGCAAAGCGTTTACGCCCCCCGCCATCGCCCTGCCGGCCGGTGAGGGCAAGGTCGATGAGCTGACAGCCGTCACGGTCGAAGCACCCGATCTCTGCCCGCGCTACACCGCGCGGGTCATCCGCGACGTGACCGTCGGGCCGAGCCCGGCCTGGCTGAAAGAGTACCTCCAAGCCGTCGGCATGCGGTCGATCAATAACGTCGTCGACGTCACCAACTTCATCCTCATGGAGTACTCCCAACCGCTGCACAGCTTCGATTACGACAAACTCACCGGCCACCGCATCGTCGTCCGCCGCGCCCGCAAAGGCGAGAGCCTGCTGAGCATCGACGAGACCCGCTGCGAACTGACCGAGGAAATGCTCGTCATCGCCGACGCGGACAAGCCCGTCGCCATTGCCGGCGTCATGGGCGGACTCGACAGTGAAGTCTCCGACGTAACGACCACCGTCCTGCTGGAGTCGGCCCGGTTCGCGCCGCTGAGCATCCGCCAGACCAGCCGGGCCCTCGGCCTGATGAGCGAGAGCAACTACCGCTTCGAACGCGGCGTCGATCCCGTCGCCGTCGAGACCGCCTCGGCCCGGGCAGCCCAGCTGCTTTGCGAGCTGGCCGGCGGCACCCTCGTCGAGGGCATGATCGACGTCTGGGCCCAGCCCTTCGCCCCAGCCGAGGTCGCCCTGCGCCCGGCGCGGGTCAAGACGCTGCTCGGAATTGACGTGCCCGTCGAACAGCAGGTCGACATCCTCGACCGGCTGGGCCTTGCGCCACGAGAAGATGGCGAGCAGATCGTCTGCACCGCCCCGCCCTGGCGGGCCGACCTGACGCGCGAGGTCGACCTCATCGAGGAAGTGGCCCGGCTGGTCGGCTACGAGACCATTCCCACGCTCCACGAGGTCAGCCACCCCGTACGCCCGATGGGCCGGACCGAGCGCGTCCGCCGGCAGGTGCTTTCGACCATGGCAGCAGCCGGGTACAGCGAGGCCATCACCTTCAGCTTCTGCGACGCCGAGCAGGCCAAGCTCTTTTGCCCCGCCGAGCCGATCACCGTCGATAGTTCCGTCCGCCGCAGCAACAACGCTCTGCGCCCCACCCTGCTGATCAGCCTGCTCGATGCGGTCAAGAACAACCAGGACCTCGGCAATGCCGACGTGAGCCTTTTCGAACTGGCGGCCGTCTTCCCGCCGGGCGATGGGCCCCTGCCGAACGAATCGATCCAACTCGCGGCGGTGACCACCGAAGGCCTCCGCGATGTCCGCGGCGCGATCGAAGCACTCATCGAGCGGATCAACCCCGCCATCGAACTGACGGTCGTCCCCGACCAGCCCGGCCAGGCCCAACTGCTGCTGGACAAAACCCCGGCCGGTCGGCTGGAGATGATCGACCCGACGATCCTCGACCGCTGGGACATCGAAAAGCCCATCGCCGCGGCGACGGTCGACTTCCAGGCCCTGCTGGACAGCGCCGAACCGGTCCGCACCGCCCAGCCCCTGCCCCGATTCCCGGCCATCCGGCGCGACCTGTCGCTGGTTGTCGATGAAGCCGTCACCTGGGCCCAGCTCCGCCAGGCCGTCGACAGCGTCGACCAGCCCCTGCGGAGTGACGTGGCGTATGTTACGACCTATCGCGGCAAGCAGATTCCCGCCGGCAGCAAGTCGGTGACGCTGTCGGCCGAGTACCGCAGCGAGGAAGGCACGCTCACCCACGCCCAGGCCGATGAGCAGGTCGAGCAGCTCACCAGCGCCCTGGCCGATGCCCTCGGTGCCGAGCTGCGAAGCTGACCCCGCTCAGTACGCCCCATGGCCTGACAGCACGGCCGGGATCGTCTGGATGAGGATCATCAGGTCCAGCCAGAAACTGCGATGCCGCACGTAGTACAGGTCCAGCAGAACCCACTGGTGATAGGTCAGTTCGCTTCGCCCAGAGATCTGCCACAGGCACGTCAGCCCGGGTTTGACGCGTGTCCGCAGCCGGGCCACCCCTTCCGCTGCCTGCGCCTCGGGCCACCACAGCGGGCGCGGGCCAACCAGCGTCATCTCGCCGCGCAGCACGTTGATCAGTTGCGGCAGCTCGTCGATGCTGCTGCGCCGCAGGAACCGCCCCAGCCGGATCAGCCGGGGGTCGTCGGGAATCTTGAAGACCGGGCCCTCGTGGCGATTGAGGTTGCCCAGAAACTCGCGGTCCTCCTCGGCGCCGGGCTTCATCGTGCGGAACTTGACCATCTCAAACGGTTGGTTGTCCTTGCCAGCCCGGGTCTGGCGGAAAAAGATCGGCCCGGAGGGACTGGCAAGTTTGACGACCGCGGCGACCAGAAGCATCAGCGGCGAAAGCAGCAGCAGAGCCACCCCGGCCACGAAAACATCCACCGCCCGCTTGGCCAGAAGGTACCCTCTCCCGCCGGCCGGTTCGGCCGCAGCCAAGCCCTCCATTTCGAGATCGGCCAGTAGCTCTTCGGGACGAATTGTCGACGTCAGGCCTGACATCCATGCCTTTCCATGCAACGAGTATGCATCACATGTACTGTTTATCTTATCGGCCGGTTCGCGCGACAAGTAAAAAATAACGAGTATGCATCACTTGTACGGTTTATCTTATCGGCTGGTTCGCGCGACGAGTAAACATGTCGCAAATCAATTCCCCGCGCACTGGCGATAGGTCGCCTCGAGCTGCTCCATCAGGGCGGCCGGAGCGTGGCGGGTCCGAACAAGCTCCCGCCCGGCCCGGGCCATCGCAGTTCGGGTCGGCTCGTCGTCCAACACCTGCCCCACCACCCGGGCCAGCCCGGCCGCATCGCCCCAGCCGAAAACCCGCCCCGTCACGCCGTCGTCAATCCACTCCCGCAGCGAGGGCTGATCCACCGCCACCACGCACCGCCCGGCCCACATGGCCTCGAGCATCGAGGCCGGGGCGTTTTCCATCGCCCGGCTGGGGATCACCACCACCGCCGCCCGCGCAAGCAGCTCGGCCAAGGCCTCATCGCCAACCATCCCCGGCAGGGACACATTGCTCAGCCCCTCGGCCAAGACCGTCGCCCGCAGCGAGTCCTCCATCGGCCCGGCCCCGGCAAGAACCACCTCCGCGTCAGGCCGTTGTCGCGCGATCTCCAGACACAGCTCGGGCGCCTTTTCCTCGCTGAGCCGCCCGGCGTAGAGAACCATGTTCTGCCCCGGCGGGGTCGCTGCCGGCAGGTCGATCTCGGCGACGAGGTTCGGCAGGGTGCGAACCGTCTCGGGCGGGTAGCCCGCCTCTTGGAGCAGGGCCGCGAGGGTTCGGCTGGGGCACAGCAGTGCATCGACGCCTCGGCTGTACCGCCGGGAGATGTGCTGGACATAGCTTTCGGCCGCAAGGGCCAGCCCCCGCAATCCAGCACACCGCGGGCTGACCGCATGATAAAAACGGTTCGGCACGCACCGCCTGCACGGCCCGTCGGGCCGAACGAGGTGTCGCGTCGGGCAGAGCAGGCGGTAGTCGTGCACGGTCATCACCACCGCCAGGCCCGCCCGGCGAAGCACCGGCAGGATCGATGGCGTGAGGTGATGGTAGATCGAGTGAAGGTGTGCGATATCGAATGATCGGCTGGCGAGGAACCGCTCGAGCGTCGTCGCTGCCTGGCGGGAGTGGATCATCCGCGGCAGGCTCCTCGGCCCGGCGGTGGTGAAGTCCACAAAGGCGGGGCGCTCCTCCGTGGCGGCTGGGCCTGCACAGCCCCATGCATCGACGGTGTGCCCCCGAGCCGTCAGTCGCGCGGTGAGCTGTTCGATGTAGCGACTCGTGCCGCCGGCCAGCCCGCCGGCGCAGGCAAGGAATTTGTCAATCTGAAGAATCCGCATCGTCGGTCTCCAGAGAATCGCTTATGCGAGGCAGGCGCAGCAGCCGCAGGTGGGCCTGGAGCTTCCGCAGAACCAGCCAGGCCGGCAGGCGCAACAGGCTGCGGCGGTACAGCCCGCGCACGGTGCAGATCATCCAGCAATCCTGCGGACACTGCGCTGCGTGCTGACGGGCCTTTGTCGCACCCGGCCCGGTCCAGACCTCGGCCCAGGGCTGGTCGATGAGGTTGCCCATCGCCCGGCCATGCGAGCTGCACGAGTAGACCGTGCCGTCGGCCTGGAGGAAGAAGAACTCCCGCCCGGCGCGGCAGGCCGTGCGCCACGGGCGGTTGATGAGAAACCGCCACGTGCCCCACGTAAAATGCGCTCGCAGCCAGAGCCTGGGCTTCCAACTCCGCAGCCATCGTGAAATGACGCGCGTGAATGGCTTGACCAGCCAGGCCGGCGGGTTCGTGTCGACCTGTCGGCCGTCGGTACCAAGCTGCACGCGCGCGTCGTGGGCGGCGACGATGCCCAGCTCGAGGTCCAGCCGATGCGCCAGGGCCGCGACGTCAGCGAGCTGGTCGAGATTCTGCCTGGTCAGCGTCATGCCCAGCCGAAGCCCGTTAAAGCCTCGCCCCTTGAGCGTCTCGATCAGCTGCATGGCTTTTTCGAAGGCACCGGGATGGCCGCGTTGGGCGTCGTGCGTGTCGCCCAGGCCGTCGAGGCTGACAGCCAGGCGGACGGAATGATCGACCTGCCCGATGGCCTCCATGCCCGCGGCGATGCGATCCGGCAGGGAGCCGTTAGTGGAAATGGTGATCTGCGCCCGAGGGCACCGCCGGCGAATGTGCTCGACGAAATCGGGCAGGTCGTCGCGGAGAAACGGCTCGCCGCCGGAGAGGTTCACCGTCCGCAGGGTCTCCGGCAGGCGGTCCATGTCGCCCGGGGCGATGCGGTCGGTCGCGTCGGCCCGCCAGACATTGCACATGACGCACTGGGCGTTGCACTGATGCGTTACGGCGATGATGGCATCGCGGGGTTGAATCATACCTGCCAGTCTAGCTTGCCGGGCGGTTTCAATCCACGCTGGGGAGAAGTTCACAAAAGAAAATGTCAGCCTTTCGACAAACCGATGCTATAGTAGATGGGAATGCAGGAGTGCAACCATGTCACATGAATTCCTGACTTCAACATTGGGACACCCAATCAATGGAGCAGGTCGTAGAGGGC
>CAZCDM010000098.1:0-9245 GCA_964497475.1 uncultured Planctomycetaceae bacterium
GAAGCCATTCGAGCGCCGAAAACACAAGATATAGAGGCACCTGAGTCAAGTAAATTCCCCTGTAAGCCGATTTCGTACAAACTGACCGGCCGGATTATTTAGATTACATCAAAATAAATGTCCAGAATTTTACGTCTTTCCGAGAAAAAAGATATTGGCTATAATCAAAATGATGGTATAATTTGATTTGTCGGGCCAATCTGATGTGGCATGGTTGTCGGAGTTCATCTCAGCAGGCGTTATCTTAACATATTGTTTGTCCGTGCTGGTTGATGTTGCTTGCCTGTTTGAGCCCGGTGAAAAGGCAGTGAGAGCCTGTCTTTTTACATTTGCGTGTACGTAAGTGTCTTACGTACCGGGAGTGCGTGCCATGTCAGCTGAAAAAACCATAATCATCGAGCGGTCTGCGGAAGACTCTGCCGAGCTTGTCGATCGCCTCGACCAGGCGGGGATCGGATCGATTGTTACGGATGGTCCCCATGTCGCGGGGGTTCTTGAGGCAAATTCAGTTGACTTTGTGCTGATCCCCGTGCACCACGACCAGCCTGAGAAGGACGTCGCCCTGGGCCAGTCGCTTCACGCGCACCACAATCTCCCGGTGCTGTTTTACACCGACGAGCCGCCCGCGAAGCTCGATTCGATTCTCGGCGAAGCCAGTCACGACGGCGTGATCACCCCGCAGATGCACGTTCCGTGCATCGAGCTGGTCTTCCGCCTGGCCCGGCGGCGGCACGACTGGGAGCGATCGCTCCGCGACAGCGAGCAGCAGTTCCGCGCCCTGAGCGATGCAGCTTCGGCGCTGATCTGGGTGGCTGACACCAGCGGCGAGTGCATCTGGTTCAACCGTGCCTGGCTGGAGTTTACGGGTCGGCCGCTGCATGAGCAGGTCGGCGATGGCTGGGCCGAGTCGGTCCATCCCGACGACCGCGAGCGGATCGTCGAGGAGTATCTGCAGGCCTTCAATGCCCGCGAGACGTTCTGCCTGGAATATCGCCTCGCCCGCCACGACGGCGTCTACCGGACGGTGCGCGACGAGGGCGTGCCGCGATTCTCAGCCGAGGGCGAGTTCATCGGCTACATCGGCTGCGGCATGGACATTCACGACCTCGTCGAGACGCGGCAGAAAATCCACCAGGTGGCTGAGCGGTACGAGCTGGCCTGCAAGGCCGGGCGAACCGGCCTGTGGGAGTTCAATATCAACGACCAGACGATATGGAACGATCAGACCATCCGCCGGTGGTTCGGGTATGATCGTGAGCCGGTCGGGCCGGAGACTTGGAAAAATCGTGTGCATCCGGATGATCTTCCCATGCTCGATGGATTGATTGAGCAGTACCTCGCAGGGGAACTCCAGAATCACGAGTTCCTCGTGCGATGCCGCACGAATTCTTCGGAATATCGTTGGATCAAAATGATCGGTTCGCTGATGGGCGACGACGGCAGCGGGGCCATGCGGATTCTCGGTACGTGCACGGATGTCCACGAGCAGCGTCAGGCCGAGCTGCTCATCCAGCAGGAGCGCCACGCCCGCGACGAAACTCTCCAGAGCATCAACGAGATGGTCACCTACAACGATCCGGACCTGCGCGTCCGCTGGGCCAACCGCGCCGCCCTGACCCGTGCCGATAAGACGCTCGACGAGATTCGCGGCCGGTACTGCTACGAACTATGGCAGGGCCGCACCGAGCCCTGCGAGGACTGTCCGCTGCTGGAGGTCTTCCAGACCGGCCTGGCCGCCCAGCAGCAACGCAAAACGCCCGACGGGCGGTGGTGGTCTCTCAAGGCCACGCCGGTGACCGACGACCGCGGGAAGGTCATCGCCGCCGTCGAGGTTGGCGAGGATATCACCTACCAGCGGATGGTCAAAAAGCAGCAGCAGGAACTCCAGGCCCGGCAGGGGCGCATCGAAAAACTCCAAAGCCTCTCGAACCTCGCCGGCGGAGTCGCCCACGACTTCAACAACATCCTGGCTATCATCCAGGGTAATGCCGAGCTCGGCCTGCGCGAGTGCGACCCCGATTCGATCCAGGCCGAGTTCCTCAAGGAAATCCTCGCCGCCAGCAAACGCGCCAGCACGCTCAGCCGGAGCATGCTCTACTACTCCGGCCGAGGCCGATTCCTGCTCAGCCAGACCAACCTCAACGACCTGCTCCAAAAGCAGGGGCAAACCTGCCCGCTCAGCCCGCAGCACACCATCGACTACCAGCTCGACGAATCCATCCCGTCGGTCCACATCGATGCCCCGCAACTCGGCGCAGCCATCCACAATCTGCTGGAGAACGCCGTCGAAGCCCTCGACGAGCGACCTGGCACGATAACCCTGCGAAGCGGCACGGAGCAGCTCACGCCCGAGACGATGGACAACCTCGTGCCGGAGGAAAATCTCAAGCCCGGGCACTATGTCTTCATCGAGGTCAGCGACACCGGGCCGGGCATTGACTCGAAGATCGTCAACTCCGTGCTGTTCGACCCGTTTTACACCACGCACTTCACCGGCCGGGGGCTGGGCTTGGCAGCTGTGCTCGGCATCGTCCGGGGCCACGGCGGCTGCATTCGCGTGACGTCCACGAAAGACCACGGCACGACATTCCGGCTGCTGCTGCCGCTGGAAGAGTTGCACCCCGACGTTTCGCCCGACGCCCCGGCCGAAACCCCGGCCCGGACGGTACTCGTCGTCGACGACGAGGCGGGCATCCGCAAACTCGCCGGCCGCTATATCGCCTCGCGCAACCTGCACGTCCAGGAAGTCGCCAGCGGCACCGAAGCACTGCGGGTCCTCACCGAAGATCAACAGCACCACATCGGCGCGGTCCTGCTGGACATGTCCATGCCCGAGGTCGACGGAATGGAAGTCTACACCCGCCTGCGGAAGTTCGCCCCGGCCCTGCCGGTGGTTCTCACCAGCGGCTACGGTGATAACACCATCTGCGATACCGTCCTGAAAGACCCCAACCTCCGCTTCGTGGCCAAGCCTTTCTCCCGCCAGCAGATCGTCGAAGCCATCGGCCAGTTCATCCCCGAATCCTAGCGGCGTGATTTTTCCCCGCCGGGCGTGTATCATCTCACCCGAAAGGGTGAATGCGATGACACGATTTCTGCTGATACTCACGATCGGTTCTCTTCTTTTGGTCGGCTGTGGTGCGCCGCACTTCGCCGCAGCGACAAGCACCGGCCGACGCCCCGCCGTCGATGCCCGCCGCGCCGTCGAGCTGGCCATCGATCAGCTCGGCGAGACTGAACCCAAGGCGCTGCTCTACGCAGCCTGGTTCCCCGCCGAGCCAGCCTCCCAGCCAGCTGCCGCCAGCGGTCCGGCCACCGCACCAACCACCGCGCCTGCCCTCCCGGCCATCGACACCCACGCCGAAGCCCAGGCCGTCCTCGCCATCTCCGAAATCGCCCGGCGGTTCAACATTCCCGCCGTCGGCCTGCGCGCCCAGAGCCTCGCCGGCCGCGACGTCATCACCATAGGCGGCGTCAGCGCCCTGGCTATCGGCGCACCGGCCGAGGTCCGCGCCGCAGCCGTGCCCATCGAGCCCGACCGCCGGCAGACCGCCCACAAGCTCAGTGCCGCCCTGGCCGATGTGCCCAACCTCAAGCTGCTGATGGTCCTCGGCGAGATGTCCCTCTGCTTCCAGCCGGCCGACGACTTCGACGCCAACGCATTCACCGCCGCACTCGAACACACCCTGCCGCGGAACACCCTCATCGCGGGCGGCAATAGCATGAACGACCCGACCGCGACGGGCCTGGCCGGCCTGGCCGGGGCGGTCTATCTCGACGACAAAATCCTGCCCGGGCACGTCGTCGGCCTGGCTATCGGCGGCGAGTTCCGCCTGTTCACCGCATCGGGCCACGCCTACGACGCCGTCGGGCCCACCGTCACCGTCACCAAGGCCATCGGCCCCTGGGTCATCGAACTCGACTCCAAGCCCGCTGCCGAGGTCTACCGCGACATCGCAGCCATGGCTCCCGACGAACCATTCAGCGTCGACTGGAACCACCCCGTCGGGCTGGTCACCTCAGCCGAGGAGGCCGTGCCCGTCGCCATCATCAACTGGATCGGCCCGGAGGGGTTCGATCGCACCGGGCGGGACCTGCCCATCCCGGCCGGGGCCCTGCGATTCGGCCAGGCCATCCCGGAAAGCACCGCCCTGCGTATCCTCCGCGGCGGGCTCAACCAGCCGGCCATCTGTGCGTCGGCCAGCCAGGCCGTCACCGATACCCTCGCCCAGGCCCGCGTCGCCGGCGCCCAACCCCTGGCCCTGCTGGTGACCTCCTGCTGCACCCGCGGCATGAGGCTCGCCGACCTGGCCGTCGAGGCCGAGGCCATCTCCTGCGCCGCCGCGCACACCGAGCCCCCGCTGCCGCTATTCGGTTTCTACGCCTTCGGCCAGCTCGGCCCGCTCGACGGCGCGTACCAGAAGCTCCACCACCGCTTCCAACAGCAGGTCGTCCAGGCCATCCTCATCGCCTCGCCTTAAGCAGAAGTCCACGAATCGCACGGATTGCGCGAATTAAAGACACCGCAACAAGGCAGCCGAAGCGGGTTCGAAAAGGACAAAAAAGCAGTCCACAAATCGCACGGATTGCGCGAATAAAAAACCACATCCCGTCACAAAGACACCATAAGCAGGGAGAACGGCGGGTAAGTGGGATATTCTTTTTGCGACCGTTGTGCTACCAGCGGCTGAGTTGTCATCTCTGTTTCCATTCGAGTCATTCGTGGACCGCCTGTTGTGTTGTCCCCGTTGTTTAATTCGAACCATTTGTGGACTCAACCTGTTTTCACGCCCGGCCGAATCCGATGATACATGGACAGGTCGGGGCCTGGCTCATACACTGGGGTGACTCTCACGCATCGAAGGAGCCGTCATGATTGAGACTCAACTTTGCGTCCTGGGCGGCGGGCCGGGCGGCTATGCGGCGGCCTTTCTCGCAGCCGACAAGGGCATGGATGTCACCCTCGTGGAAATCGAGCCCCGCCTGGGCGGCACGTGTCTGCTCCGCGGCTGCATTCCCTCCAAGTCGCTGCTCCACGCCACCGGCGTCGCAGCCGAGGCGATGGACCTCGCCGAGTGGGGCATCGCGTTCGATCAACCCGCCATCGACATCGACACCCTCCGCGCCCGCAAAGATAAGGTCGTCTCGACGCTGACCGGCGGGCTCGCCCAGCTCGCCAAAAAACGTAACGTCCGCGTCATCAACGCCCGCGGCGTGTTCGTCGACAGCACCATGCTCCACCTCGAAGACGGCGACCCGGCCACCTACAGCGAATCGCCTCGCCTGAAATTCGAGCACTGCATCCTCGCGACCGGCTCGACCCCGACCGTGCCGGGCTTTCTCGACATCGGCTCGCCGCGCGTGATGACCTCCACCGGCGCGCTGGACCTGCCCGACGTGCCGGCCCGCCTGCTGGTCATCGGCGGGGGATACATCGGCCTGGAGCTCGGCACGGTCTACGCCCGGCTCGGCTCGGCCGTCACCGTCGTCGAAATGCTCGACTCGCTCGTCCCGGCCGCCGATGCAGCCCTCATCCGCCCGCTGGCCAAAGCGCTGGAGCAGCTCTTGGCGGACATCCACCTCGGCACGAAGGTCACCGCCATCGAAGAGACCGCCCAGGCCCTCGCCGTCACCCTCGAAGGAAAGGCCGACGGGCAGTTCGAGTTCGACTGCGTGCTGGTCTCCATCGGCCGACGACCTCACAGCCGGGGCTTCGGGCTGGAGAACACCGGCGCGGAAATCGACACCGCCGGCTTCGTCGCCCACGACGAGCAGATGCGCACCGCCGCGGGCACGATCTTCGCCATCGGCGACGTGGCCGGCCAGCCCATGCTCGCCCACAAGGCCAGCTACGACGCCACCATCGCCGTCGAGGCTATCCTTGGCGAGCCCACCGCCTGGGACGCCCGCGCTATCCCGGCGGTCATGTTCACCCAGCCGGAGGTCGCCTGGGCCGGGCTCACCGAGGCCGAAGCCAAAGACAAGGGCATCGACGTGGAAGTCAGCAGCTACCCCTGGGCCGCCTCGGGCCGGGCGCAGTCCATGGGCGCAACGGCCGGCGTGACGCGACTGCTGATCGACCCGGCCACCGAGCGCGTGCTCGGCGCGGGCATTGCCGGGACCAATGCCGGCGAACTCATCGCCGAGGCCGCTCTGGCCATCGAGCTGGGCGCCACCGCCGAGGATATCGCCCGGACCGTCCACGCCCATCCGACCCTCGCCGAGACGACCCGCTTCGCAGCCGAGGCGTTTTACGGCACGGCCACGGAAATCTATCGACCGAAAAAACAGTGACCACAGAGGCCCAGAGTCACAGAGAACAACAGGTGCAGAGAAACGACAACGAAGAAAGTATGAAAGTAGATACGGTACTGAATCCATTGCGAGTGAAGGAATATATGCAACATCGTTCATATACCCAAAAAATTAGTTTTCCTCTGGGTCTCTGCGACTCTGTGGCAACCAAGTTCTCCGCCTAGAATGAACCAACCTGGAAAGGGATACGCATGACCGACCAACCCGTTTCGCGAGACAACGATGCCGACCCGCAGGAGACGCGCGACTGGATCGAATCGCTCGACTACGCCCTGGGCCACGGCGGCCCCGAGCGGGTGCAGTACCTCCTCAAGACCCTCGCCGAGCAAGCCACCCGCCGCGGCGTGACGCTGCCCTACCAGGCCACCACGCCCTACATCAACACCATCCCCCGCAGCGAGCAGCCGCCGTTTCCGGGCAATCGCGAACTGGAACGCCGCATCAAGTCCATCATCCGCTGGAACGCCATGGCCATGGTCGTCCGGGCCAATCGTGAGCACAGCGGCATTGGCGGGCACATCAGCACGTTCGCCTCGGCGGCGACGCTTTTCGAGATCGGCTTTACCCACTTCTTCCACGGCCGATCCGACGGCCACCATGGCGACATGGTCTACTTCCAGGGCCACGCCTCGCCAGGCGTCTACGCGCGGGCGTTTCTGGAAGGCCGACTCGACGAGCAGCACCTGCACAACTTCCGCCGTGAGGTCGGCGGCCATGGGCTCAGCAGCTATCCGCACCCGTGGCTCATGCCGGACTTCTGGCAGTTCCCGACGGTCTCGATGGGCCTCGGGCCGATCACGGCCATCTACCAGGCGCGGTTCAACCGCTACCTCGAAGACCGAGGCCTCAAAGACACCCGCGGCGAGAAGGTCTGGGCCTTCCTCGGCGACGGCGAGACCGACGAGCCCGAAACGCTCGGCGCGATCACGCTGGCCGCCCGCGAAAAACTCGACAACCTCATCTTCGTGGTCGACTGCAACCTCCAGCGGCTCGACGGGCCGGTGCGGGGCAATGGCAAAATCATCCAGGAGCTCGAAGGCGCGTTCCGCGGCTCGGGATGGCGGGTGATTAAGGTCATCTGGGGCGACGACTGGGACCCGCTGCTGGACGGGCCGAGCGGCGATCTGCTGGCCCGGCGGATGGAAGAGGTCGTCGACGGCGAGTACCAGAAGTACACCGTGGCCGGGGCGGAGTACATCCGTGAGCATTTCTTTGGCAAGTATCCGGAGCTGGCCGAGATGGCCCGGCAGCTCTCCGACGAGAAGATCGTCAAGATGCGTCGCGGCGGGCACGATCCGGAGAAGGTCTACGCAGCCTACAAGGCGGCGGTGGAAACCACCGGCCAGCCGGTCTGCATCCTGTGCAAAACCGTCAAGGGCTACGGCCAGGGCGAAGCCGGCGAAGGCCGCAACGTCGCCCACAACCAGAAGAAGCTCAACGAGGACGAGCTGCGCGAGTTCCGCTCGCGGTTCGGCATACCGATCAGCGACGAGAAGGTCGCCTCGGCCCCGTTCTACAAACCGCCGGAAGACTCGCCCGAGATGGAATACCTCCGCGCGCGGCGCGAAACGCTGGGCGGGCCCGTGCCCGTGCCGCGCTGCACGCCCGAGCCGCTGGCCACGCCCGACCCGGCCGACTATGAGGAGTTCCTCCAAGGCTCCGACGGCCGGGAGGTCAGCACGACGATGGCCTTCGTGCGGTTCCTGGGCCATCTGCTGCGGGACGAAAAAGTCGGCCGAAACATCGTGCCCATCGTGCCCGACGAGTCGCGCACCTTCGGCATGGAGGCGCTGTTCCGCCAGGTGGGTATTTACAGCCACGTCGGCCAGCTCTACGAGCCGGTCGATTCCGAGTCGATGCTCTACTACAACGAGAAGACCGACGGGCAGATTCTTGAGGAGGGCATTACCGAGGCCGGCTCGATGAGCAGCTTCGTCGCCGCCGGGTCCAGCCATTACACCCACGGCGTGAACATGATCCCGATTTTCATCTACTACAGCATGTTCGGCTTCCAGCGGATTGGCGACCTGGCCTGGCTGGCGGGCGATAAGCGCTGCCGCGGGTTCATGATCGGCGGCACGGCCGGGCGGACCACGCTCAACGGCGAGGGCCTCCAGCACCAGGACGGCCACTCGCATCTGCTGGCCGGGACGATCCCGACCTTCCGCTCGTACGACCCGGCCTGGGCGTACGAAATCGTCACCATCTTTCTGCACGGCATGAAGCACATGTACGCTGACGGCAACGATTGCACGTTCTACCTGACGGCCTACAACGAAAACTACGTCCAGCTCGACATGCCCGAAACCGCCACCGCCGAGGCGATCATCCGCGGCATGTACAAGTTCCGTGGCCCGCTCGACGGCCGACGCAAGCCGCAGGTCAACCTGCTGGGCTCCGGCCCGATCCTGCGCGAAGCGCTGCGGGCGCAGGAAATCCTCGCCGAGCAGTTCGACATCGCCGCCAATGTCTTTTCCGTCACGAGCTACAACGAGCTGGCCCGCGACTGCCGCCTCTGCGACCAGCACAACCTGCTGCACCCGCACGATATCCGCAGGCCGTACGTCAAGGAGGTCCTCGCCGACGAGCCGGCTGCGACCGTCGCCGTCAGCGATTACGTCCGCACCGTGCCCCACCAGATCGCCAGCCACGTGCCGAACCTCTGGACGCTGGGGACGGATGGCTTCGGCCGGAGCGATACGCGCGAAAGCCTGCGACGGTTCTTCGAGATCGACGCCGAGTGCATCACCCTGGCCGCCCTCGAGCGGCTGAGCGTGGACGGCGAGTTCCCGGCCGGGAAGCTCGGCGAGGTCATCGATCAGCTCGGCATCGACCCGGACAAACCCAACCCGATGACCAGCTGATGGCGGCGAGTTGCTCTACCCCGCATTTCTCACCGGTCCGTTGATTTTTGTTGGTGACGACGATTG
>CAZCDM010000099.1:0-9145 GCA_964497475.1 uncultured Planctomycetaceae bacterium
CTAGGGCAGCTTGCGGATGTAGATGTTGGATATCTTGAACGAAGAGGCATACATGACATCGCGATTCTCAAACCCCACCGTTCTCATCGAGCCCGCCGCCAGCGGGTAGTATTCCGACATGTTCTGGTCTTTGAAGACGTTCTCGTTATTGACATCGAGCGTAATGATCCTGCCTCGTCTGATCAGATGAAAGGCGTTGGGCTGGCCGTAGTATTTCAGCTTGAGCTTTTTCGTCACGCTCCCACTGTCCTCGGCATAGGTGCTGCGGATTTCATCTCTACTCTGTTTGTAACGCAACCCGCCGGAATGGTCATTCCAGGCCAGGTTACCGAATTTGATATATAACAGCATCGCTTTGGCGGGATGGTGGATCAGGGTGTAGTCGAATTTCATCTCGTAGGCCGTGCCGAGATGGATATTGACCAGGATCAGCGGTAAATCGGTGCTGCTTCGGCCGATGATCGAACCATCTTCCCGTGGCGTCCAGAACCCGCGCTGGGCGATGAAGCCACTGAGATACGCATCGGGCTTGAGGTGGACCCATTGGCCGGCCTGATAGTCGCGGGTCCATCGGGTGCGGGTGAGGCTGTCGAGGAGGTATTCCTTGACGAGCTGGTCGTCGCATTTCTTCAGCAGCGACTGGTAGAGTTCGATGGCCTGGTCGTACTTCCGGGCGTTGCGGAGCGTCAGGGCCTGGCGGATCTGGTCTTTGTGTTTGCTGGTAAACGCGGCTGTCGCCAGCCGGGCCTGACGGGGCAGGATCTTGGCCGCACCGAGCCAGTTGGGTTGGATTCGTGGCCCGAGGTATTGGAGCATGGCCTGGGCATCGTCCCAGTGGCCGGTGCGCATTGCCATGCCCAGCAGGAAGGAGGCAGCGTTATCTTTCTTTGTCCGGTTGACCCCCGAGGCCAGGATTCCATCGACCGCCTCTTTGGCGTGATCGTAGACGCCGGGCTTTCTCCAGAAGCTGAAGTTCGTGTGGTAGTCGTTGGCGAGCTGCCACATGGCGGTGAGCAGAATCGAGGGCACGAAGGTGTCGTACCGCCCGGTTTCCTTGCACTCCAGCCCGAAGGCGTACGTCGCCTCCTCGCTGCCACCCCATCGCGGGCGCAACGCCCAGAGCAGTTTGTCGTAGGCAGGGCGATAATCCAGCCGGGCCGCTACGGCGCGGTCGAACCACAGCCGGACCTCTTTCGGCGAGCCGAGACAAATGGTGATCATCTCGGCCGCGGCGATGGGCGATTTGGGGTCCAGCTCCCATGCCTTGGTGAAATGCTCGCGCGCTTTTTTGCGTCCTTCCTCGAAGCCGATCCATCCCTTTTCCTTGACGTCCCTGGCCCAGCCGCTGCCGCGGGCCTGCCAGGCCGCCTGGGTGAAGTAGGACCCCAGCAGAACATCTCGCGTTACCGGGTCGATGTCCTTGAGGTCTTTGATTCGTTCGTAAAATGACTTCTTATACTTGAACGGGATGGCATTGAGCGTATCCAGCACCATCTCGATGTGCAGGTCGCGGTCGCCGGGCAGGAAGGTTTTGTCCCGGACATAGTCGACCATCGCATCGACGATCATTCCATGGAATCGCTCGCGAATATTTACTTCGCTGGTAGGCCAAAACGCATGATGCCTGATCCGATTGGTCGCCCACATTCGCAGCAGGGGTGGGTAGTCTCTATCAATCATCGTCAGCGCGATATCCGGCAGGAAGGTGGTCGAGAGGCTTGTCAGTTCGGCCAGATCCGCCTCTCGCGCCCACTGGTAGAGCAGGGTTGGCGACTCACAGCCCAGCAGGAAAAGTTCCAGCCCGCGGGCCGCAAGCTGCTTGTTGCTCGGCATGTCGGCGTGGGAGTTGTTGATACTCTCAATGACGACCTGGCGGAGGTAGGTTCGGACGGGCTCGTCCCAGCTGGGATGGTGAGGGCCTAACTGATCGTAGGCGTTGACAAGGTAATCCCCCAGCATCTTGATGCGCTGCTCTTCCACGTCGCCTATGGTGGGCACGTCGGGCCCGGCGGGGATTTCCGCCCCCAGCCAGCCCGTCCACGCCAGCAAGCACGCCGCCATCGCCACAACGCCGAATCGTTTGTGCGTTCGCATGGCAGGCTCCTTACGATCGGGGGGCAAAGGGCGAGGGGGTTTCAGACGGCGCGGGGGCGTCTCTGCTTTCGCGGACCTCGAAGTCCCAGAACTCCGTCAGCCCCGGTGACCAGCTGTCGCCTGCGGAAAAGTTCAATGTCGTCAGCAGGGGGTTTTTCTTCAGCATCCCCTGGCCGATCATGTTCCCGTCGGCATACCAGCGGAAATTCTGGCCGATGCGTTCGATCGCCAGGCGAACCGGCTTGCCGTTATCGTAGGCATACTTGTCGCCGCGATACGTCTTGGCCCGATGGGGCAGGTAGTTCCGCGAGAAGCCTTCATTACCGATGTATGCCCCCGTGCCCCCCAGGTGAAGCCTCGGCCTCATGCCGTCGAGCTGATTGATCGTGAAGGCGATGTAAAAATTCCGCGGCAGCTTGTGCTTGAATACAATCGATCCGGGCCCGCGAACGCGGAACCGCCCCTGCGAAGTACGGGTGGCGTGGGCTTTGACGATCCGCCATTGCGAAAAGTCGTTGGCATGCAAGGCCGCCAAACCGACCAGGGCGCGGGCTTTGTTCTCGTTGAGCTTGGCCTGGGCGGGCTTGTCGAGCTTCGGCCGGGCCTGGTTGTACAGGGCGATCACATGGTTGAGAATCACCTCCCGCAACACGGGCGAGACGCGCGGGGTCAGTTCCTGCCAGCCCTCGGCCAGGGTAACCAGCTCGGCCGGGCTGAGGGACGCCTTGTTCTCCAGCTTGGCCAGGGCAACCCGTTCCGGCCGACCGCATCGGGCCAGATGGTTCATCGCATCGGCCCAGCGGCCCTTTTCCAGCATCAGCCCCCGGGCGACAGCCAGGTTCGCCTCGGCGTCCTCGGGATTGGTCTGGAGAGTTTTTTCCGCAGCGAAGAAATCCTTCGAGGCAGCCTTGCTGGCCTGGAGAGCTTGGTTGCGCCGTTCGGCCAGAGCGGTCAGCTCGGGCAGGTTCCGCTCCCGAGCCCAGGTGGTGACGGTATCCAGCAGGCCCTGGGCGAGATCGAACCGTCGGGCGCGGTCGGCCTGGTCGATGGTCTCCCAGCAGGCGTCGAGCACGCGGCCGAGTCGGCTGGGCCATTGCACCGGCGGGCCGATCTGCTGGAGCTTCTCCACCCGCCAGGCGAGCCAGTCGCTCTGGTAGTGCGTTTCCAGCCTGGCGTCGATTTGGCGAAACAGGTCGATGTACCCGCTGGCGGTGGCTGCGTCAGCGGCGGCCTGCAACAGCACGTATCGCGAGGCCGAATCGAGGCTGGCATCCTTGCTGTAGCCGAATACGTTCTCCGCCAGGGCTCGACGCTGCAGGACCGGCAGATCAACGTCGGCCTCGTCGAGAATGCTCTTCCACTGCTTTCGTGCGTTGGCCAGAGCTGCTTTATTCGGTACGGGCTGAGGTTTGACGGCCGGTTTGGCTGGCTTGGCAGGAGGCTTTTTCGCTGCCTTCTCCGCAGCCCCAGCCAGCGAGATCATGCAACACACCCAAGCAATACAAAGCACCGCCAGCCGAGTCGTTCGAAAACACACCACGTCGCGCATACCGCCCGTCCTTTCCCGTTATGTAATCTGTATGGTCACACATCAAACCGGCGCGCGGGAGTTCCCCACATTACCCGATGTGCAGTTCCTTCATGTAGCCCTTCATGGTTTCAACCTCGGCCGGCAGGTGCTGCTCCCACGGCGTCCACTTGATCCACTCGCCGCTGATGAACCCTTCGTAGTCGATGGTCTTAAGCAGCTCCAGCGCACGGCGGTGGTCGATCGCGCCCGTGCCGATCGGCAGCATCTCCAGAGGCTCTTCCATGCAGCCGTCGTGAATGTGCAGGTGGCGGACATATTTTTTCAGCGCCTCGAAGGCTGAATCCATCGTCGCCCCGCCTATGCGGATCGGGTGCATGATGTCCCAGTTGGCCCCGACGGCCGGGTGATTGACCTTCTCCAGCACGGCTGCGACGTGATCCGGATCGCACCAGTCGTCGTGCGTCTCAAAGCAGACGATCACGCCGCGCTGGCCGGCATGGTCGGCCAGTTGCTTGAGCGACTCGGTCACCTGGTCGATCGCGTCGGCCCGGCTCATGCCCTCCGGCAGGGCCCCGCCGAAAACCCGCAGCCGACTGCACCCGACGTCGCCGGCCAGGTCGATCCGCTCGTGAGCCTGGGGGATGTACTGCTCGGCCTCGTCGGGGTTGGCGAAGCGGCAGCTCGTGGCCAGGCAGCAGCAGGCGATGTCGGCCTCGATAAACGCCGCTCGCATATCCTCCCGCTGGGCCGGCGTGGCCGAGACTTCCACACCGTGGGCGTGCTTGGAATCCAGGCGTGGTTCGATGCCGACATAGCCGAACCGCCTGGCGGCAGTGAAATTTTCTTCCAGTGTCAGCTCGGGGGTCGAAAAGGTCATGAACGAGAGTTTCATCGGTGCTCCTGTAGTTCAGGTCAGGTGGACGACGGTGTCGGACTCGGCCGATTCGCGCACGGCGTCGAACAGGCCCGGCAGGGCGACGGCGTCGTCCATGGAAACGGGATAGGCCTTGCGCCCGGCCAGGGCGTCGGCCACTTCAATATAGATTTCGTCGGTATCGCCCCAGGTCGCTCCCTCGAGCGTTTCGGTCGTCACCTCGGGGTCGGTCGAAGCCATCGCGGCGTACCTGGTCGGATCGCTGGGGCGGGGCAGCTGCTGCTGCGCCAGGGTCAGCTCGCTGCCGCGGACGAGGATCGTCCCGCCCGTGCCCTGGATGTACCACTTGGGCAGATGCTCGACGGCGATGCTGAACTCGCCCATGACCACCGTGCCGCTGCTCATCGTGATCGTCGCCAGGAGGTTGTCCTCGGCATCGCCGGGGTTGACGCGCTGCAGGAGTCGGCCGAAGACGCTGGCGACCTCGCCCAGCCCGCCGGCCAGTTGCACCGGGGGGTCCAGCACGTGGGCACCCCAGTTCAGCAGGTAGCCGTCGCCGTATTTCCGCTCGGTCTGCCAGTCGTCGCGCGTCGCGAAGTTCTGGACGGTGTGGCGGATGAGGAAGACCTCGCCGATGGCGTTTTCGCTGAGCAGCTCGCCGATGCGGCGGTAGTTGCACCCCCATCGCGCCGGCAGCCAGCACATCAGTTGCTTGCCCGCCTGCTCGGCCGCAGCGACCATACGCTGGGCTTCGTCGCGATTGACGCTCCAGGGCTTGGTTACCAGTACGTTCACGCCGGCGTTGAGGCAGTCGATGGCCATCTGGCAGTGCTGGTCGGTCCGCGTGACGATGACGACCAGGTCCAACTCCTCGGCGGCGAGCATCTCGTGGTCGTCGCCGTAGATCGCACAGCCATGCCGCTCGGCCGCCTGCTTCTGTCGCTCCAGGGCGATGTCGCATACGGCGACGACCTCAAAAGCGCTGGAATTCTCCAGCCCGCCGGCATGCATCGTGCTGCCATTTCGGCCGTAGCCGAGAATCGCCGCACGGAACGTCGTTTCGTTGCTCATGGTATCTCCCAGCGGGTTACTCTACGGCCGGGCTGGGCTGGTTGCAAGGCTGCGCATCGACGATGGAACGGAACCATTGCTTCGCCCGGACCGTTGTAAGGGTATGAAACGATTTGACACCCATGGTATGACTGCGGTCGTAATCGGCCTGGCCCTGTGGTCAGGCTGCCAGACCCAACCCACCCAGCCGAAAGACTCCGCCATGACCGACCAGCCCGAATCCTCTGAGAACATCTCCGACGAGCAGTGGAAGCAGAAGCTCGACCCAAAGGAGTTCCAGGTGCTCCGCTGCGCGGCGACCGAGCAGGCCTTTACGGGCAAGTACTGGGACACGAAAACCCCCGGCGTCTACCGCTGTGCCGGCTGCGGCCAGGAACTCTACCGCTCCGAGACGAAGTACGATTCCGGCTCGGGCTGGCCGAGCTTCTACGAGCCGATCACGCCCGGTGCGGTGACCTTCCATGAGGACACCAGCGGCGGCATGGTGCGCACGGAGGTACGGTGCGGCAAGTGCGGCGGGCATCTCGGGCACGTCTTCGACGACGGCCCGCAGCCGACCTTCAAACGACACTGCATCAACTCCGTCAGCCTCGATCTCGACCCGGCCGAAGAGTAAACGTTACCCGAGCAGGCGCCGGTAGAGTTCGTCGAGCTGGCGGACCATCTCGCGATGGTCGAAACGGTGGCGACACAGCTCCAGGCCCGCCTGGCCCTGTGCGTGGCGCCGGGCCGGGTCGGCTGCGAGGGCTTCGATGCCGGCCGTCAGCCCCGCCACGTCGCCGCGGTCCAGCAGCAATCCCGTGCGGTCGTTTACGACCTCGCCCGCCCCGTCGATATCCCAACTGATGACCGGCCGGGCTGCCAGCATCGCCTGCGGCAGCGTCCGGGCCAACCCCTCCCGCAGCGAGCAGTGCACCAGGATGTCTGTGGCGTGCATCACGGCGGGAATCTCACGCGGGGCCAGCAGACCCGTCAGCCGAAACCGCCCTGCCAGGCCCGCGCGGCCAATCTCCGCTTCGAGCTGGCTTCGCAGATGTCCATCGCCAACGAAGCAGAAGATCACCCGCGGGTCACTGATCCGCCGGGCCGCTTCGAGGATGTACTCGTGACCCTTGAGCTCGGCCAGACGGGAAACCTGCGTGACGAGCACCGCATCGCCCGGCAGATCGAGGCTGGCGCGGAAGGCGTCGGCCTCGGCGGGCCGATCGATAAACCGGGCGACCTCCATGCCGCTGTAGACCGTCGAGTACTGATCGGCCGAGCCAACCCCGGCCGCGAGGGCCTGGCGGGTCATCGCGTCGGCCACCGAGACAACCGCATCGCACTGTCTCGCCGCCCGTCGCTCCAGAGCGATGTACAGCCCGTTTTTCGCCCGCCCCTGGAAGGGATGGAACGGCAGGCCATGAATGGTGTGTACGACCTTCGCCCCGCCGCCGGCCGCGGCCTGTCTGCCCAAAATGCCCGCCTTGGACGAGTGCGTATGAACCACATCGGGCGCCAGCTCGCCCAGCCGACGGCGGATCGCCCGCAGCGAGCGCCAGTCCCGCAGGGGGTGAATCTCGCGGCGGAGATCGTCCAGCACCTCGGTTCGGTACGCCCCCGCCCGGGCCCGGCTGAGCAGTTCGCCCTCGGGCCCGATGGCCGGGCCGGTCAGCAGCGTAACATCATGGCCGAGCTCGGCGAGCCCCTCGCAGGTGAGAATCGTATTCTCCTGGGCGCCGCCGAGAATCAGCCGGGTGATGAGGTGAACGATCTTCACTGATTCCCTTCCATGGTTCGTGTCGATGATTTTACATACGCCATGACCTCAGCCGGGGCGGCTGAGCCACACGCTGCAATATCGATTCTAATACTACCACGGGCGGGGCCTAAAGGGCATAATCAGGCTGTGAGCAAACTTCCACCTGCACCGACCGACCACGACGAACGCGAACATTTCTTCTCCGCAGCCAAGCTGGTCGCTGCGCTGACGATGATCTCCCGCGTCACCGGCCTGCTGCGGGACATGCTCATCGTGCCCATCGGCGGGGCCGTTCTGGCCGACCGGTTCTGGACGGCCTTTTCGATACCGAACCTCTTCCGTCGCCTCTTCGGTGAGGGGGCGCTGTCGGCGGCGTTCGTGCCCGTCTTTACCGAGGTGGCCGAAGCCGAGGGCTGGCACCGCGCGCGGGTGGTGCTGGCCAACGTCGCCGGGCTGCTGGCGGTGGTGCTGGTGGTGGTCTTCCTGGCGGTCGTGGCGGTGGTCTGGGTCCTGTGGGAAACCCTCGGCGGCAGCGAGCTGCGGGCGTTCTTCCTGCAGATGATCGTCCTGATGATGCCCTTCATGGTCACCGTCTGCTTGCTTGCGCTGGGCTCGGCGGCACTGAACTGTCGCGGGCGGTTCTGGTACCCGGCCTTCGCGCCGATCCTGCTGAACGTCGGGCTGATCGTCGCCGCCCGCTTCGTCGCTCCGGCGCTGACCGACGACGGGCAGGTGCAGTTCTACGTCATCGGTATCGGCCTGGTCGCAGCCGGCCTGGCCCAGCTGGTGGGCGTAATCTGGATGCTCGCCCGGGCCGGGCTGGCCGTGGTCCCCCGGCTGCGCCCCCTGCTGGCCGAGACCCGCCAGATCGCGCGGTACATGGGCCCGATGCTCGTGCCGCTGGGCGTGCTGCAATTTTCCGCCTTCGCCGACCGCTTTATCGCGCTGGCCTTTACGGTGGGGGACGATTCCGTCCTCGCCCCCGGCGTGGTCCGCTGCCTCTACGCGGCGGCGAGGCTGTACATGCTGCCGCTGGGCGTGCTGGCGATCCCGGTGGCCACGGCCGTCTTCCCGCTGCTGGGGCGCTACGCCGCCCGGCAGGACGCCGCCGGCCTGCGCGATACGACCAACCGCGCCATCCGCCTGTGTCTGTTCCTGGGCATACCGGCCGGGGCGGCGCTGTTCCTGCTGGCGCCCGACGCGATCAAGCTCATCTACCAGCGGGGCCAGTTCACCCAGGCCGACACCCTCCGGGCCGCAGCCATCCTGCGGATGTACTGCCTGGGGCTCTGGGCATACTTCTGCAACCAGATTCTGCTGCGGGCGTTCTTCGCGATCAAGCAGCCACGCAAACCCATGCTCTACGCCTCCAGCCTCGTGGTCGTCAACATCGCCCTGGTGCTGATCGGCATTCACACGCCGCTGCGCGGCGCGGCGATCGGGCTGGCCACGGCCGTCACCGCCAGCATCAACACCCTGCTGCTGCTCGGTGCCCTGCGACGCCAGTGGGGCCGGCTGGGCTTTGTGATGATCCTGACCAGCCTGGCCCGCATCGCCGTGGCGACGGCCGGCATGACCGCGGCGATCTGGGCCGTTCGCAGGCTCCTGCCCGATCCGCTGCGAAACGTCCTCCAGCCGATGGGCCTGGGCTCGGTGGTCAGCGTGACACTCGTGGCGATCCTCTGTGCGGTCGGTATCGCGAGCTACTTCGTTCTGGTCTGGCTGCTCGGCGCCCGCGAACTGCCCGAGCTGCTCCGCCGCAAGGCCACCCTGCCGGCCGAGGGGTAAAAAATGGTTCATCCGCGCGTCGTGGGGAGTGAATGGGAGCATGCGG
>CAZCDM010000100.1:0-9135 GCA_964497475.1 uncultured Planctomycetaceae bacterium
GCTGTGTGTGGCGTGTTTGGCAGAGCAGGTTTTCGGCTTCGTTTCACGTTGTCTTCCTCATTCTGATTTCGTTATTCGGCATTGGTTTTATTAACCCTGTACGGTCTGGAGCATGGAGACCATGGGCATGAAGAGGGCGACGACAATGCCGCCGACGATGACGCCGAGTGAGATGACCATGACCGGTTCGAGCAGGCTGACGAGCCCTGAGACCATGACCTCGACTTCTTCGTCGTAGTTGTCTGCGATGCGTTCGAGCATGTTGTCCAGCTCGCCGGTTTCCTCGCCGACGTCGATCATGTTGACGACCATGGAGTCGACGACGCGGGCCTGGCGGAGGGGTTTGGCGATGGCTTCGCCCTCGCGGATGGAGTCGCGGACGTTTCGCAGGGCGCGGGTGTAGACTTCATTGCCGGCCGTCTCGGCGGTGATGTTCAGTGCGTCGAGAATGGGCACGCCGGCACCGAGCAGCGTGCCGAGGGTCCGGCTGAAGCGGGAGATGGAGCTCTTGCCGGTGATCTTGCCGACAATGGGGATCGACAGGCGGAGCTTGTCCATGAAGTAGGCGCCGCCTTCGGATTGGCGGAGGAGCTTGGCGACGATGAGCAGGGTGATCGGCGTGCCGATGATCCACGCCCAGCCGTATTGGGCGGACATCCATTTGCTGAGGTCCAGCAGGGCCTGGGTTGGTGCGGGCAGGGCGGTGCCCATGTCCGAGAAGATGGTCTCGAACTTCGGCACGACGAAGACCAGCAGGCCGGTGACGATCAGCCCGGCGATGGTCATGACGGCGATGGGGTAGATCAGGGCGCCTTTGACCTTCCGCTTGAGGGCTTCGGACTGTTCCATGAAGTCGGCCAGTCGCTGGAGGATCAGGTCGAGCACGCCGCCGAGCTCGCCGGCACGGACCATGTTGATGTAGAGCTTATCGAAGGTGCGGTCCTGCCGGGCCATGGCTTCGGAGAGGCTCGAACCGGACTCGACGTCGTCGGCGATGAGGCGGATGGCGACGCGCAGCATGCCGGGTTTCTGTTGTTCTTCGAGGATGCGCAGGGCCCGGAGAATCGGCAGCCCGGCGTCCTGGAGGGTCGAGAGCTGGCGGGTGAACTGGGTGAGGAGCTTATTGGAGACCTTGCCGGCCTTGCGGGGCCCTTTGCGCTGGGGTGCGCGGGGGCCCGAGCCGCCGCCGGCAGATTTCTTCTGGCCGCTGGACTTGCCGCCGCCCGCGCGTTCCTTGACCTTGGTCGGGAAGTTGCCCATCTGCTTGATCTTGTTGATGGCCTCGTTGCTGTCGGAGGCATCGACCGTGCCTTTGACCGTCTGGCCGGAGGAGTTCATCGCTTCGTACTGGAATGTTCCCATGCTGTTTGCTCCGTGGCAGGGGTTGTATTGCAACCGGGGGTATCCCGGCCGATTAATCTTCTGCTAAGGTCTGTGAGACGACCTCTTCGATGGTCGTCACGCCGTCGTACAGCGCCAGCAGGCCGCTTTCACGCAGGGTCCGCATGCCGCGTTTGCGAGCGGCTTCTCGCAGGGCGCCGCTGGATTTGTGGTTCATGATCATCTCGCGGATGTCGTCGTCGATCGTCATGATCTCGTAGATCGCCAGCCGACCGCTGTAGCCGGTTCCGCGGCAGCGGTCGCAGCCCTTGCCGCGATAGAACACGCGTCCGGCGGTGTCCTCGGGCGTGAGGTCCAGCTCGAGGAGGACATCTTCGGTGGGCTGGTATTCTTCCTTGCAGTGGCGGCAGATGCGTCGGACGAGTCGCTGGGCGACGATGGCTTCGAGGGTGGCCGTCACCAGGAACGGTTCGAGCCCGAGGTCCAGCAGACGGGCGATGGACGAGGGGGCGTCGTTGGTGTGCAGCGTGGAGAAGACCAGGTGGCCGGTCAGGGAGGCCTGGACGGAAATCTGCCCCGTCTCGAGGTCACGCATCTCGCCGATCAGGACGATATCAGGGTCCTGCCGCAGGAAGGATCGCAGGCAGCGGGCGAAGGTCAGGCCGACGTCGGTGTTGATCTGACACTGGACGAGCCCGTCGATATCGTACTCGACGGGGTCTTCACTGGTGAGGATTTTGACGGCGACGTCGTTGAGTTCGTTCAGGGCGGCGTAGAGCGTGGTGGTCTTGCCGCTGCCGGTCGGCCCGGTGACCAGGACAATGCCGTGCGGCTTGCTGATGAGTTGGCGGAACTTGCGGAGGTCGTCGTCCCGCAGGCCGAGGCGTTCGAGGTCGAGCTGGACGTTGGAACGGTCGAGTACACGCATGACGACGCTCTCGCCGAACATCGTCGGCAGGATGCTGACGCGCAGGTCGACCGGGTTGCCGTTGACGACCAGCTCGATTCGCCCGTCCTGGGGCATGCGGCGTTCGGCGATGTCGAGGTTCGACATGACCTTGATACGCGAGGCCAGGGCGACGGCGATTTCCTTGGGCGGCGGGAGCATTTCGTAAAGCACGCCGTCGATGCGGTAGCGCATCTTGAACTCGTCCTCGAAGGGCTCGAAGTGGATGTCCGAGGCGCGGTTGCGGATGGCTTCGAGCAGGACCATGTTGACCAGGCGTTTGACCGGGTTGGAGTCGGCCATGTCCTTGATCGTGTCGAGGTCGATGGACTCGCCGCGGTCGGCCATGGCTGAGAATGTTTCATCGCCAGTGACTTCGTTGATGAGGTCGGCGATGGATTCCGGCTCGACGTCATAGTATTTCGCCAGGGCCAGGTCGATCTGCTCGGGATCGGCGATGCGGGCGGCGACGTTGAAGCCCATCAGTGTGCGGAGGTCGTCGGTGGCGCGGAAGTTGTCGGCTGAGCCCATTGCGATGACCAGCTCTTTGGTTTCCGCATCGTATTCCAGGGGGATGATTTTGTAGGCGTTGGCCATCTGGGCGGGGACCTGCTCGATGACCTCGGCGGGGATTTCCCGCGTGGCCAGGTCGACAAAATCCATGCCCACCTGCGCCGCTAAGGCGCGGTCGCGCAGAGCCGGCTCGATGAGTTCCATCTCGACGAGAATATCGCCCAGCGGCCCGCCGGATTCTTTCTGTTTGGCCAGGCCCTCGTGGACCTGGTCTCGCGTGAGCTTGCCCATCTTGACCAGAATGCGTCCCAGGGGTCGGCCCTGCAGTTCGCTGATCGGGATGTCGTGTTCCGTGGCCATCGCTTGCCTCGTGGGTTGTATTCCGTTGGATTCGTGCGTGTTGGTTTATTTCTTGCCGGCGGCGGCTGCGCTGCGGTGCTGTTCGATCTTGGCCCGCAGTTCGGCCGACTCGGTCGCCCGGTCGATAGCGTCTTCCTCGTCAATCTTCCCCTCCTGCCACAGCTGGAAGAGGTGGTCGTCGAGCAACTGCATGCCGAGTTTTTTGCCCGTCTGAATCGATGAACTGATGCGGAATTCCTTGCCTTCACGGACCAGGTTGGCTATGGCGTTGGTGAACACGAGGAATTCGTACGCAGCGACCATGCCCTTGGTGTCGATGCGGGGCAGCAGGGCTTGGCAGAGAACGGCGATCAGCGAACTGGACAACTGCACACGCACCTGCTCCTGCTGATTGACCGGGAACTGGTCGATAATACGTGTGATCGTGCCCTGGGCACTGGAGGTGTGCAGCGTGCCGAAAACGAGGTGGCCCGTCTCGGCTGCCCGCAGGGCCGACTCGATCGTCTCGAGGTCACGCAGCTCGCCGACGAGAATCACGTCCGGGTCCTGTCGCAGGGCACGGCGGAGGGCCTCGGCGAAGCTCGGCACGTCCACGCCGACTTCCCGCTGGCTGACCAGCGACTTCTTGTGTGGGTGGTAGTATTCCACCGGGTCCTCGACGGTGATGATGTGGCGCTCGAGGTTGTTGTTGATGTAGTCGACCATCGAAGCCAGCGTCGTCGTCTTGCCCGAGCCGGTCGGCCCGGTCACCAGGAACATGCCGCGAGGCCTGCGGAGAATCTCACGGGTAATCGTCGGCAGGCCGATTTCTTCGAGCGTGAAGAGCTTGTTGGGAATCAGTCGCAACGTCAGCGAGATGTGCCCCTTCTGGCGGAAAATGGCGGTTCGGAATCGCCCCTTGTCACCAAACTCAAAGCCGAAGTCCGTGCCGCCCTGTTCCTGGAGTTCCTGCTGGGCCCGCTCGGGAGTGATCTGCTTCATCAGCGCGACGGTGTCTTCGGGTTCCAGCTCGCGGGTCTCGAGCTGGCGGAGGCGGCCTCGCAGGCGGAGCACGGGCGGTCGGCCGACATGGCAGTGGAGGTCGCTGGCACCCATTTTGATACAGGTTTCCAGCAATCGGTCAATATGCAGCGTCTGTCGGGGTTGTCCGGGTTCAGCCATGATTTATCTTTCTCCGCTAAATTATTCGAAGTTCCACACCCACGGCAAAATGAAACAGTGGGTAAATGTATCTATTTTTTAAGGGTAATCCCCCGATAGAAAGGGGGTTATGCCTATTTTGACGGATTATTCTTCTTCGCTTTGTTCTTCGGCGTATTCTGCGACCTGGGTGATGCGGACAAGCTCTTCCGGGGTCGTAATGCCGTGGCGAATTTTGAGTTTTCCATCGTCCAGCAGGGTTTTCATGCCGGAGGAAACCGCGGTTCTTCGCACATCGGCCAGGGAGGCCTGCTCAAAGGCGAGCTGGCGGATGGTCGGGGTCATTTCCATCATTTCGAAGATGCCCTGTCTGCCTCGGTATCCGGTACCGTTGCAGGCGTTGCAACCTCTTCCTATACTGAAAGTTGTAGCTTCTATCTCTTCGGGAGTGAACCCCAGCAGCCGAAGGATTCTCATATCCGGGTTTGGGTCCTGTTCTTTGCAGTCGGGGCAGATCCTTCGCACCAGTCGCTGGGCCATGACTGCCTGGATGCTGCTGGCCACGAGGAAGGGCTTTACGCCCATGTCGATCAGACGGGTTATAGCCGAGGGCGCATCGTTGGTATGAAGCGTACTGAAAACCAAGTGTCCAGTTAATGCAGCCTGAATGGCCACTTCGGCGACGTCCAGGTCGCGAATTTCGCCGACAAGGATGATGTTTGGAGCTTGTCGAAGCATGGCTCGGAGGATCTTCGCGAAGGTCAAACCGATGTCATCGCGTACCTGACACTGGTTGATGCCGGTGAAATTGTACTCGACGGGGTCCTCGGCGGTGATGATTTTGCGGTCGGGGCGATTGAGTTCATTCAGGGCGGAGTACAGGGTGGTGGTTTTTCCCGAGCCGGTCGGTCCGGTGACCAGGAAAATGCCGTTGGGTCGTTTGATGATCCGCTGGAAGATGCGGTTGTCTTCCTCCTCGAAGCCGAGGTTGGCCAGGCCCAGCTTGGCTGCTTCGGGCCTGAGAATACGCAGCACGACGCTCTCGCCGTGGTAGGCCGGCAGGGCCGAGACGCGGAAGTCGATATCGTCGCCGCCGATTTTCATCTTGATTCGCCCGTCCAGCGGGACGCGTTTTTCCGCCAAGTCCATGCCGGATAGAATCTTAAAGCGGTTCACCACCGGTCCCTGCATGCGTTTGGGGATGTTATCCCGCTCGATGCACACGCCATCGACGCGGTAGCGGACCCGCACGCGGTTGCTCATCGGCTCGACGTGGATGTCACTGGCCCGCATCTTGACCGCTTCGGTGATAATCATCGTCACGAGCTTGATGATGGGGGCGGCCTCTTCGGAGAGGTCGTCATCGCCCGGGGCGGTCAGCACGCCCTTGCCATTGGCGTCGACCTCGAGGCCTTCTTCGAGGTGCTGGACTTCCTGATCGACGGAGATGCTCTGGCCGATCTGCTGGTTGATGTAGGCCTGGATTTTGCCCTTGCTGGCCAGGCAGGGCACGGGGTCTTCGTTCAGCATGAACCGCAGCATGTCCAGCGTTTCCAGGTCGAGCGGGTCGGTCATGATGACCTTGAGTCGCCCGGCCTCGTCTCGTTCGTAGGGCAGCACGAGGTGGCGTTTGATGCGGTCATCGGGCAGAAGTTGCAGCTCGCTGGGGTTGATCACGAGGTTATCCAGATCGACATACTCCATGTCGTTCTGGATCGCCAGGGCCTTGGTGACGTCTTCCTCGTCGACCAGCCCGAGGGTGACCATCGCCTCGCCGATGCGTCCGCGTTCGGTCTGGACGTATTCGATTGCCTCGGTAATGCCCGCTTCGGAAATCGCCCCCCATTCCTGAAGAATCTCACCAAGCCGTTTGCGTTGTTTCGCCGCCATAACGTCTCTCAATCCGGTCGGCCTGTCGCTGCGCGCGGCCGATCCACCAGGGTATACCGAAATTGTCCCGGCGGCCGTACCGTGCGGCTGCCATCTGCCGGGGCGTGTTGTCTACGGGAGCTTGCAGGTCGGTATGAGAGATGAATGAGGCCGGTTTCGGAACCTGCAGAACGTCCGGTAACCAACAACGGTTCGATTGTAGACCCGCATTGTAAGCGACCGCAGCCCCGGCGGTCAAACCCAAATGGGTTTCTTTGCGGGCTATCGAATCGGGCCGAGATTTTGCTCGCGGCGAATGGTCTGGGCGGCCGAGAGCAGGTGGCGGTCGGTCTTGAGGAACTTCACGAGGTTGCTCGTGGAGATACCCATCGCCGCGGCGAGGTCGGCCAGTTTGCCCTCGGCCCCGGCCAGACCGTCCAGCACCACCGCCGCGACGGGCCAGAACCGCCGGTCGCGCCGGCCGATTTGCAGGCGTCGGCCCGGGCCGTCGCTTGTGCCGGTGGCGATGAGGCACTCCCGCAGGACGGGCGGGAGCTGTTCGATAGGCCAGGTCGGCTCGCGCAGCTCCAGAGCCATCGCCATCCGAAGCCGTTTCATCGCCCGGCTGCGGTTCTCGTGCTGGCTGCGGCGCTCGGCCGCCTGGGCCGTCACGCCCGTGGGTTCGTGTGTCAGCCGGACGCCCGAGCTGGTCTTGTTGCGGTGCTGGCCGCCGGGGCCCGAGCTGCGGAAGGCCTCCATGCGACACTGCCTGTCGAGGGCATCGTCATCCAGGGCGAGATAGTCATCGCGGGTGGCCATTGCAGCGGTCGGCCTCAGCTTTCGTAGCCGGGCTGGCTGGTGAGCAGTTCCATCATCGCCACGAGGTTCTCCGGGGGGACGTCGCCTGGTACGGAATGGCTGGGCGAGAAAATGTACCCGCCGTGTTGGCCGGCCTCGATGAGTCGTTTCGTCTCGGCGCGGACATCGTCCACCGAGCCGAACGGTAGAATGTTCTGCACGCTCATGCCGCCATGGAACGCCAGGCGACCGTGGTACTGCTTCATCAAGGCGAAGACGTCCATGACCTCAGGCTGGAAGGGGTTGAAGCAGTTCAGCCCGATCTCGACGAAGTCGTCGAACAGCTCGGTGACCTTGCCGCAGGAATGCTGGAAGACGAACTTGCCCGCATCGCGGACCGCGCCGTACATTTTCGCCAGGCGTGGCTTGATGAACCGGCGCCAGTTCTCCCCGCCCATGATCAGCCCGTTCTGCATGCCGTAGTCATCGCCGAAGTAGACCGCATCGACATCCAGCTCGAGGGCCTTTTCCACCTGCACGAGATTGTGCTCGACGATCGCATCGAGGAAGCCCTCGACAAAGGCGGGCCTTTCGATCATGTCCATCAGCAGCTCCGTCATGCCGCGCATCGTCCAAGCCCGCTCGTACAGCGAAAAACCCACCGGGTAGACGATCAGCTTGTCGGGGTGTTCGGCCATCACCCCGGGGATGTGCTCGTACCATTTCGGGTTGCTCGGGTCGGGCCACTGGTAGTTGTCCAGGTCGGCCGGGGTCTTGATCGGCCAGTCGACCGGTGAGCCGATGTCCTTATCGACCGTGCGGTCCCAAACCACCCCGTAGATATCGCGCGTATGGTTTTCGTCGATCGATTCACCTCGGCCGTACGGGCTGCCCACGCGCAGAATGTGTGGCTGGAGGAAACCATCCAGATCATCCATGCCGAGATACTCCTGGAGATTTTTTTGGCACTGGACGGTCGGGCCCCACGACCAGGGGACGTAGGGAACCTCCTGAAAGTTCAA
Source organism: uncultured Planctomycetaceae bacterium (assembly GCA_964497475.1). GTDB lineage: Bacteria > Planctomycetota > Phycisphaerae > SM23-33 > SM23-33 > CAZCDM01. The sequence goes on from CAZCDM010000100.1 coordinate 7,990, forward strand.
TGCCTGGATAACGACGTCTTTACGGGTCATCGCGGTCTGCGTTGGGTTGTAGGCAGGGGTGGTTCGCAAGGCTGGAGAATAGGCTACTTGTTTCGGCTTGGCAAGGGGTGTCCTCGATTCAGGCAATGTGATACAACACAGGCATGAACGATGAAACACGCGACAGGATCGCCGGCGGGATTTCACTTGGCTTGGGGCTGATTGGGTTGCTGGGCAGTCCGCTGGGCCGGGGCGACGTGAAGCTCTTCTTGTTTCCTGAGGCATCGACCTGGCTGGTGGCGCCGGTGGCGTGGGTGTTTCTCGGCGTCCAGCTGGCCGTGGCCGGGTTGTGGTATCGCAACGTCCGGCTGGTCGGGGCCGTGGCGGGCATTGCGGGATTGATCGCAGCCTTGGTGTGGTTTGACCCATGGCATATGGCCAATCCGCAAATGTACCAGCGGTATGGCCTGACCGCGCATCGGCAGGCTGTGATGATGGGCCAGGCCATCGCCGGGCTGATCGTCGGGGCGGGCTTTCTTCGCGGATGGTGGCTCTGGCGTCCAGGCCGCGACAGGCAGTGACGCTATCGGCCCAGCAGGTCCAGTGCGTCGGTCGCGCGGGGCAGGGGCAGTTCGCCGGTGCGTTTCAGCGGCAGCCGTTGCGTGCCCAGCACGGGGGTGTCGACCGACAGGCCAAGCTCAGCCTCGTATGGAATCGCCCGCTTGCCCTTGAGGTTCGAGACCGCCTGGTAGACGTTGCGGTAGGGGACTGTCACCGTCAGTTGGATGGTCTTGCTCGCACCGGCCGGGATGCTGCCCTGCACGGGCGCCTGGCCGTTGAGGAACTCCACGCCATCGCTGGCCAGGGCGTAGTCCAGATTGCCCAGCGGCAGGGGCACCTCGTAGGGGTTTTCGATCTCGACGTCGAAGACCAGCTGCGTCGAGGTGACGTTGACCTTGCCGACGTCGGCTCCGACCACGCGGGCGGAGGGCTTGGCGAAGTTCAACCCCTCGCAGCCGCCGGCCAGAACCAGGCCCATCAGCAAACACATACCGCCAAGAATCCGAAATTGCATACGCATAGGCGCACCGTCCTTTCTGTGCATTATAGAGCACAGGGGTATTTACTTGACTCAGGTTACCCCTACATGTAGTGTCGTTGGCCATG
>CAZCDM010000101.1:0-9047 GCA_964497475.1 uncultured Planctomycetaceae bacterium
TCGAGCGCCGAAAACACAAGATATAGAGGCACCTGAGTCAAGTAAATACCCCTGCTACGCGATATCCGAATTTGAATTTTTCAAAGTACCCTTGAGACAACCTATCGCGCGTGAGTGAGAAAAAAGAGCCGTCTCCCTCACGCTAAATCGGAATCCAACGGTTGGGTTCCAGAATTATTGTGCAACAGGCTCAAAGGCCGAGCCGATCACGGTCCAGCCCACAACGCAACTCTTACGCTCGGGTGTGGGGCTTGAGGGGCATGGGGTGGACGAACCATGGCGAGGCAGTCTCTCATTGTTGCCATGGCAAGACGGTTACAGCATGTCGCTGACCGATGCCCAGGCACCCCGGATGTCTTCGGCGCAGGGGGAGCTGCCATGTTCGATGACGCTTTGTGCGGCGCGCTGGGCGGCGGTGACCGACTGGTCATACCGGATTCGCCCGGCCAGCGGGATGTTCCGCGTGATGGCGGCCTGCTCGATCTCATCGGCCAGGGCGGGGTTGATGTCCCACTTGTTGACGCACAACAGCGCGGGGATAGCGAAGTGGTCGCACAGGTCGGCCACCCGCTGCAGGTCGTGCATGCCGCTGCGCGTCGGTTCGGTGACGATCAATGCGCAGTCGGCCCCGGTGACCGAAGCAATCACCGGACAGCCAATTCCCGGCGAGCCATCGATCAGCACCATGTCCTGTCCGCCCTGCTCGGCCAGGTGCTGCGCCTGCTGGCGAACCGTGCTGACGAGCTTGCCGGAGTTTTCCGCCGCGATGCCGAGCCTGGCGTGGACCATCGGCCCGAAGCGGGTTTGCGAGATCATCCACTGCCCGCACAGGCGGGGGCGCATTTCGATCGCGCCGGCCGGGCAGAAATGCGCACACACGCCGCAGCCCTCGCAGGAAATGGGATCGACCATGTAGGCGGGCGTTACTTCCATGCCGCCGGCCTTCATGACGGCGAGGACTTCCGCGTTGGTTCGGTGCGGGCAGGAGCGGACGCAGTAGGAGCAGCCCTGGCAGGCGGAGCTGGCGTCGGCGGGCAGGCCGAGGCGGTCGGAGGCACTGCCCTGGACGATCGCTTCGAAGTGGCAGTACTGCAGGCACAGGCCGCAGGCGGTGCACTTCTCCGGGTGGATGACGGCCTGGTGTCCGCTGTAAAAATCGTGCTGCTGCTGGATGTCCGGCGCGAGCACGAGGTGCAGGTCGGCCGCGTCGACATCGCAGTCGGCCAGTACCGCCCGCTGCCCTGCCAGTGCAGCAAACGCAGCCGTGACCGACGTCTTGCCCGTGCCGCCCTTGCCGCTGAGTATGACAAGCTCTTTCATGTTCGCACCCTGCCGATCAATTCATCCAGCACCGTCTCCAGCCCGTCCCGGTACGAAGGGGAGACCCTGGCGATCAGGTCGCCGCGGGAATAGGTTTCGGCGATGGGCCTGAGGTCGGGGATCTCGGCCTGGATGGCAATGCCCTCGGCTTGACAATACTCGTGTGTCGCAGTCAACCCGCCGTCGCTGCGATTGATCATCACGCTGAAGGGAATGGAAAGGATGCGGACGGTTTCCACCGCCAGCTTCAGGTCGTTGAGGCCAAAGGGCGTCGGCTCGGTCACCAGCAGGACATGGTCCGCGCCGCGAACGGCCTCGATCATCGCGCAGGAGGTGCCCGGCGGGCAGTCGATCCACGTGATGTCGCCCGGCCGGGTCGAGGCCTTGACCGCCCGGATCACCGGCGGAGTGATGGCCTGGCCGACGGTCAGCTCGCCCTCAACGACACGCAGCGCCTCTGCCCAGCCGGTACGAATCCGCCCGACGGGGTGCATCGTTTTTCCGATGGCTCCGCTTGGGCAGACCAGCCAGCAGCCGCCGCATCCGTGGCAGAGTTCCGGGAAGGTCAACACCGTCCGGTTCATCGAGACGATGGCACTGAAACGGCAGATCTCGCCGCATTGCCCGCACCCGGTGCATGCCTCGTCACGGACCGAGGGGATCGGCGTGTTCACCGGCTGATCGTCGTCAAAGGTCGGCTTAAGAAACAGCGCACCGTTGGGCTCCTCGACATCGCAGTCGAGGTACGAACACCGCTGCGATCTCTGCGCGGTGACCCACGCAAGATTTGTCGCGAGGATCGTCTTGCCCGTGCCGCCCTTGCCGCTGGCAACTGCAATCTGCATGGGCTAGTCCTGCGAGGGGTGATCGGCCTGCAACTGCTCCATGCGATCTTCCATCGCCTGCAGCGTCTGGCGCACCTGCTGCATCTGCACGCGCAGCTGCGTCATGTCGTCGGCCTGGCAAGGCGGCTCGACCGGTCCCTGGGGTGCGAGAGGCATGCGATGCTGCCAGCGCCGGCCAAGGCCTCGCCCGCCCCGCAAGCCGCGGCCCATTCCACGTCCGCCGCCAAAACCCATCCCGCCTCCACCGATGGGGTTGGCACATCCCGGCAGGTCGTATCCAGCACAATATCCGGCAGCTCGTCCCGTCCGGGGGCCAGCTCCACTTGGTCCTGTTGCGTCTCCACGTGGCATGGTACAGCTCCTTTCGTTATTCGCGTCGACACCCATGGGCTCTGCCGCGGCGTCGGCCTTGCGTGCGCCGACGTCGCCCGCAGCAGCCGGGCATCAAAAAGTGTTCGCCATCCAACCTGTCTTCCATGATAGCCTGGACAAGATCAGAAATCTCGCCGCAGGTCTTCGGCCGGACAGGCACGCCCGAAATTCGCAACGCCTCTTCCAGCGAACGAGACATCGCTCCGCAGATCAATACATCGATCTCCAAGGCCGCCAACTCCCGCGCCCGCTGCAGCGGAGAGACACCACGCAATTCAATGTCCTGCCGGCTGATTTCCACGCCGTCTTCCATCGTGATCACGTAGCACTGCCTGGCGGTGTCCAGAACCGGCGATACCCGCTGCTGCCAATGTGGTATGGCGACTTTCATCGCCAGACTTCTTTCAACTTCCATGCCAACGCGACAATCCACAGGATATTTTCCGTAAGCCTATCACATATAGCCATATACGCGACATGCATATTGTTGCCGAAGGCTTGTGTTTCCGTTGCAGTATGCATGGATGCTTGAAATTTTTATTGCAATATGCAATTATCCTAGTATCATAAATCCATGCGTTCCGAGACGTTTCAAACCTCCGATCCGCAGAATCAGGTCATTCTCGATTCGATCAATGAGGGCGTGTTCACCGTCGATCTCAGCTGGCGGGTCACGAGTTTCAATCGGGCGGCCGAGCGGATTACCGGCGTGCCGGCCGAGCAGGCGCTGGGCCAGCCCTGCTGCGAAGTGTTCCGTGCGAGCATTTGCGAGCAGTCCTGCGCGCTGCACCAGACGATGGAAACCGCCCGTCCGGTCGTCAACGCGATGGCATACATCATCACCGCCGAGGGGGATCGCATCCCGATTCGCCTCTCGACGGCGCTGCTGAAGGACAGCGGAGGCAAGGTCATTGGCGGCGTGGAAAGCTTCCAGGACCTCAGCCAGATCGAGCAGCTGCAAAAGGAGCTTGAAGGGCGATACCAGTTTGAAGATATCGTCGGGCGGAGCCCGGCCATGACGAAGCTCTTCGACATTCTGCCCCACATCGCCGAGTCGGCCAGTACCGTGCTGATCGAAGGGCCCAGCGGAACGGGCAAGGAATTATTCGCCCGCGCGATCCACAATCTATCGCCACGAAGTGAACAACCCTTCATCGCCGTCAACTGCGCCGCCCTGCCCGACACGCTGCTGGAGAGCGAACTGTTCGGCCACGTCGCCGGCGCCTTTACCGACGCAAAGTACGATAAACAGGGGCGATTCTCACTTGCCCACGGCGGAACGATCTTCCTCGACGAGATCGGAGACATTTCACCGGCGATGCAAGTCCGGCTGCTTCGGGTTCTCCAGGAGCGGGTCATCGAACCGCTGGGAAGCGTCAAGCCGATCGACATCGATGTGCGCGTCATCGCCGCAACCAATCGCGACCTGCGCCGCCTGGTCGCCGAGGGCGAGTTTCGCGAAGACCTCCTCTACCGCGTTCGCGTGGTCAGCCTGCTGCTGCCGAGCCTGGCCGAGCGGCGAGAAGATATCCCGCTGCTGATCGAGCATCTGATTACGCGGTTCAATCGCCTGCAGGACAAAGATATCGTCGGCGTGACCGACGAGGTGCTGGCGATCCTGATGGATCATCACTATCCGGGCAATGTCCGAGAGCTGGAGAACATCATCGAGCAGGCGTTCGTGCTGTGTCGAGGCGGGCTGATCGAAGTAGCTCACCTGCCGCCGGAATTGCGCCCCGCCCAGGTCGATCAGGACGCCGGCCCGATGAGCCTCGAAGCGATGGAGCGAACCATGATCGAGGAGACACTGCGCCGACGGGAGGGCAATCGCAAGCAGGCCGCGGCCGAGCTTGGCATCGACACGAGCACACTCTACCGGAAGATCAAATCCCTGGGAATCACCCCCCCATCTATCGACGGTCGAAGCAAGGCGTAGTATTGCATTCTGCAATTTTGCGGCGATTCGGAATCATAACTGCCCGCTATTTTTTTCATTTATTAAGTGCTTTTTTTATAGATGCTTACAAGTCTCGTTTCATGCTCAAGATTCTGGCTGGCGCGGGCTTTGCAAACGGGTGATGTAGAGATCATTCCCTTACTGCAAGGAGCTGTCATGAAAATCGCCATTACCGCCCAAGGCCCCCAGCCTGACTCTTTGGTGGACCCCCGCTTCGGCCGGGCGAAGCACTTCGTCCTGTTCGATACGGAAACGGATGAGCTTTCTTCCATCGATAACCAGGTCAACCTTCAGTCGGCCCAGGGGGCGGGCATCCAGTCCGGCCGGACCGTTGTCGACGCCGGAGCCAAAGCGGTACTGACCGGGCATGTGGGCCCCAAGGCCTTTGCGACGCTGCAGGCGGGCGACGTTGTCGTCTACACCGGAATCGAAGGCACGGTGGCCGAGGCGATCGAGCAGTACAAGGCAGGGCTCCTGACTCCAGCCAACGATGCGAACGTAGACGGCCACTGGGCCTGATCGCGATGAACAGAAGACAAGGATTTTTTCCCAAGGAAAGGACAGGCAGTATGAAAATCGCCATTCCCACGGCGGGTGGTCAGTTGTGTATGCACTTTGGCCATTGCGAACAGTTTTCGATTCTCGATATCGATGGGGAATCCAAGGCGATTCAATCGCAGTCGATGGAGCAACCGCCTCCCCATGAGCCCGGGCTCCTGCCCGCCTGGCTGGCTGAGAAAGGCGTCGAGGTGGTGCTGGCCGGCGGCATGGGCCAGCGGGCCCAGCAGATCTTCGCCGCTCATGGCGTGATGGTCGTTACCGGCATCGGCGCCGGAACGCCCGAGCAGATTGCCCAGAGCTATCTCGATAACACGTTGGAAGCGGGAGAGAATGTCTGCGACCATTAAAGCCTCTGCAAAGCTGCTGGACGCAACGCGAGGGCGGGAGCATCCGCGCTGTGTCGTGTGCGGCCGGGATGAGCCGGGCACATTGCGCCTGGATTGCACGGTTCACGAAGATGGCAGCGTGACCGCCCGGTTTGCGTGCGAGCAAGCTTACGAGGGCTATCCGGGCCTGCTTCACGGCGGGGTGATTTCCTCGCTGGCCGATGGCGCGATGACCAACTGCCTCTTCGCCCATGGCATTGTCGCAGTGACGGCCGAGCTGCAGGTGCGGTTTCGCCATCCGGTCCGCCTGGGCGAACCGCTGGACATCCGAGCCCGCGTCTGCCGATTCTCGCCGCCGCTGTTTGTCGTCGAGGCCGAGCTCAGCCAGGGGCTACAATGTAAGGTCAAGGCGACCGGAAAATTCATGGCCCTGTCCCACGAGGCTGCCGATGCACCCTGAACCCATCGACCAGTTCCGCATACCGAATAAGCCGAATTACATTCCTCAGGACGACGAGGAAGCGGTCTTTCGCGTAGCCCACGAAGCGGGGATTCCACTGATTCTCAAAGGTCCGACCGGCTGCGGCAAGACACGGTTCATCGAGCACATGGCCTGGGAGCTGGGCCTTGCGCTGGTGACGGTATCCTGTCATGAAGACTTGACGGCGGCCGACCTGGTCGGGCGATTCCTGCTCAAGAACGATCAGACCCTCTGGCAGGATGGGCCGCTGACGCTGGCCGTTCGCCACGGCGGGATATGCTATCTCGATGAAATCGTCGAGGCCCGCAAAGACACCACCGTCATCATCCACTCGCTGACCGACGATCGACGCATTCTCTACATCGACAAGACCGGCGAGGTCGTCCCCGCGCACCGAAACTTCATGATGGTGCTCAGCTACAATCCTGGCTACCAGAGCATCGTCAAAGACCTCAAGCAGTCCACCAAGCAACGCTTTGCCAGCGTGAACTTCACGCACCCGCAGGAAGAGATCGAAACGCGGATCATCCAGACCGAAAGCGGGCTGGAGCAACCGCAGTGTTGCAAACTCGCCGCGATGGGAACCCGCATCCGCCAGCTCAAGGGGTATGGACTGGACGAAGGCGTCTCCAGCCGACTGCTGGTCTATGTTGCCCGGCTGATCAAGGGCGGGCTCTCTCCGCTGCAGGCTACGCGACACGCCATCAGCCACACGCTCAGCGACGATCCGGAAATCCTCGATTCCATCCAGGACATTGCCAAGCTCTATTTCGGCTATCTGCTGCGCGATGCCGACGAGGCCACCGATGACACCGCCGAGGCCTGACAAGCCCCGCCCCCAGCGGCAGGAGGGGTTTTCCCTTGAGAGCATCACCTGGGGCTACCGCGACATCTTCGCCCGAAGCATTGAAGAACTCTTCGCCCAGGACTGCCTCGGCCCGAAGCGCCAGGACGTCACCCGGACGTTTTTCGAGCTTCTCAAGCAGGCCGACCAGGCGTGCTTTGATCACGTGCTTCGCCAGTTTCTCGGGAGCCTGAATCCGCAGAACCGCTGGATCATGAATCTGCCGGCGCTCTTTGCCGACTTCGTCGAATGCGGTGCGGCGCTGGGCCAGCAGCGACTGTACGAGGGCATGCGATTCTTCCAGCGCTTTGCCAACGGCGCCCTGGGCAGCTGCCCCGCCGAGGTGCGGTTCAGCCTCGATCGCATCAACGAGCTTCGCAGAGACGACAGCGCGTTGGCGATGGCCTTTCTCGACGGCCTGCCCCTGCTCCGCGAGCGGATGGCCCGGCCTGAAATCGATCGATACCTCGACGTGGCCAGGCAAATCCATCACGCCGACGCCGAACGCGGCTACGCCTTTATGCGTGGAGAGCTGGCCAGTTGCGAAGAGTACATCCGGTCGATCACCCGGGAAGCGAGGCTGCAAGATTGCGGCCCCTCGCTCGAGCGATTCCTGCTCGCGTTGACCGGCGAGCAATGGACCCTGCAGGACCTCGGTGAGCTGGACAGCGACGACTTGCTGGAACGCAACGCGCAGGTCGTCTGCGTGCAGGGGAACCTCTACCTGCCGCGCAGCATTCGCTGGTTCGACCGGGCTGGGGACAACCGCAACGCCTATCGACTCATGAGCATCCTGGCTGCGGCCTGCTGGGGGGCGAACTCCTTTCCGCGAATCCACGGCCATGCGCAATACCAGACCTGCGCGACACTGGCGGGGCAGGACCCGTGGCGGGAGAACCTCTTTCTCCTCGTAGAATCTCTGCGTGTGTGTCGGTGGGCGGTTCAGCACTGGCCCGGAGCGCGAAGGCTGATCGAATGGGGCCTGGCCAGGGAGGCCGAGCAGCCCGGCGGAGATATCGCAGCGATCCTGCAGCAGGCGGGGCTGACGGCTGGCGAATCCAGCCCCGGGCTCGAGCCGCTCTGCCGGGTGGCCGACGAGAGCGTCAACTGCTTCGATACGGCCGGGCGACTGAGCGAGCTGTGGGCCGAGCCGTGCAAGGCCGATGGACGGATCGCCCGCAGCCCGCTACGGCCTTGCAGCTTCCTGCCGGATTTTCTCTTTCCGATGTCCTTCTCCTCCCCGCCGCCCGGCGATGTCATCGCCGACCTCAAAGACGCAGCCCAGCCCGGCGCGGCAGATCCAAACACCCCGCCCGAGCAGGGCGCAACCAGCAGCGAAGATGGATCCTCATCCCAGCAGCCCGACACGACGCCGCAGGACGGCAAGGCCGCTGCGGCCGCCGATCTGTATGACGAGTGGGACGTCCACCAGAACGACTATCGGCCCCGGTGGTGTCAGGTTCGCATGGCGCGACCCGAAGCGGCTCAGCCCATCAGGCTCGACGATCACTGGATGGACCAGGCCCGCCAAGTGCGGACGATGTTTGAACGTCTCAAGCCGGACCTGGCCCGCCGGGAAAAATATCTCGCCGAGGGCGACGACATCAATACGGATCGCCTGGTGGAGTATCTTGTCGACCGCCGCCACCAGCCCTGCCCGCCCGTGCAGTTTTACGAAAAGCCACTCATCCAGCATCGCGACCTGGCGGTGCTGGTTCTGCTAGACCTCAGCGGATCGACGGGCCAGGACGAACCCAGGGGCAAGGTGCTGGACGTGGAAAAGCAAACCGCCGTGGTCCTCGGCGAGGGGCTGGAATCGCTGGGCGACCGATTTGCCGTCTGCGGATTCAGCTCGCATGGGCGACAACAGTGCGACTTCCTTATGTTCAAATCGTTCCAGGACGCCTGGTCCCCCGAAGCGATCGGGCGGCTGCTCTCGGCGTGGCCTCGCAATTCCACACGAATCGGCCCCGCCCTGCGCCACGCGGGGTTCCTGCTCGCCCAGGAACCGCACCGCCAGCGGTTGATCCTGCTGGTGACCGATGGCAAGCCGATGGACGAAGGGTACGACCCCAATACCGGCTACGCCCAGCACGATGTGCGGATGGCCTGCGAGGAAAACGAAAAACATGAGATCCGCACGTTCGCGATTTCGACGGACGAAAACACCCAGGCCGACATGCAGTTGATGTTTCCGCGCCGGCGGTTCCTGATTCTTCCGGGGCTTGACAATCTGCCGAGGATGCTGCCGGAGTTCTACCTCAAGCTGACCTTGTAGCGCAGGCCTCGGGGCCTCGCCGAACAGTACGCAGGTGACGCACTGGGCCTTGCTGGCGAGCCG
>CAZCDM010000102.1:0-9033 GCA_964497475.1 uncultured Planctomycetaceae bacterium
GCCCTCTACGACCTGCTCCATTGATTGGGTGTCCCAATGTTGAAGTCAGGAGGCGGCCGATCGCTTCACTTCGTCGGTCGGTGCTTCGTGCAGCGCCCAGATCACCTTGGCCGCGATGCGCGGATCGTTCATCCGCCCCAGCAGCTCCAGGGCGTCAATGCGCACCTCGGGCCGATCGGACTTCAGCAAAGGCAGCAACGCATCGACCGCCATGGCCACGCCGGGCGCAGGCTCGGCCGGGGCCGATGTGTCGTCGGGCTCGGGTTGTCCCTTTGGTCCGCGCCGGGCCAGCAGCAGGGGGCGCCCCCGGCCGCAGTACCCGCCCAGGGTGGACTTCGCCTGGTGCTTGATGAAGGCATCGTTGCTCTGCAGTGCCTCGGCCAGCACAGCCAGGGCGCGCGAGTCGGCAATCCTCCCGAGGACCTTCAACGCCTGCACGCGACGATGCCGTGGCCTATCCGCGTCGACCTCGGCCAGCAGCGGTGCAACGGCCGACGGGCCAGCCAGGCTCAGCGCCCGCATACAGGGTTCCGACACGGCGGTGATATTTGCGCCCATCCCCTCGATCCACACCTCCTGCACCTCAGGCCAGTCGAGGCTCGTCGCCAGCGCGACCGCATCGGCCCGCCAGCCGAAGTCCGAATTCATCACTTCCTTTTTCAATGCCGCCACGACCTGCTTGCGGTCGAGCTGATCGACGGCCTCCAGAACCGCCCGGCTCGTGTCGGTATCGCGGGCCTGCTGGCTCTGGCGGAATGAACGAGCCAGGTCCGGAAGCTCTTCGATCGCTGACGGCCGGGTCGGCTCGGGGGCGATTTCGGCCGGGGCTGTCGATTCATCCTGCACGACCGAGGCGGGGGGCTGGACGGGCAGGTGTTTCTCCAGCTCGCGAAGGGATTGTTCGATCTGTCGGCCTTGCATGCCTTCGATCGTTTCGTTGCCGGTCTGGACCAGCCAGGTCCACAGCCCCAGGCCCGCCAGGCCCAGGACGCACAGGACGATCAGTGTCGGTAATCGCATGAGGGACCTTTCATTGAATGCCCGCAGGGCAGTGGCCGCGAACAACTGCTGGTATATTGTTCGGAAAACGGACGGCGATTCCATGGGCAAACGCAAAAAGTCTCGGCCGGCGGAATTGACGCCGCCACGCCCGGGCGGTACGCTCGGGCCATGAGCATATCCACCGGCCAGGGCGATTCGGGCACGACCCGCCTTGTCGACGGATCGACCGTCGGCAAGGACCATCCGCTGCTGCAGGCAGAGGGCTGCCTCGACGAACTCAGCTGCCAGCTGGGCCTGGCCGGGGCGGAGGTCTGCCGGCTGATCGAAACCCGCAAGCGGCGCAAAAACGTCCGGCTGGTCTACGGCCATCTGCTCGAAAGTCTCGAAGCCATCCAGCGACAGCTCTTCACTGTCGGCGCGATGCTCTCGGCTGATGAACCCCCGGCCGGGTATCCGCCGGTTGACGATTCGGTTATCGACGCGATGGCCAAGTGGATGGAGACGACCTCAGCCGACCTGCCGCCGCTGGTGAGCTTCCTCCTGCCGGGCGGTTGCGAGCTGGGCGCTCGGCTGCACCTGGCCCGCGCCATCGCCCGTCGGGCCGAGCGCAAGGCCGTCGCGGCCGTCGATGCAACCCAGCCGGGCCCGGCCCGAGCCTTGCGATACCTCAACCGCCTCAGCGATCTGCTGTTCGTCCTGGCCCGGGCCGCCAATGCAGACGCCCAGACCCCCGAGCCGCCCTTGACCCGGGGCTGAGCTTTATCCGCCGGCCCGCTGGCGGTATGATGCACGCATGGAACCCGCCGAGCCCATTCAGCCCGCCGACGATGCCGCGCTGGAAGTCTTCCGCAGTGACGTCATCGACCGGCTTCGCCAGTCCGACCCGCCGGACGTCTGGACCCTGCCGGGCGGCCAGATCCGCCTGCCGCGGGTGTTCGGCTTTTGCCGTGGGGTCAAGCGGGCGCTGGCCATGGCCGACCGCGCCGTGCGAGGTCATGCTGAGCGGGCCGAGCCGGGCCGACTGGTCCTGCTGGGCGAGATCATCCACAATCCGTGGGTCAACGAGTACTTCCGCCGGCGCGGTGTCGAGCTGCTGTCGCGCACGCAGCGGCAGGTCGACCACGTCGGCGGGCACGTCGGCCCGGACGACACGGCCATCATCCCCGCCTTCGGCGTGCCGCTGCCCATCGAGCGGAAGCTGGGCGACATCGGCTGTGCGATTATCGACTGCTCGTGTGGCGATGTGATCCGCGTCTGGCGGTGGAGCGAACACGCCGCGGCTGACGGTTTCGGCGTGCTGGTCTTCGGGCGGTCGCAGCATGACGAGACGGTCGTGACCAAAAGTCGCATCGCCGAGAAGGGCGGGGCCTTCCTCGTGCTGGAGAATCTCGATCAGGTGCGCACCTTTGCGGCCATGGTCGCCGAGCCCGGCCAGGATGCACACTTCGCCAGCCAGTTCGGCCCGGACGTGACCAACGTTGAAACCATCGAGCCGATGCTCCGCTTGGCGCAGGTCTCCCAGACGACGATGCTCTACGACGACACCCAGCAGGTCCAGCAGATCGTCCAGGATGCTTTTGCCCGGCGGTTCGGTTCCGGCCCGGCCGAGGACCGCCTGCGGATTCAGCCCACCGTCTGCCGGGCGACCCAGGACCGCCAGAACGCCGCGGTGGAACTCTGCCGGACCGACTGCGACGCGGTCATCGTCGTCGGCGGATTCGGGTCGAGCAACACGCGCCACCTTCTCGAACTGGCCCGTCAATACGCGCCGGCCTGGCTGATCGAAGATGCCACCGCCATCGTCAGCGACCGCGAACTGGAAGCATTCGACCTGGCCACCCAGGCGGTGACCAACGTGACCGACTGGCTTCCCGATGGGCCTTGCCGCCTGGGCGTGCTGGCCGGTGCATCCAGCCCGGAAATCGTCGTCGGCCTGGTCGTCCACCGGCTGGGTGAATTCCTCGGCGATGAGCTCTGAGCGGCAAGCGGGCAGAAATCATACAGCCCTCCGCTCGGCCCGGTCGATACTACATCAAGCGGACCGGCCGCGCGCAGCCGCCGCCCATACCGGATGCAGCAACTCACCGACGCCATTCTCACGTACCTGCAGCGAGTGGCGACGTACAATCCCTACGTCGTCGTCATCCAGTTGCTCATGATCGCCCTGGTGGTGGGCATCGTCATGCGCTTTCTGCGAGGCACGCGCGGGGCGAGGCTTCTCAAGGGCACGGCCCTGGTGCTGGCGATCGTCTTCATCGTCTTCCGCCTCCTGCCGAAAACCGACGAGTGGAAACGCATTGAGTTCCTCTACCGCTATTTCGTGCTGTTCCTCGCGTTGGCGTTTGTGGTGGCCTTCCAGCCGGAGCTGCGCCGCGGGTTGATCTCCATCGGCCAGGCGAGGCTCTTCCGAGGCCGCCATGTGAAGATCGAAGATATGGTCGAGGAGCTCATCCAGAGCGTCTCGTATCTCTCGCGCAACAAAATCGGCGCGATCATCGCCATCGAGCGGCAGGTGGGCCTGGGGGCGCTGATGAGCACGGGCACGAAGCTCGATGCGGCCGTGACGGCCGAGCTGCTGAACACGATTTTCTACCCCGGCACGCTGCTGCATGACATGGGCGTGGTGATTCACGACCATCGCATTGCCGCCGCGGGCTGTCAGTTCCCCATGGCTGAGAGCGAAGAGGTTGACCCCTCACTCGGCAGCCGACACCGCGCGGCGCTGGGGCTGGTTTACGACAGCGATGCGGTCGTGCTGGTCGTCAGCGAAGAGACCGGCCGGGTGAGTTTGGCCTACGAGGGGCAGTTGCACATCGGTCTGGCGATGGAAAGCGTGCGCGAGATTCTTCTGCCGCTGCTGACTCCCGGTGGGCGACACCGAACGCGATCGGAGTCGGCCTCATGACTCCGTCGATCGAGCAATCGTCCCTGCCGATGGTCCCCTTCAGCCAGCGATGGTGGCTGCGGTTGCTGCGCAGCGGGTTCTGGGTTCTGCTGGTCTCGGTGCTGATCTGGGTCTATGCCGACATTGAGTATACCGACCAGGTCGAGCTCTCAGCCACGCTGCAGCTGAATACCGGCTCGAGCCAGACCCTCATGCTGCTGAGCCCCAGCGAGCATGTGCTGGGCTTTGAGCTCTCGGGCAGTAAATCATCGCTGAAGGAGTTTGCCGACGAGCTGGCTGAGAATGGCTCGGTGCTGACGTATGACGTTTCCCAGGCGCATGGCCCCGACGACCGCTTTATCCCCACGCGGGAGCTGCTGGCCAGAGCGGGCGATCTGCGGAAGCGTGGCATTGAGGTTCGCAGCGTCAGCCCCGAGGCGATCGAGGTTCGCCTGGACACGCTTGTTCGCATTCCTGACGTGCCGGTCGATCTGGAAACCACCGGGGCCGAGCTGGAGACCCCGGCCGATCCGGCGAAGGTTTCCATTCTTGTGCCCAAGAGCTTGTGGGATCAACTGCCAGCCCGGCTGCAGGATCAGCCACGTCTGGGCACGAGGCCGCAGGATCTTTCCGCGCTTACGCCGGGCAAGGATGTGAAGGTCACCGCGGCGGTCAGCCCGTTTTTGGGCGAGGTACGCATCCAGGCTGACCCTGAGACGGTGACCTATCGCGTCCGGGTCAAGAGTCGCACCGTGACCGAGTCGCTGCGGGTGGGGGTGCAGGTGCTCAGCCCAGCCAGTTGGGCCGAGCCGCAGAACACCACCTGGAGCGAGTATGAGCTGGTGCAGCAGAACCCCGCGGAGTGGACGGCGGAGCTGTCGGTGGTCGGGCTGCGGAAGGATCTCAAGCCCGAGAACGTTCATGCGTACATCGAGCTGACCGACGCCGACAAACGCCCCGTGGAAAGCTGGCTGGAACGTGACGTGACGGTGCAGTTCATGCCGGGGACGAATTTGCGCCTGGCCTCGCCGGCGCCGAAGCTGAAGTTCCGGCTGCAGAAGCGCGAGCTGCTGCCGATCGGTCCGTAGGGTGACGGCCGGGGCGAGTTTCCTGTTGGCAAGTGGGCGAAGATGGGGTAGGCTCGGGCGTGAATGGACCACGCAAGGACCTCTCATGGACGCACACGCACAGATCAAAACTGTCGCCACCGCTGCCCGTGACGCCTGGGCTCGGCTGGTTTCGACCACCGGCCAGCAACGCAACGACGCCCTGCGCCGCAGCGCCGCAGCCCTGCGAACCCGCTGCGACGCGATCCTCGTCGCCAACGCCAAAGACATCGACGCGTCGGCCTCGATGGATTTGTCCGAGGCGATGGTCCGCCGGCTGCGGCTCGACGAGGCGAAGGTCGAGGCCATGGCCGTCGCGCTGGAAGAGATCGCCGCCCAGGTCGACCCCGTCGGCCAGACCATTTGCGCGAGCAATCGGCCCAACGGCTTGCGGGTCGAGAAGCGCCGCGTGCCGATCGGCGTGGTGGGCATCATCTTCGAGAGTCGTCCCAACGTGACGTCCGACGCGGCCGGGCTTTGCCTCAAGAGCGGCAATGCGTGCATTCTTCGCGGCGGCAAGGAGGCCATCCACAGCAACCTCGCCATCGCCGAAGCGCTGCGCGAGGGGTTGCGGCAGGCGCAGCTGCCGGCCGAGGCGGTGACCGTACTCGAACAGACCGACCGGGCCCTCGTGCCGGCCATGGCCACCGCCCGCGGGCTGATTGACCTGATCATCCCCCGCGGCGGGCGCGGGCTTATTCATGCGGTGACCGAGGCGGCGACCATTCCGGTCATCAAGCATTATGATGGCATTTGTCACGTCTACATTCACGCCGCCGCCGAGGAAACCATGGCCCGGCGGATCGCCCTCAACGCCAAGTGCCAATACCCCGCCGTCTGCAACGCGATGGAAACGCTGCTGATCGACGACGCCCTCGAGGAGACGCTCCTGCCGGGTCTGGCTGAGGAGTTCTTTGCCGCCGGCGTCGAGCTGCGAGGCTGCCGAAAGGCCTGCCAGGTCGTCCCGCGGATGACCCCCGCCAGCAGCGATGATTGGGCGACGGAATACCTCGACCTGATCCTCTCGGTCCGCGTCGTCGACGGGATCGACCAGGCCATCGAGCACATCAACACCTTCGGCTCGGGTCATACCGACGCCATCGTCACCAGCCAGATCGCCGCGGCCGAGCAATTCACCGCCGAGGTCGACTCAGCCAGCGTCATGGTCAACGCCTCGACCCGCTGGGCCGACGGGGGCCGATACGGCCTGGGCGCGGAGATCGGAATCAGTACAGACAAACTGCACGCCCGTGGCCCCATGGGCGCAGAAGACCTCACCACCTACAAATGGGTCGTCAGGGGTGACGGCCATATCGTGGAGTAAATTATGAGCAAGCAACCGAATGTCATTTTCGTTTTCTCCGACCAGCAGCGGTGGGACACCTGTGGCTGCTACGGCCAGGAATTGCCCGTCACGCCGAACCTGGACCGCATGGCCGGCGAGGGTGTGAAGTTTGAGATGGCCTTTACCTGCCAGCCGGTCTGTGGCCCGGCGCGGGCGGCGCTGCAGACGGGGCGCTGGCCGAGCGAGGTCGGCTGCCCGTCGAATCACCGCATGCCCCCGGCCGAGGAGATGCGCCTGGCGCCTGCCTTCAACGCGGCCGGTTACGAGACGGCGTACATTGGCAAGTGGCATTTGGCGAGCTTTGGTGAAATAGGCGGCCCGGACGATTATCGCACGGCCTCGGTTCCGCCCGAGCGGCGGGGCGGGTACGAGTACTGGCTGGCCAGCGATGTGCTGGAGTTTACCAGCCACAGCTACGACGGACACATGTTCGATGGCGATGGCAAGAAGCGGATGTTCACGCCCGGACGGTATCGTCCCGACATGCTGACCGACTGGGCCATCGAGTACCTCCAGAATCGCCCGCAGGACCGCCCGCTTTTCATGATGATCAGCTACATCGAGCCGCACCACCAGAACGACCACGAGTGCTACGAGGGCCCCCACGGCAGCAAGGAGATGTGGAAGGAGTACACCCCTCCCGGCGACCTCGGCGAGACCGGCGGCGACTGGCGGTACAACTACCCCGACTACCTCGGCTGCTGCCATGCCCTGGACAGCAACGTCGGGAGACTGCGCGACACGCTGGAGCAACTCGGCATGGCCGACGATACCGTCATCCTGTATACCTCCGATCACGGCAGCCATTTCCGCACGCGCAACAGCGAATACAAACGCTCCTGCCATGACGGCTGTCTGCGGATTCCGATGATCGCATGGGGCGGGGAGTTCACCGGCGGCCAGAGCCCCGACGAGCTGGTCAGCCTCATCGACGTGCCGCCCACGCTGCTGCGGGCAGCGAACATTGACCTGCCCGACGCCTTCCGCGGCCGACCCATGCAGGAGGTCCTCGCCGGCGGCGAGCCTCGCCAGGCCGTCTTCGCCCAGATCAGCGAAAGTCGCCTCGGCCGGGCCATCCGCACCCCACAGTGGACGTATGAAATCTCCGCCCCTAACGCCCACCCGCGAGCCCCCAAGCCGGACGACGATTATTATGTCGAAGCCTACCTCTACGACAACCTCGCCGATCCGCACCAGAAGAACAATCTCGTCGCCAGTCCTGCTCACGCCGAGGTCCGCGCCGAGCTGGCGGGGTTGATCCGCCAGTGGATGACGACCGAACTCGGCGAGCCGGACCCGACGATTGATCCGGCCGGGAGCTGACCACCCAGGAGAGACGTCATGAGCCGCGCCGACGCGAGCGAACCGGAGCCCCCCCCGACCCCCCAGCAGGGCGAGGAGACGTTTTGCCTCTCGCCGGATGAGCGACGCACGCTCAAGTCGTTCCAGAGGCAGTACAAGCGGCGCTACCTCACTCGCGGGGTGCTGGTGATGGTGATTCTTTACTGCGGGGGCGTGGGCATTACCAGCGGGTACTACGCGGTGCGGATGCTCTCTGGCGATGACGTGCTGGCCGACAATCATGGCGACCTGCCCGGGGCCGGCGGCACGCAGGGGGTCAATCACGCCCTGGAGCAGCTGCGCCCCTACATCGAGCAGGTCAACTTCTTCAACATCGGCTGGACGAGCATCCTCCATGCCGTGTTGCTGGGGTACATCGGCTGGCGGGCGCTGAATCTGCTTCGCCGCTGGAAGTACCGCAACCCGCGGGCGAGGCTGGTGATGAAACTCGCCCGCCGGCTCGACGAGCTTGGCGAGCTGGCCATCGAGGACAAGTGAGCGACGAGCCGTTGTTTTGTCCTCGCCGCCGGTGCCAGCGCGATTGGATCGAGGACCCCGCCGGCGGATCGGCTCAGCGGGCCGGGAGGGTGTCGAGCTCGTCGGCGGAGAGTTCCAGGAGGGTATCAACCACGCGGTCGGCGCTGGTGAGCTGCTCGGCTGGATGGCTGGAGGTTATCGCCACGACGGCCAGGCCCGCCCCGCGAGCGGCGGCAATGCCGGCAGCACTGTCTTCGATGGCGAGGCACGGCCCGGGGGAAAGCTCTCGGCCGAGTTGCATACCGAGCTGCTGAACCGCCTGGGCGTAGCCTTGCGGGTCGGGCTTGGAGCGGGCGACGTCCTGGGCGGCTACGATGACCGCAAATGCCCCGGCCAAGTCGAACCGCTCCAGGCCGAGCAGTACTTCCTCCCGCTGGGCGCCCGAGCAGATCGCCATGGGAATCGACCGCTGGCGAAGTTCGGCGATCCACTCGGCCGTGCCGGAGATGGGCTGGATAGTCTCCCGCATGTGGTGTTGCAGCTTGGCTGTCTTGCCCGCGACTAACCGTTCGATCAGTGCCTGGTCGAATTTCACCTCGCGGTCGCGGAGCATCACCTCAAAGCCCTCGTGATCTTCGTAGCCAATGTACCGGCGGTAATACTCCTCCTCGTCCAGAGCAATGCCGATCGAGTCGAGTTCCTCGGCGAAGCAGCGGAAATGGACCGGCTCGGAGTCGGCGATCACACCATCAAAATCAAATACGATTGCATCCATCGCCCCATGATACACGCCAGCGGTGGAAAGTACAATACCGGCGTTACGTTGGATCGTGTCAACTATTGTGTGTAAGTTTGATTTTGTGCCATCGGAGGAGTTG
>CAZCDM010000103.1:0-8963 GCA_964497475.1 uncultured Planctomycetaceae bacterium
CCTTGTAAAACAAAGACTTACAGCGCAATCCAAAGGGGATGTCGAAGTCAGGGCTACGACCGCTGCGACGTCGAGACGGTTACCGAAGGGCCGATGCGGACCATGACCTACCGCACCCCGGCCGGCGAGCTGACCAAGCGGTACCAACTGGCCGACGATGGCTCCTGGGCGCCCATCGAACTGCCTGCCCAACCCCTCGACGACCTGGAGATCCTCAAGCTCATCGCCGAGGATCACGCCATTGAGACCAACGTGCAGGCCTACGAAACCTTCCGCGAGCAGACCGGCGAGATGGGCGTCTGCGACGTCGTCATCAACCGCTCGCCCTTCGGCAAGGTCGTCCATGAGTACCTCGGCTTCGAGCAGACCATCTACGGCCTGATGGACGACGAGCAACGCATTCTCGACTTCCTGGCCGTGCAGGAACAGGCCGACCTCAAGATCATCGAAGCCTTCGACAAACGCGTGCTGCTGAACATCGGCGATGTCCTGCCTCCCCATACCGATCTCGAAGCCGTCATCGAAATCGGCCAGCTCGCCCAGAGCCTCTGACCCGCCCAGGCCTCGTCGATCGCCCGCAGCGCGCAGACGAATGGATACACTTCAACGATGGCGCGTTGCGATCTGGCGCATGAAGCGTTTCCTGTTTTATAAAAAAACCAAAATCCAGACCGGTCGTGCCTTGGTTCGGACTCGCACCCGTCACGCCTGCCCGTATGGGTTGCTGCGGCCGGGCGGGCGGGGTCAGGACTGCTGGGCGGCGGCTTTTTTGACGTCGGCCTGGAGCTTGCGGGCCTTCTTGACGTAGCCAGTATGGTAACTGAAATCCCGCAGGAACTCATCCAGCAGTGTCAGTGCGCGGTCCCACTGGCCCAGCCTGGCTGTGCAGTAGGCGCGGTAGTAGCCGGCGTCGTCCAGCAGGGTCGACTTGTGAGGCTGCTGCTCGATGACCACGTTGAAGGCGCGGATGGCCTTGTCGAACTGGCGGAGCTTGTAGTGCGAATCGCCAGCCATCCACAGCACCGCCGGGGTGTATTTGTAGGCTGGGTTGGTTTTGTGGAACGCTTCGCTCAGCGCGGCGGCCTGGCGGTAGTTGTGCTTCTTCCAGGTCTCCAGCAGGTGGCGGTACTGAGCATCGGGATCGCCGCCCTGGGCGGGGTCGGGCTCGACGGCTGCGACGTCGGTGATCTCGACGGTCACTCCGGCCGGGTCGTCGCCCTCGTCGGCTTCATCGGCCGGCTGGGCCCATGCGAGCCCTCCAGCCAGCAGGATCAGCGCCATCGCCCACAGCCACGGGGCGGAGAACCATTTGACATTGGCAGCGTTCATCGAAACCCTTTCGCGTCTGGTAGCCAGCCACGGCGGCCGGCGGGACGATTGTACCAAACCCCCAACTCGGGCCCAAGTGGTTCGGTGGTGGAAGGGGAGCGACCGCGGGCCGGATCAGGCCAAGTGCGCAGCACGAACCGCGCAATGAAAAACGGAGGATGGGCGCCCGGCCGGGACACTCCAGCCGGGGAAACAGGTTATTTCGTGAACTGGACGATCAGAACGACGATCAGGACAACCACGAGAACACCAAGGATGAGATACTGCTTTTGCTGCTTTTCCATAGCGGCGACTCCTTGCAATGGCAAAAAGGGGATAACTGCCCGAAATTCCGAACGTTCGGTGAATCTGCTACAGGGTTTATCGTACCAACAAAATAAAAAATCCAGTACTTTTTGATCAGGCGGCCATGCCGAGAATGGTACTGGCGATGGAGAAGAAGATCAGGATCGAGGAAATGTCCATCAGGCAGGCGATGAAGGGCCCGGACGTCACGGCCGGGTCCACGCCGAGCTTCTGGAAGAAGAACGGCAGCATCGAGCCGATGAAGTTCGCCAGCGTCACCGCGGCGACCATGGCGATGGCCACGGCCAGGCCGACCTCGACCCCTCGCCCGAAGGCCAGCACCACCGCAAAGCCCAGCCCCGACAGAATCACGCCCATCAGCAGCCCGCGGGTCAGCTCGCGGCCCAGTACGCGGAGCCAGTCGGCCGGGGCGATTTCCTCGACCGCGAAGCCGCGGATCATCAGCCCGGCGACCTGGCTGCCTGTATTGCCCGCCGTGGCGTTGATGAGGGGCATGAACATCGCCAGCAGTGCCAGCACCTTCTCGAACCCGGCCAGCACCATCACCGCGCCGGTCTCGGCCACAAGCAGCAGCATCAGCCAGGGCAGGCGTTTGGTGAGCATCCGCCCGAACCCGGCCGAGAAGTAGCTCTCATCCAGGGCGGCCATGCCGGCCATCATCTGCATGTCCTCGGTGGTCTCTTCGGTCTGCACGTCCATGACGTCATCGAAGGTCACAATGCCGACCAGCACGCCGTGGCCGTCGACCACGGGCAGAGCGATTTCGTCATACTTCCGCAGCATCTCGATGGCGGTCTCCTGGTCGTCGGTCACTTCCAGGAAGGCCACCTGGTTATCCATCAACGTCTCGATGGTCTGCTCGGGCCCGGCCAGAACCAGGTCGCACAGGCGGACCGTATCGACCAGCCGCCAGCGATCGTCTACTACATAAAGCACGTCGACGGTCTCGCGCGTCGCGGCGACCTGGCGGATATGTTCGAGTACCTTCTGGACGGTCCACTCGGCCCGGACGGCGACGTATTCCGGCGTCATCAGTCGCCCGATGGAATCCTCGGGGTAGTCCAGCAGTGCCGTGGCGATCTTGCGCTCCTCGCCGCGCAGCTCGTTGACCAGTTGCTGGGCGACCTCGCCGGGCAGCTCTTCGAGCAGCTCGGTGCGGTCGTCGGGGGGCATTTCGTTGAGGATTTCGGCCACACGCTGGTTCGAGAGCGTATCGAGCAGGTGCTGCTGCTGCTCGGCTCCGAGGTAGGCGAAGACCTCGTCGGCGATGTGGTGCGGCAGGAGCCGGAACGCGACGGCCAGCTCTTCCTCGCCGGGCAGGGCGATCAGCAACTCGGCCAGGTCGTGGACCTCCATGCCCGCCAGGGCCTCTTTGAGCCGACCGAACTGCCGCGTGGAGATCCATTCCTGGATGTGCGTCTGCTGCGGCAGTGGCTGGTTGATGAGTGGTTCGGACATGCGAGAGGCCTGGCTGGAGGATCGACAATGCGAAAAGACGATTGTCTCCCCCGGCCGGTGTAAAGTCAATGGCGCGGCGGACGAGCCTTGCATCGCAGCCCGGCCCGGGCGTATCCTTGCGGCGTGAGCGTTACCTGCACCATCATCAGCATCGGCGCGATGGACCACAATCTGCTGTGGGACGAGACGCGCCCGGTCCGCACCGCCCATGCCACGACGAGCCTCGTCGAGGCCGGCGAAAAGTGCATCCTCGTCGACCCATCGCTGCCGGCGAATATCCTGGCGGCGAAGTTCCACGAGCGAACCGGGCGGGACCTCTCGGCCGTCACCGACGTGTTCTGCACCACGCTGCACCCCCACGGCCGGCGGGCGCTGGATGACCCGGCCGCCCTGGCCGGCGCGACCTGGTGGACCCACGAGCGTGAGCTGGAATGGTACGCCCGGCAGATCGAGCACCTGGCCGACAGTTCCGACCGCCTCGGGGCCGAGCAGCAGCGCGACCTCTCGGCCGAGCGGGAGCTGGTGGGGCGGTTCCGCCCGGCGGGCGATTCCCTGGCCGAGCAGGTCAGCCTCTTCCCGCTGCATGGCGCGACGGAAGGCTCGGCCGGGCTGCTGCTGACGCCGCCGACGCAGACGATCCTCATCGCCGGGCCGGCCGTGCCGACCGGCGAGCACTTGCGCCGGGGCATGATCTGGCAGGCGGCGGCCGACCACGAGGCGGCGATGGACTGCCTTGGCGATATCCTCGAACTGGCCGACTGCATCGTGCCCGGCTTCGATAATCTCTGCATGAATCCGCACCGGTGGATGTGACCGAACCATGACCGCATCGCAGGACGCATCGCACGACTCGGGCGAACTGCCCGAGCAACCCGCCCCGCCGGCCCGGAGCTCAGCCGATGCTCGCTGAACTCTCCGCGGCGGTGATCGGCGAGTTCCTCGCCCTGGTCGGGTTGCTGCTGGCCAGTGCGTTTTTCAGCGGCTCGGAGACGGCCCTGTTCAACCTCTCGCGCGGCGAGATCCACAAGATGGCCGCCGGTGGCTGGGCGGGACATCTCGTGGCCCGGCTTCTCGGCCAGCCTCGCCGGCTGCTCAATACGCTACTGCTGGGTAATATGCTGGTCAACGTCGCCTACTCGGCGACCTCGGCGGTGCTGGTGCTGCAGTTCCAGGAGCAGGGCCTGGCCGCCTGGGCCATCGGGGCCATGTCCATCGCGCCGCTGCTGGTGTTGATTCTTTTCGGCGAGGTCACGCCGAAGATGCTGGCCTACGGGGTGGCGCGAGAGTGGTCGCTGGTGGCGGCCAGCCCCATCGCCGTGCTGCAGCGCGTGCTCAGCCCGATCAGCTGGGTGCTGGACCGTACGATGGTGGCCCCGCTGACGATGATCTTCGCGCCGCGGAAAATTGCCCCGCCTGCGATATCGGCCGACGAGCTGGCGGCGCTGATGCGTCTTTCGGCGCGGCGGGGCATCCTGGACGCGACGGCCTCGGAGATGCTCCAGGAAATCGTCGAACTCAACGAGGTGCGCGTGGCCGAGGTGATGGCGCCGCGGGTCGAGGTGATCGCCTTCGACATCAATCGGCCTCGCCAGCAACTCGTCGAGCTCTTCAGCCAGACGCGGCTGCGGAAGATCCCCGTCTACGACGGCCAGCTCGACCATGTCCTGGGCGTGGTCCACGCCAAACGGGTGCTGCTGAATCACCACACGCCGCTGCGGGAGATGATTCGCCCGGTGTGGTTCGTACCCGAAACGGCCCGGCTGGATACGGTGCTCGCCCAGTTCCGCAAGCGTCATAACCAGATGGCCATCGTGGTCGACGAGTATGGCGGCACGGCCGGGTTGGTGACGCTCGAAGACGTGCTGGAAGAAATCGTGGGCAATATTCCCGACCGCCGCGAAGAGCCCCTGCCCGAGCCGGTGGCCGGGCTGGGCCAGGGGCGGTATCGCATCAGTGGCGACCTGGCGGTGCGCGACTGGGCGGAGGCATTTGACTTTACGCTCGAACACGGGCGGATCAGCACGGTGGGCGGATTTGTCACGTCGCTGCTGGGGCGGCTGGCCCGGCCGGGCGATTGCGTTTCATGCCGCAACCTGACCTTCACCGTCGAGGCTGTGCGAGGCCGGCGCATCGAAACGCTCACCCTGGCCCGCCAGGAGGACGGCTCATGATGGTTCTGGCGGTGACCTGGCCGTGGATTGTCTGGCCGGCGGTGTTCGTATTTCACCTCTCGCTGGTGGGTATTTTTACGGGCCTGGAGACGGGTATCTACGTGACGAACAAGGTTCGCCTCGAGCTGCACGCCGAGGCGGGCTACCCGGCCGCGCGTCGGCTGGCGACGATGCTGACCCGCCCCAACCGCCTGCTGGCGAATTTGCTGATCGGCACGAACATCTGCTTTTACCTTGCGACGTTCGCCGCCAGTGCAATGTTCATCGAGGCCGGCTACGCCCACGCCGTGGAGTGGCTGACGCTGGGCGTGACGGCGCCGCTGTTTTTCGCCGTGGGCGATTCGGTTCCCAAGAACGTCTACCGTCGCCTGGCCGAGCGGATTGTCTACCCGCTGGTGGGCGTGCTGGTCTGGGCCGACCGGGTCTTCCGCGTTACGGGGCTGAACCTGCTGGTGAGGCTTTTCAGCGAGGGGCTGTTGAGGCTGCTGGGCCAGAAGCCCCAGGCGGATAATTCGCTGCTGGGTCACGAGGGGCTCGCAGCCGTTCTGGCCGAGGGCCATGCGGTGGGCATGCTCTCGCAAAGCCAGGCCCAGATGGCCGAGAAGGTCATGCACCTCGGCCAGGTGCATGTGCGGGATGTGTACATTCCCCTGGCGCGGGCGGTGACCGTGCCGGCCGGCGCGACGTGGGAGGAATTTTTGCAGCGGGTGGGGCGGTACGATTTCCGGCGGTATCCGCTGCTGGCGGGGGGGCAGGTGGCCGGCGTGGTGGATCTCTTCGACCTGCTCAGCGAGGCCGGCCCGGGGCCCATCGACCAGTGGGCGTTCGAGCCGATTGTGCTGGGCGAGGCCATGCCGCTGGCTGAGGCGCTGCTGACGCTGCAGCGGTCGCGGCGGTCGATGGCGGTGGTGACCGACGAGGCCGGCCGACATGTCGGTCTCGTGACGGTCAAGGATCTCGTCGAGGAGATCGTCGGCGACCTGGCTGAGTGGTAGAACGGCAAGATGGGGAAAAAATGGGACTTTTGTTTGGTTTCCGCTCGTCCGTATGCGAATAATTCTCGTGGCGTGGTCTCCGGGCGCGCGGTGTGCCCGAGCCAGGCCGAGAGCGAACCACCAGAGGATGATTATGCGAAATCGACATGCAAGGCAGCGAACCGGCGGGTCCGCCCGGCCGAAACGGTATTGCCCGGCAGGCCTCCGCCGAGGCCCCCGGCGCCAGGCAGGATTCGCCTATCTCGTGGCGGTTCTGGGGTTTTGCTTGCTGGCCTCCATCGGGCACATGATCTGCGACTCTTCGATCCTCGAGGTGCGCAAAACGCAGAACCACATCGAGTCCACCGGGGCCCGCTTTGCCGCCGAAAGCGGCATGACCTACATGCGCGAGATACTCAGCGAGTACAACAGCGCCGCCAGCCTGACCCAGGCACCGATCGCGTCGGACCTCCAAACCTACCTCACCGCGAAGTTCAATGAGAATACCTCCCTCGCCAGTGGCTGGGCCATCAACCTCAATACCGACGAAACGCAACTGAGCTATTCCGGCGATCCGATTCCGCTGCCGAATGACCAGGCCTTCTCGTTTTCCATTCGCGAGAGCGACACGGAAACCGTCGCCGGGCAGAGCTATGTCAGAGAGGTCACTATCTGCGTCACGGGGTACTGTAGCGGCGTCAGCCGGAAGGTGAGCTACTCCGCCGATGTCGAGCTGAACAAGGATATTCTCCGCCGAGCCGTCAGCAGCAAAATCCGCGTGATCCTCCGAGGCAAAAAGACCATCATCAACGGCGACGTCGTCTCCGACTGGGTCCGCCTTGATGGGTACAGCTATCCGTTCGACATCGGTGCGCGGAATAACCCAAGCGACACCGACGAAGACATCACCATCAATCGCGTCAACGACGATGGCACGATCACGCCCAAGAAGGGCAAGCTCGTAACGACCATGACCAAAGAGCAGTTCAACGGCGAAGAGTCCGTCGGTGGTACGACACTGAACTGCATGTGGGGTATCCGGCACGACGAGGATGTCACCCGCGCCCAGGTAACCTACGACGCCGAGGCGGCCCTGCAGCTCACCCACGAGGATTTCGATACGACGGTCTACAAGAATCGCTCGGCCGTGACCTGGGATACCTTCAAAGCCGGCGGCGCCATCAGCGATTCCCAGAAAGTCGTCCTGCCCTACTACACCGATTCCAGCCGACACCCCATGCTGGCCCGCTCCGCCGATGCCGCCAACTTTCAGGACGAGAGCGGCAACTTCCTCTACGGCTACAAGGACGCCAGCAAGAACTGGATTGTCTACGGCAAGAACCCCGATGGAAAGTGGGAATTCGGCTACACCGACAGCTCGGGCAGTTGGGTCAAGGTCAACCGTAACGAGAATGAAGACGGGCCCATCGGGCAGTACCGCCTTTCCGGCCGGTATATCCGCATGGGCGATCAATACGTCACCAACCCCCTACCCGACCCGTTCGTCAAGGAAAAGATCATCTGCGACTACTGGGCCAACGGCATCAACTTCTGGCGGGCCTATTACGAAGACTATGACGGGAAAACCACCGCCCGCCCCAAGTTCAAAAACCTCCATATCCCCATGGGCTCCCACGCGCATTTCAAGAACTGCACGTTTACCGGCATTACCTATGTGGAGTCGGACGAGACCACAGACCTCAGTAAGTGGGGCAATTACACCAAGTACAATACCCTGCGGCAAAGTGCGCCGGACGGGGCGGGTTCCGGGTCGACCAATGTCCGGGCGTACAACAACGTCGTCTTCGAGGACTGCGCCTTTGAGGGCCCGATCATCTCAGCGGTTCCCAAGGACATGCGGTACAAAGAAAATTCCGCGATGTTCATCGGGGATACGACGTTCAACGCCTCGGCCATCCAGGCCGCCCTCGGCGGGACGACCATCCTCATGCCCAACTACAATATCAACATCGGCGACTTCTGCGAGGACGCCGCCGACAACGAGTCGGCCCTGGTGGGTATCCTCGTCGGCGGCATTGTCGATATTCGCGATAATGCCAACGTCCGCGGCACGATCGTCAGCATGGCCAATCTCGACCACGTCACCTGGGGGCTCAGCGGCTGGGGCGGCAATGTGGGCAACTGGGAGGACTCCGGCGAGGCGTCGGACTACCTTGACACGGAATACGCTCCCGTCGTGCCCGACGGCGTGGACCTCAATGCCGCATCGGAGACACCGTTCAACTTTGCCGAGAAGGCCGCCGCCCCCTTCGAGCCCAGCGACGAAATCACCATCACCCCGATTCCCGATAACCCGATTCCCTACGGCGTCAAGCGGCGTTACAAGATCGCCATCAACGAAGGCGTCTATACCGAGAGCACCTCGCCCTGAGCCTCAACTCGCAACAGAACATCAAGCCACCGTCACACGATCACCCTCTCCGGCCAGGGCATCTGACCTTCGACCGTTCCGGGATGTCCATCAACCTGGACTATTTCGTCATGCCGAAGAACCTCGAACTTGATCCGTCCTCCGATCAGGAGTATTGATCCGAGCCGGTTGGGCGCAGCACGAGCCGGGATGAGGTGACCTTGCCAGCAGCCGTATTTCACGACGCCGCACGGGGGTTTTACACCCCGGCTCTCGACGCCGCGCGGGTTTTTACACTTCTGGGCACCTTGAAAAATTCACTTTTCGGCCTCGCTGGTCTTTTCGCTCCCTGGC
>CAZCDM010000104.1:0-8707 GCA_964497475.1 uncultured Planctomycetaceae bacterium
GGCCCTCTACGACCTGCTCCATTGATTGGGTGTCCCAATGTTGAAGTCAGGAAAGCCCTTGTCCCGAGCCCGGGCGACCATGTGCTCGAAGTCGTCGGTGGGGTGGTTCTCGGTTTCGTTGGAGTTGATGGCCACCATCGCCATGCCGCGCTCGGCGTAGTCTTCGTACAGCGCGTTCATGCGATCTTCCGAGCCGACGACGTAGGGGCAGTGATTGCAGCTGAAGACCACCAGCAGCAGCGGCTTGTCGGCGAAGTCGGCCAGGGCCCAGTCCTTGCCATCCACGCCCGGCAGGGTGAAGTCCGGGGCTTTGTCGCCGATGGATAATGTAAAGGACATGTTAAACCTCCTTATTGCGGGTCGATTGGTTGCTGTGCAGTGTATTATAGCGTCAGGATTCATCGACCCCTGAAGAAAGCGAGTAGCTCATGAATCGTCGGATAATCGTGATGGCTGTGGTGATCCTGGCCGGGCTTGGCGTGTGGCTGGGTGTCGAGAGGGGCGGCGGGGAGTCGGCCTCGTCGGCCCGGGCGGCGGCAACGCAGCCGGACGTGCATTTCTATTTCGTCCAGGTGACCGACACGCATTTCGGCTCGGGCAAAAAATACCGCCACATCGAACGCAACCAGGCCGTCCGCCAGGCCGTCAACAACCTGCCCCTGCCGGTCAGCTGCGTGGTCGTCACGGGCGATGTGTTCAGCGATAAGATCTACAAAGACGAAATCCGCGCCCGCGCCAAATCGCATTTTGACGGCTATGAAAAGCCGGTGCATTTCCTGCCGGGCAATCACGACCTCCGGCCGGGGAAGTATCTCGAAACCAACACCAAGACCTGGCAGGACACCTTCGGCCCGCTGTCGCACACGGCCGACTACCACGGCGTGCGGTTCGTCTTCGTCTACACCGAGCCGCTGGCCAAGGGCTTCGCCCAGCCCGGCTACGATGCGCTGGCCTGGCTGGAGGCAACCCTCGACGAGGCCGGCGACATGCCCGTGCTCGTCTTCCACCACACGCCCAGCGTCGATGACTTCTACAACAACGAGATGCACCCCGGCTGGGCGGAGGAAATCCGCACGAAGTGGGTCGCCCTGCTGAACCGCCACAACGTCAAGGGCGTCATCGCGGGACACTTCCATCGCGACGAAGTCCACTGGCTCGGCGACGTGCCGCTGTATGTCTCCACGCCCGTGGCCGGGTTCTGGGGGCGGCAGGCGTGCTACCGCATCTACGAATACCGCAACGGCAAGGTCGGCTACCGCACGCAATACATCGAGCTGTCCGACGAGCCGGCCCGCAAGGAATCGGCCGAGAAGCAATCGCCCTACTTGCCCACGCAGAACCGCGCGAAGATCTCGCCCAGCACATCGTCAGCCAGCACCTCGCCGCTGATGGCCCCCAGGTGCGCCAGGCCCTCGCGCAGTTCGAAGGCGAGCAACTCGGCCCCGTCGGCCAAACCCGCCAGCCCGCCCAGCAGCTGAACCGCCGCCGCGATGGATCGGCCCGCATCGGTCAGGGCCTGCCTCTGCCGGCTGTGCAGGCCCACCGCCTCGCCGCCACGCTGCATCGTCAGGCCCAGCAGCTCGGTAAGCTTCTCGCCCAGGACGTCGATGTTCTGGCCCGTCTGGGCTGATATGCGAAGCGGCCCGCCCTCGTCGGCGGGCTCGTGCAGGTCGGCCTTGTTGGCCAGTTCCAGCACGGCTGCGGCGGGGTTGGACTCCACCGCCCGGGCCAGCAGCGCCTGGTCCTCGGCTGAGAGGCCCGGCTCGTCGGTCACCAGCAGGATCGCGTCAGCCCGGGCCAGGGCAGCCCGTGCCGCCGAACCGGCCAGGTCGGCCAGGTCGTTGGGCGTATCGCTGCCGAGCCCGGCGATGTCCAGCAGGTCGATCTCCGCGCCGCCGGGCAGGGTGCACTGGCCGCGGATGACGTCGCGCGTAGTGTGCGCCCGGGCCGAGGTGATCGCCCGCTCGCAGCCGCACAGGCGGTTCAGCAGCGAACTCTTGCCCACGTTGGGTCGGCCGAGCAGGACCACCTGCGGCATGGTCGGCGCGTCGGGCAGGTCGACCGCGCCGGCGAGGGTGGCATCCAGTGCGCCCGCCGCCTGGTCGAGCCGCTCGATCAGCTCGGGCGGGCTGGCCGGGTGGATCTCTTCGCTGGCCAGGTCGATCGACGCTTCGGCCAGGGCCAGTGCTTCGGTGAGTTTCGTGCGGATGGTATCGCACCGGCGGCGCAGCAGGCCCCCCGCCGCAGCCGTCGCGGCGCGTTGGGTGGTCGCGTCGGCAGCGGCGATGACATCGGCGACGGCCGAGGCTGCCGAAAGATCGACCCGCCCGCTGCAAAAGGCCCGCCAGGTGAACTCGCCCGCCCCGGCCAACTCGGCTCCCCCGGCCAGCAGCGCATCGAGCAGCGCAGCCAGCATCGGCTCGCAGCCAGGCAGGTGGAACTCGACCAGGTCGTCGCGCGTGTAGCTGCGAGGCCGGCGGAAAAGGTACGCCCGCGCCGGCAGCGTCGGCCCGGCCGGGCTTGGGGCGATGAGCCCGTCGTGATGCGTAAAGCCCCCGCACTCGCCCAGGGGGGCACCCTGCGAGGTGAAGACGCGTTCGGCCAGGGCGATGGCAGCCGGGCCGGACACCCGGACAATGCCCCGCCGCGCCGGCCCGGCTGCAGAGGAGATCGCCGCGATGGTCACATCGGGATCGTGCATGGGTGTATGGTATCAGCCTGGCCGGCGGGGGGGAATGTAAGGATGGCGTAAAATAATCCTGCGGGCTTGTATTTGCCGGCGGGGGTCGCCATAATGTCTCGTTCTTGTATTCTTCGAGGATCAACTTGGTGGCGGAGCAGTCGGCAGGCTCGCAGGCCTGCTTCCCGCCGGTGCGACTGATAACAGGATAAGGATGTGCCTATGGGACCGACGATTGAAGCATTGATGGCGTTACAGGCGATCGAGCAGGATCTCTCCGCCCTGCGTCGCCGCAAGCGTGCCCGCCAGCGGGCCGTCGTCACGCAGCAGGCCCGGATCGACCAGCACACTCAGGAGCGCGACGGACTGGCCGAGCAGCAACTCGAAAAACGCAAAGCCTCCGATGCCTGCGAACTGCAGATCAAGACCGAGGAGGAGAAGATCAACCACCTCCGCTCGGCCCTCAACGCAGCCAAGACCAACAAAGAATATGCCGCCGTCCTGACGGACATCAACTCGCACCGGGCCGACAATGCCAAGATCGAAGAGCAGGGCCTTACGCTCCTCGGCGAGATCGACGCCCTCCGCCAGCAGATCGAAACGCTGGACGAAACCATCGCCGCCGAAACAACCCGCATGGAGGAAATCCAGGCCTCCATCGCCGACGAAGTCGCCAAGCTTGACGCCATGATCGCCGATCTCCAGGCCCAGCGCGACGAAGCGGCCGGCAAGGTCCCCGCCGAGGCGCTGGCTCTGTTCGACCGCATGGCCGAGCAGTACGACGGCGAGGCCATGGCCAAGGTCGAGGTCTCCGGCAAGAAGCCCCCCTTCACCTACACCTGCGGCGGATGCTTCATGAGCCTCAACGCCGAACACGCCAACGCCCTGCGAAGCAAAGACGAAGTCCGCCAGTGCGACAACTGCATGCGGATTCTCTATATGGACAAGCAGGATATGTAACGGCCAGGCCCCCGGCCGAGCAGGCAAGGCCAGGACATTGCGGGCATCCGGTTATTCGCACTGGCCGAAGCCGCCGGAGTGATCCAGAACCGGGAGACGTTTTGGCATCCGCTTATTCGCGCTGGCCAGAGCCGCCGGAGTGATCCAGAACCGGGAGACGTTTCATGCATGTGATCATCCACGTTGACGGGGGCAGCCGGGGCAATCCAGGCCCGGCCGGGGCGGGCATTGTCATCACCGCCGCCGATGACGGCACGAGCCTGCACGAGGCGGGCGTGTTCCTCGGCAAGGCGACCAATAACGTCGCCGAGTACTCCGGGCTCATCGAAGGCCTCCGCCGCGCCCAGAAACTCGGTGCTACCCACGTCGAGGTCCGCAGCGACTCGGAGCTGATGGTCCGGCAGATGATCGGGCAGTACCGCGTGAAGAACCAGGGCCTCAAGCCGCTCTTCGAGCAGGCCCATGCGCTGGCGGCGCAGTTCGAATCCTTTGCGATCGAGCACGTCCGGCGCGAGAACAACACCGCCGCCGATGACCTGGCCAACCAGGCCATGAACGTCAAGCGGACCATCGAGCAGTGAGCTTGCCGTCATGAGCCAATCTCCTCCGCCAACCGACATGCTTTCCGATCCGATTCGCCCGGGCCTTTGGTGGTACGCCGCCGCGGCGGTCATCCTGGTCGCCAGCGTGGCCGTCGGCTGGTCGCTGATGAGTTCGGCAAACCTTCAGGACGTGACCGGCCGGGTGGAAGACTGGCCCCACATCGACGTGCCGGGGCGGCATATCGCCCCGGCCGGGGGTACCGGGCGCGTAGGGTTCGTTGCCATCGAAGCGGCGCCCGCCTCGCAAAAACCATCGACGCCGCAATGCGAACCAAGCGAGCTGGTCATTGTCGTCCAGGACGAAGCCGGCCGGCCGATGCAAGTCATGCCGACCACCGGCAAGCCTCACGACACACCACAAGGCCGACAGATATCGCTGGGCTACGTGCAGGTGGATACGCCCCAGCGGCTGGAGATCAGCGTCGCCCCGCCGCAGGGCAAGAGCTTTTCGGGCACGTTCGTCATCAGCCCGGTCATCAACGAAGAAGAGCTGATTCGCGTGAGCATGACGATCGTCTTTGGCATGGGCATCGCCGGCGGGGGAATTCTCCTGGCGACGACCATCGCCGTGGTCGTCCTCGTCAAACGAAGCAAAGCAATTCGCCGACAACGCCAGGCGATGGGTACCGGTTCGCTCTAGCCTCGCCGGCGGAGCGTTTTTTTCCGCGGCCGGATCGGGTAGGATCAGGCGGTCCCGCTATTCCAGTGAGCCATGGCCCGATTCTCGCAACAATTTATCCAGCAGGTTCTCCAGGCGACGGACATCGTCGACCTGATCGGGCGGTACGTCGCCCTCAAGCAGAAGGGGCGGGAGTTCGCCGGGCTCTGTCCGTTCCACGACGACTCCCGGCCGAGCATGTTTGTCTCGCCGTCCAAGCAGATCTACAAATGCTTCGCCTGCGGGGCCGGGGGCAATGCGCTGACGTTCGTGACCGAGTATGAAAAACTGCCCTTCCCCGAGGCGGTCCGCAAGCTGGCCGAGCAGGCGAACATTCCCCTGCCCAAAGACTACGCCCCCGAGGCGCCCGACGGGCTGGGCAAGGCGGACCTGACGAAGCTGACGGAGCTGGCGTGTGGGTTTTTCCGCAGCCAGCTCGCCTCGCCGGCCGGGGCCGACGCACTGGCCTACGCGAAACAGCGCGGGCTGAGCGACGAGTCGATCGAGCGGTTCTCGCTGGGCTATGCGCCGAATGAGTGGGAGGCCTTTTCGCGGTTCGCGCGGCGCAAGGGCTTCAGCGAGCAGCAGCTCGTCGCGGCCGGCCTGGCCAAACGGCGCGACCGAGGCCAGGGCTGCTACGACACCTTCCGCCATCGGCTGATGTTCCCGATTCACGACCTGACCGGTCGCGTCATTGCCTTCGGCGGCCGGGCCCTGGACCCCGAGGAACGGGCCAAGTACCTCAACAGTCCCGAGTCGACCCTGTTCGACAAATCGTCGCTGGTCTACGGCTTGCCGTTCGCCCGCGAGGCCATCGTCCGGGCCAGGCAGGCTGTCGTCGTCGAGGGCTACCTCGACGTGCTCCTGCCGCACCAGGAAGGGGTCGATACGCTGGTGGCGACGCTGGGCACGGCCTTGACGGAGCGGCACGTGAGGCTGCTGAATCGCTACGTCGAGGGGGTGGTGCTTCTGTTCGATGCCGACACGGCCGGGGCGGCCGCCGCCGAGCGGGCGCTGGAGTTGTTCCTGGCCCAGCGGGTGCATGTGCGTGTGGCGACGATACCGGCCGGCAAGGATCCGGCTGACTATGTCCTAGCCGAGGGGGCCGAGGCGCTGCAGCAGCTCATCGACGCGGCGCCCGACGCGATGGAGTACGTCTGGCAGCAGCGGTATGCCGCCTGGCAGGAGGCGGGGGCCAACCCCTCGCAACGCGGGCGCGTCATTGAGAACTTCCTTCGGCTGGTGGTCACCAGCAGTGCCTACGGCGCGATCG
This sequence comes from uncultured Planctomycetaceae bacterium, assembly GCA_964497475.1. GTDB lineage: Bacteria > Planctomycetota > Phycisphaerae > SM23-33 > SM23-33 > CAZCDM01. The sequence continues at coordinate 6,174 of CAZCDM010000104.1, forward strand.
ACGAAACCCGCCGCAGCATGCTCGCCCAGCACATCGCCCACGTGGTCCACGTGCCGGAGCTGGACCTGCAGCGGCAGATGCGTCAGATGCAGCGGAAGCTCCAGCCGGCCTCGGCCGCCCGACCGGATGAACCGATTCCGGCCGGCGCGCCTCAGCGAACCGGCCCGGGGGTGAACCCCGAGCGGGTCGTGCTGGAGGTGCTGCTCGACGAGCCGGAGCTGTTCGACGATGCCGCCGAGCGGATCGACCCGGCGATGTTCGGCGATGCGATGCTTCGCGCGCTGGCAGAGCGGGTCTGGGCGCTGGGGCTGGAAGATCGGCTGAGCATGGACGAGCTGCTGGGCGATGAGCAGTTGGCCTCGGCGGCAAGGCTGGTGACGGACCTGGCCTGGCAGGGTCAGCAGAGGGGCAACCATCGGGCGAGCCTGACCGACGCGATCCAGCGAATTCTCGAACGCCAGGAGCGAGGCCGACTGAGCAAGCTCAAGAGCAACCTCGACGATGACCAGGCCCTGCGAACCCTGCAGGAAAAGCTCAGCCAGAACGCCCGCGAGGGGCGCAACCGCTTTCGCAACAGCGGCTTGGGGCGATAGATGCCCCTCGGGGTGGTGAGCTGTATTATTGGTCCGAACCCCGGAACTGGCCGATGCGTATAATTAAGAAGCATTTGCCGGATAATCGCGGGTTGACTTCTTGGTTATGATTCTGTTACCATGCGCGGTTCCCGAGCTTTGAGAATCCCTGGACGTCCCCCGGAGAGAATTGATGGCTGAACCCCTGGAAAACAGTGTCAAGAAGATCATCGCCAAGGGCAAAGAGCGAGGCTACCTGACGTACGAGGAGATGAACGAGGAGCTGCCCGACGAGGCCGTAGCTCCCGATCGCCTCGACCAGCTGCTGATGACCCTCGATGAGCTTGGCATTGAACTGCTGGATGAGTCCGAAGTGGCCACCCGGGAAGAGTTCGCCGACGGCAGCGAAGAGAAGGAAGAAAAAGAGACTGCCCGTGCCAAGCGGAAAAAGGCCGATACGCTCGTGGCCGAGTCGCGCCGCATCGACGACCCGGTGCGGATGTACCTTACGCAGATGGGCGAGATTCCGCTGCTGGCACGGTCGGAAGAAATCGCCCTGGCCAAGAAGATCGAGATGACGCGGATGCACTTCCGCCGGCGCGTGCTGGAGAGCGATTACTCCATCGCCCAGGCGGTGCAGATTCTCACGCAGGTTCACAACGGCGATCTGCCGTTCGACCGGACGATGAAGATTTCCACCGCCGAGAATCTCTCCAAGGAGACGATCACCGAGCGGATGCCCAATAACCTGCTGACGCTGGAGCGCATCATGGGGGCCAACGATACGGACTGGGCGACCAGCCGGGATTCGTCGCTTCCAGAAAAGCAGCGTAAGGCGGCGCGCAAGTCGCTCTGGCGTCGTCGACGCCGGGCAGCCAAGCTGCTGGAAGAGCTTTCGCTGCGAACCAGTCGCATCCAGCCGCTGATGAAAAAGCTTCAGCACTTCTCGGACAAGATGGAACAGTTGCAGCGCGAGATCGACAACGCGGACCGCAACGGCACGGAGGCTGAAGATGTCGAAGTGATGAAAGAGGAACTCGAGGGGCTGATTGACCTGGTCCACTCCGAGCCGGCGATTCTCCGCAAGCGGGTCAAGGCGATTCAAAAAGTGTTCAACGATTACGAGCAGGCCAAGCGCGAGCTGTCTGGCGGGAACCTCCGGCTGGTGGTTTCCATCGCCAAGAAGTACCGCAACCGGGGCCTGAGCTTCCTGGATATCATCCAGGAGGGCAATACCGGGCTGATGCGCGCGGTGGACAAGTACGAGTACCGCCGTGGGTACAAGTTCAGCACCTACGCGACGTGGTGGATCCGCCAGGCCATCACCCGTGCCATCGCCGACCACGCCCGGACGATCCGCATTCCGGTGCACATGATCGAGACGATGAGCAAGCTGCGGAACATCTCCAAGAAGCTCGTTCAGGAGCGGGGGCGCGAGCCAACGATCGACGAGATCGCTGATGAGGCGGGTATGTCCATTGCCGAAGCGCGGCGGGTGCTGAAGATTTCACGCCACCCGATCAGCCTTGATCGGCCAGTCGGCGAGAGCGAGGACAGCTACTTCGGCGACTTCATCGAGGACAACACCGCCGAGTGCCCCGTCGAGACGGCCGGGACCGAGATGCTCAAGGATCGCATCGAGGACATCCTGCGGACGCTGACCTACCGCGAGCGGGAGATCATCAAGCTGCGGTACGGCATTGGCGATGGGTACACCTACACCCTCGAAGAGGTGGGCCGGATTTTCAAGGTCACGCGCGAGCGTGTCCGCCAGGTCGAAGCCAAGGCCATCCGCAAGCTCCAGCACCCCGTCCGGGCGCGCAAGCTCGAAGGGTTTCTGGAGAAGGAAAACAAGACTGCCGAGGCGTAACCCCGCGCGTCCACGCGACGCCGAGAGCCGGACTGTAGAAGGGTACTTTGAAAAATTCAAATTCGGATATCGCGTAGGATTTTCGCTTTCTG
>CAZCDM010000105.1:0-8434 GCA_964497475.1 uncultured Planctomycetaceae bacterium
CCGAAATAGGCGACATCAAAGAAGAACTGCGCGACAGCAAGATGGACGTCGAGCAGCTCCGGCAGAAATACATGCAGGCCGAAACCCGCGCACGCGCCGCCGGCCCGGCCGTGACCCACCTGTCCGAGGGAACCGCCCAGCCCATGAGCGCCGATCGCGCCCAGGGACGAATCGCCTATCTGGAAAAGGAACTCAACGCCGCCGAACAGCAGGCCGCTCTCTACTTCTCCAAGCTCACCGACGACCAGAAAAAACGCCTCGCCAGCGATGGCGATGCGACCATCAAGAATATCGTCCTCTCGCGCGAACGAGACAGCGACAAGACCACCACCGTCGAGTTCGATGTGGTCAACAACACCCCGCGCGAGATGGCGGCCGTGCTCGGCGTGATTCGCTTCTGGCAGAACTCCCGCATCGTCATGGAAGACCCCTTCCGGGTCAGCAACATCCAGCCGAACAACGTCAAGGGCTTCCGCATTACCCTGCCGATCGAGCACTACGACCGCTACAATGTCATGATTACCGGTCTGGCCGGCGGGGCCAGCAAAGCCCCACCCCGCTGAAGCTGGCTCGACGCAGGCGAATCTGCTAGACTGCCGCGATGATTATCACCATCGACGGCCCGGCCGGCTCGGGCAAGAGCACGGCCGCGAGACATCTCGCCCAGGCCCTCGGCATCGCCTTTCTCGATACCGGGGCGACCTATCGCGCGACGACACTCCGCGCGATGCGCACCGGCGCGGACCTCACCGACCCCCAGGCCATGGCCCGTACTGCCGCCGAGATGGACCTCCGCCTGGTCATCGACGACGGCCAGCTCCGCGTCCTGCTCGACGGCCTGGACGTCACCGACGAGATTCGCAGCGAAGCGGTCTCCACCAATGCCCACCACGCCGCCCGGCCGCCGCAGGTCCGCGCCGTGCTCGTCGACCTCCAGCGCCGCATGGGCCAAGACCTCGGCCAATTCGTCACCGAGGGGCGCGACCAGGGCACGGTCGTCTTCCCCCAGGCCGATGTCAAAATATACCTCACCGCCCGCCCGGAGGTTCGCGCCCAACGCCGCGTCGATCAACTCCGCCAGGCCGGCGAGCCGGCGGACTTCGACAACGTCCTCGCCGCCATCCATCGTCGCGACCGCTCCGACCGAGGCCGGCAAATCGGTCCGCTGTGCGTGCCGCCCGGGGCGGCCCTCGTGGACACCAGCGAGATGGCCCCGGACCAAACCCTCGCCGCCCTGCTCCGCTGCGTGGAGGCCGCCCGATGATCCTCAGCACCGCTACCAGTCCGCAGCTCGACGCCTGGACGATGCCCAACGGCGTCCAGCAGCCGGGCCTGTACTACCGCATGATGCGTCTGGGCTGCCAGGCCGTCGCGGCCGCCATGTTCAACGTGCGCATGCACGGACGGCAGCGTGAACCGGCCAGCGGCGGCGTGGTCCTCGTCTCGAACCACCAGAGCTTCCTCGACCCGATGCTGATCACCCTGGGCCTGCAGCGGCCGGGCAACTACATGGCTCGCGACAGCCTCTTCCGCCAGCCGGCCTTCAGCAAACTCATCCAATCGGTCAACGCCTTCCCGATCCGCCGCGGATCGGCCGACACCGCCGCCCTCAAGGAAGCCATGCGACGGCTCAAAAAGGATGCGATGGTCTGCCTCTTTCCCGAGGGCACGCGAACCCGCGACGGACGCATCGGCCGATTCCTTCCGGGCGTGTCCGTGCTCAGCCAGCGAGCGGCCGAGTGGACCTGGCCGGTCGTGATCGACGGCGCCTTCGAAGCCTGGCCGCGAGACCGCGCCCTGCCCCGCCCCGCGCCGATCCGCATGCTCTACGGCGAGCCGATCCACCGCGACGAAGCCAAGGCCCACTCCGGCGAGGATTTTGCCGCCCTGCTCCACGATCGCATGGTCGAGATGCACCGCCAGCTCCGCGAGCACTACCACCAGCCTGAACTGTACTGAGCGGGGCCGCAATCACACGCTTACCCCGTGTGCGGTGGGGGTCCTGTCTGGCCGCGTGCTCGGCTGTGAACTGGCGGGATGGGAACCCCGCCAGTCGGTCCAGGATTCGACCGGGGCAAGTGCGAAGCGTGCGCGGCTGGCGTGCTACGCGCCGGCGTCGAGAGCTTCGGCGATGTGCGTATCCCGGCTGCGGCTGCTCGCCCAAAAGCCACCCAACGCACCGGCCAGGCCCGTGGTCATCCAGTCCAGCGGCGTGACCAGGAAGATCGGCCGAAGCTCCGCCAGAGCGACCGGCCCGGTGGAAAACGCCGACAGCACCCCCAGCCCATACCACGCCAGCCCCACCACCAACGGAGCCAGCACCGCCAGGACGACGCTCTGCACCTGGAACCATCCGCTGGCCAGCCAGCAGACCAGAAAGAACCCGCCAGCCAAGGCCAAAAGAACCTGCCCTCGCAAATCGCTGGCCAGGAGGATCGTCGAGATCACCCCGCCGCCCAGAATCGTCACCGCCGCGGCGCCGCCGAAATCCCGCAGGCGTGTCTTCATCGACCGATCCGTTCCGTCGGCTTCGCTGGCGGTCAAGCCCAGGCGCTCCAACGGCCCGGCCAGGGGCGGCACGACCCGCCCGAACATCGCATCGGTCCACGACCAGCGAAGCTGCGAGACGGGCATGTCCAGCTCGGCGAGATACGTTTTCTGCTCGTCGGTCAAGGTCTCCAGCGGATCGATCCATCGCGACCGGCCGAGCCGGGTCTGCAACCAAAGCGAGCCAGCCAGCACCGCCGCCGCAGTTACACCCAAGCCCAGCAGTTCCGCCATCATCCGCAGGTAAAATATTCGTGAAGACCCGCTGCTCCAGAGCTCGACGCGCATCGAGCCGGATCGCAACGTCAGGCCCGCCATAGCCACGGCCAGAACCAGCAGCGCCCCCATCGGCCTTGCCGGGCGCATCACCACCCCGGCCACGACCGCCAAGGCTGCAAACAGACCGAAATACAGCACGATCGAGCCCACGCCGGAAAGATTGCTCAACATGATAGGCCCGAGCGGATCTACCCGCGTCAGCAGCGGCGCGACCAGCCAGTACGCGCAGGCAAGCAACCCACCGGCGAGGGTGGCGGTAAATAATTTTTCCCATGCAAGTCTGCGTTTGCGGGTCATGTGCTCGACACGGCCGGGCCCGGCCGCTATCCTGTAGCTGAAGTGAACCTATCCTACCGCTGCCCAGGAGCGAAGACAACCCATGAGTACTGTCGTAGACCGAATCACCACCCGTGCCCGCCAGGCTGACAAACACATCGTCCTTCCCGAGTCGGCCGATCCCCGCGTGCTCCAGGCCGCCGGGAAAATCGTCGCGGAAAAGTATGCCCGCATCACCCTGCTGGGCGAGCCGGACGACATCGCCAGCCGGGCCGCGGAATGCTCTGCCGACCTGACCGGCGTGGCCATCGTCAACCCCTCCGACGATGCCGCCCGCGACAGCTACATCGACACCCTCTACGAAAAGCGCAAGGCCAAGGGCATGACGCGCGAGCAGGCAGCCGAGATGATCGACCAGCCGGTCTACTACGGGGCGTTCATGGTCGGCGCGGGCCGGGTCGACGGCATGGTGGCCGGCAGTATCTGCCCCACCGCCGACACCTGCCGGGCCACGCTCTTCGGCGTGGGCCTGGAGGAAGGCAATCGGACGCTCTCCTCGTGCAGCATCATGGTCACCATCATTCCGGAATTCGGCGTCGACGGCGCGGTGATCTTTGCCGATACGGGCGTGCTGCCCGAGCCGACCGTCGAGCAGTTGGCCGACATCGGTATACTCGCGGCCAAGAACGCCCGTGCCCTGCTGGATGTCGAGCCGTGCGTGGCGATGCTGAGCTTCTCGACGAAAGGCTCGGCGTCGAGCCCGGCCGTGCAGAAGGTCATCGACGCGACGGCCATCATCCAGCAGCGCAGGCCCGACCTGAAAGTCGACGGTGAACTCCAGGTCGACGCGGCGATGATTCCCGCCATCGGCGAGAAGAAGTGTCCCGATTCGCCCGTGGCCGGGCGGGCCAACACGCTGGTCTTCCCGGACCTGTCGTGCGGCAATATCGGGTACAAGCTCGTCGAGCGGTTCGGCCGGGCCACGGCACTGGGACCGCTGCTGATGGGCGCCGACAAGCCGATCAACGACCTGTCCCGTGGCTGCAGCGTGGAGGACATCGTGCTGATTTCGGCCATTACCGCCGTTCAGGCCTTGATGAACGACTGATTACGCGCTGCACGCTTCGTCGAGCGTTTCGTAGATCGGGAAGACCTGATCCAGGCGAGTGAGTTTGAGGATATCCCGCACCGGGCCGGACGGATTGACCAGCCGGATGGAGTGGTGCCGCAGCCGCGAGAGTTCCCGCCCGCTCAGCAGTGCATCGAGCCCCTCGCCGCCGATGAACGACAGCCCGCTGACGTCCAGGACGATGGTTTCTTCCGGGTTGAGGGTGAGGCATTCCAGCTCGGCGAGAATGGCCGGGGCGTGCGTCATCGAAGCCTCGCCGCGAATGGTCACCACCACGGCCCGGCCGGTGCGGGTCACATCCATGCCGAAGCTGTCGGCGGAATCGTTCACGGGGTGTCCTTGCCCTTGATCTTCACGAGGTGAACGGAGGTGCCCTTCCGGGAATAGGTCACTTCGTCCATGTAGGTTCGCATGAGCATCAGCCCCCGGCCGCAGGGGCGCTCGATGTTTTCATCGGCGGTCGGGTCGGGCACGTCGCAGGGGCAAAAGCCCTCCCCCTCGTCGGAAATGCAGAACGACGCCCGCTCGGTATCGATCTCATACTTGATCTCGACGGTCTTGGTCCGGTCGTTTTCATTGCCATGCTTGATGGCGTTGACAAGACACTCTTCCAAGGCGAGCTTGATGGCAAACTGATCGGCCTGGTCGAAATCATACGCCACCACGAGCTTGAGGAGCTGATCCTCGACGTCACGGGCACGATTCATGTCCGACGGGATGGTGATGGTCTCGCGAGCCACCGACAACTTTCTGGGCATGGCCCGGCAGAGATCAGTTGATGCTGTTGATCGCGTCGGCCCGGCTGGAACAGATGTTGAAAATCTCGTTCAACCGGGTAATGCGGAACACTTCCTGGATCGTGTCCTGAATGTTGCACAGCCGCAACTGGCCGGACGCTTCGCGGACGCGTTTGTGGACCGTAATGAGCATGCCCAGCGCGCTGGAGGACATGTTCGAGACGTTGACAAAGTCGATCACCATCTTCGGGCTGTCGGCTTCGCTGATGAGCTGTTCGATTTCCGAACCGATTCGGGCGATGTGAACCTCGTCCAGAATCCGCTGCTCGCTGAGTTCGACGACGATCACGCCCTCGATGGTACTGACGCTCATGGTGGGTTTTTTCTCGGCCATGGTTGCTCCTTGCTGAACAATGAACCCGGTAGTGAATCCTAGCCCGAGCCCGATGAGGTGTCAAGCCTCCTCGGGCTGGTACAGCCAGGCAGGCCCCAACTCGGCCCTGCCCCGCCCGAGGCGAGCGAGCAATGATCGCACCCCCCAGCAGAGGTGACACTTCGAGGCGAAGAGCTGCCCGGCGAGCTGTTCTTCGAGCCCTTGCCGGCGAGCCAGGGCGACCGGCCCGCCCTCCGCCAGCGATCCGATGACAGGCCGCTGCGACCAATCGCTTGCGAGCTGCTGCCAAAGCTCACCGGCCGGGGTATCGAGTGCTTCACCCAGGACAATGCCCGCACAGACGCCGGGCATGATGGTTCCGTCGGGCCAGACGTGCACATGCTTGCTGCGGAGCAGCGGGTGATGGCAGGCCTGCCCGGCGAAGCTCTCCCAGGGCTGACCGGGCAGGAGGCAAGCCAGGCTCGCCGCAGCCCGGCCGTTGAGGCGGTCGCGCCCCAAGGCGATCCACTCGGCAAAGCGAGCCTGCCGGATTGGCTCGTCGGCGGTGGTCAGGTCGCAGCCGTCGCGAAGCCAGTCGTCCCAGCGGACACGCAGGCGCTCCGCCCCCCACAACTGGCTGACCAACTCGGCCAATCGTCTCGGCCGATCGATTGGCACGTACTGCTGATGGAACGGATCGGCGGAAATCGCCAGGCGCCCAACCCCCAGGCGGTCCAGCTCGGCCAACCGCTCGCGGACGATGGCGTCGTCCTCGGCCCAGTATCCGTTGGTCTCGACGGCCTCGGCGGAAAGCCCCTGGCTGCGAGCCAGGCGGAGGGTTTCCCGCAGGCCGGTCCAATCGCCGAAGGGTTCGCCGCCGGTGACATGGACCCGACAGCCGTGCGGCGAGGCCGTGTCGAGCTGCTGCCACAGGCGCACGGCATCGGGCGGGGTCATCCGCCCGGTCCGGCCGGGTCCGCAGGCCAGGTAGCACGTCGCGCAGCGTCCATTGCACCAGTCGGTGATGCACAGCCCGGCCCGGGACCAGTACTTCACGGGCATGGGGGTGATTCGTCGATCGGGCATGGCGATATTGTAGGCCTTACAAACCCTCCGGCCAAATACTACAATGGTCAGCTCATGACCACACCCCCGCCCAAGCCGACTACGCAGTCCCGCACGTACAATCTCTTCGTGTACGGCACGCTGACTGATCCGTCGGTCTTCCGGGCCGTGCTGGGGCGGAACCTCGTCGCCGAGCCCGACCAGGCCGACGGCGTGGAAACGTTCTGTGCGACCCGGGCCGTGCTCAGCGGATATAAAAAGGTCAGCCCGGATGAGACCTACCTCTACGCCGTGCCGGATCACGGCCATCGCATCCGCGGGTACCTCGTGCGTGACCTGCCGCGGGACACCCTGCCGGCCCTGATGGAGTACGAGGGCAAGAACTACCGCCGCCGGACCCTGGACGTCCAGAGCAGCGAGGGCACGGTGCGTGCGATCGTGTTCGTCGGCAATGCCGAGCAGCTTGACCGTGCGTTCGGCTCGTCGTTTCGCGATCCGCTCAAGCAGGAGATTCTGCTCGGCCGGAAGATCGACAAAGCCATCCGCGAGGCCGAGGAGCAGACGTATCACACGCGGGAATCACTGACGCGACGGGCGGTGGCCGAGCTTCGCGGGCCGGACATCCGCGATATTCAGAGGCGACACTTCGAAGCCGGCGGCATCAGTGACTTCGCCATCCGCCAGACTCTGCGGGACAAACCCCTGCCGGACTACAGCCGCATCATCGAAGACCCCCGCGCCCAACAGTTCGCGCCGCATTACCTCCGGCTGCTGATCCGCCAGGTGATCTTCAACGAGTTCGAGCAGCGCATCCATGATGGCTTCCGCTACGAGCTGGACCATCTGCCGCACCCGGTGATCTTTTACGACCGCATCATCAGCTCGCTGGTTGCCCTTCGGCTGCTGAACCAGTCCGAGGCGGTGCTCAACCAGATCGTCGAGGATCTGCTGGCCGAGATAGATTTCACCTCGACGCAGCTGATCGATTATGTCCGCCGCGCCATCGGCCGGGCCGACGCCCTCTACGACCCGGCTCCGGCCAAAGCACACATCAACTTCATTCGCGGGCACATGGGGTTTGGCTACATTCCGCTCGGGGCCGAGCTGGAGTTCAGCAACGTCGGGCATGACGTCATCGGCCAGGCCGCCAATCAGGACGTGGGCGACCCGCAATTCGACGGCTTTACGTACTTCTACGACTTCGGCCTGGATGTACTGACCTGGAAACTCGGCGGCCACATCGACGACCATCACACCAAAAGTAAACGCGCCCCACGGCGCGGTTTTTTCGAGGTCGCCCTGGGGAATCTTTCCGTCGACGCGAACATCTCCAAGCCCATCACGCCCGACCCGTGGATCCTCAACCAGCTCATCGACCACACGCGGCGGTTCTACCCGATCCGTCCGCACAGCATTCATCTGTCGATGCAGCCCAAAAGTCAGCACCGCCCCGACCGCAACCGCCTGCTGCCGATGAGCGTCCTGCAATGCCTCCTCGCCCTTGCCGGCGACCCGGTCGTCGATGAGCGCGGCAAGATTTCCATCGCCCGACTGCGCCAGCACGAGATCATCCGCGACGGCCAGGCGCCCAATCTGCTGTTCAGCGAGATCTCCAAGCGGTACAGCGCCGAGAGCGACGACCGCCACCCCGGCAGCGGCGAGGGAACCTACGTCCAGCAGTTCCGGTTCCTGCGACTCAGCGAGAAGCTCAACTACGAGCCGATCGCCATGGCGCTGAAAGGCATTCAGTTGAGCCTCCGGCCGGGCACGTTCCTGACGCCGATGCAGTGGAAACGCTCACAGAAACACCGCGAGACGTTCGAGCAGTTGCGGGATTGGGGCAATACGCCCGAGCCGATCGAGCCGGCGGCGATCACGCGATTCCTCAGCCACGTGGAGGATGGTCTGATGAGCGAGCGCCGCGGCCGACCCGCGCACAGCCGGGCTTACATCGCCTGGTCGATCAGCCTGCTGGAGGAATCGCTGCGATACTTCAACATGCGCGTCGGCCAGATGCAGGCCTGATCG
>CAZCDM010000106.1:0-8177 GCA_964497475.1 uncultured Planctomycetaceae bacterium
GAGGTCCCACGGATATTCATCGGCAAGATTCAACGTTTTGAGATAGTTACTAAATCGGAATCCAACGGTTGGGTTCCAGAATTATTGTGCAACAGGCTCTTGAGTGATCTGAAGCACAAGGCTCATTAGCGACTATACCAGAGAAAATGGTTCTGTCGACAAAGAAATTAATGTAACTTTTTTGTCTGTACCTTTCTAAGGCAATCGCCTTACATCATTCCGGATTACATCGCGACCCGTTACGGGCGATGACCCCAATGTGTAACTTTAATTTATAAATGAACTTGTGTACAAAGTCGGCTCATGATTCCGTGATGATGGAGTCTACCGTTTGGGTTCAGCTTCGGTTATCTCCGACCACTTTTTTTTTGAAAAAAGATCGAAGCTGCCCTTGTCAGGACATTTGATGTGGGTGAAAAATCGGCCTGCGGAGCGGAATCACTCGATGAACATCGCATCGCCGTAGCTGAAGAAGCGGTAGCGTTGCTGGACGGCCTGGTGGTAGGCGGAGAGGATCATCGCAATGCCGTCCGTGCTGCCCGGGCTGCAGAAGGCGGCTACGAGCAGCAGCAGCGTGCTGGCCGGGAGGTGGAAGTTCGTCAGCAGGGCATCGACGATGTGGAACTCCGCCGGCGGGTAGAGGAACAGGTCGGTCCAGCCGGCCTGGGGGGCGAGTTGGCCGGCGTGGTCGCGGGCGACGGCTTCGAGCACGCGGACGCTGGTCGTGCCGACGGCGACGATTCGGCCGCCGTTGCGGCGGGTCTGCTCGATGGCGGCAACGCAGTCGCCCGGCAGGTCGTACCACTCGCTGTGCATGTCGTGGCGGGTGAGGTCCTCCTCAGCCACCGGCGCGAAGGTGCCCGGCCCGACGTGCAGCGTGAGCCTGGCCGTGGCGATGTTCCGTGCGGCGAGGTCGTCCAGCAGGGCCGGCGTGAAGTGCAGCCCGGCCGTGGGGGCCGCTACGGCGCCGGGCGTATCGGCGTAGACGGTCTGGTAGCGGTCGCGGTCGGCGGGGGTGGCTGCCTCGTCGCGATGGATATAGGGCGGCAAGGGGGGCGAGCCGACCTGGTCCAGCAGGGCGAGCGGATCGACGGCTGGGATGGGCGCGACGAACCAGTGGCCCCGCTGGCCTCGCTGGAGAAGCTCGATGCGCTGGCCCGGCATGACGGGCAGGGTGAGCTGCTCGCCGGGCTTGCAGCGGGAGGCGTTCTTGAGCATCACCTCCCAGCCATCCTCGCCGGCTCGCAGGAAGAGTGCTTCGATCGCGCCGCCGCTGGCCCGCCGCAGGTGGAACCGCGCCGGAATCACGCGCGTCGTGTTGACCACCAGCAGATCCCCCGGCCGGAGCGCATCGGCGATGTCCGGGAACTGCCCGTGGGCGACCTGCCCGCTGGTCCGGTCCAGCCGGAGCAGGCGAGACTCGTCCCGCCGCTCGGCTGGGTGCTGGGCGATGAGCTCAGGGGGCAATTCGTAGTCAAAGGTGGACCGCTGGATAGTCATAAATGGTTGTGGCGCAGAATATTCAGGTTGTGTTACCGAGTGTTGGCAACCCTTTCAAAGTGGACTGATTATACACAAATGGGCAGGGGTAGAAAATAGAAGTATACTCCCTGTGCAGAAAGGGGTTACGTCGCCACGAGAGCGGGTTATCAACACGTTTTACACCAGGCCGTGATTAACAGGCCTATTAGACATCATCGCACGGGAATCGATCAAACCCATCTGATTCGACGTATGGCAGCCTGTTTGGTGTGTAAGTCATTTTTTGCGCTTGGGATGTCGCATTACTCCAGCGTCGCCAGCAGAGCTTCTGCCAGGGCGAGGTCGTCGGGCGTGGTGACTTTGATGTTCCGCAGGTCGCCGGGGACGATGTGGACAGGCTGGCCGATGGCTTCGATGAGGGCGACATCGTCGGTGGCATCGAGGCCGGTCGCGTAGGCGGCTGTGAGGATATCCCGCCGGGCGACCTGGGGGGTCTGGGCTTCGAACAGGTCGGCGAACTGCTCCCGCGGCAGCGTGGCCGATACTCGCCCGTCGGCTCGGGCCCGCTTGATCGTGCCGTGAATGGCCACCGCGGGCAGGGCGGCGCCGTGGGCATCGGCCGCGGCGAAGGTCGCGTCGATGGTCGCCTGCGAGACGCAGGGGCGGGCGGCGTCGTGCACGGCTACGAGGTCGGCCCGGGCGGAGACGCGGGCCAGGCCGTTGCGGACCGACTCGCTGCGGCAGGCTCCGCCGGTCACCAGCGTAACCCGTCCCGAGGCGAGCGGATCGGCCAGGGCCTCGCCGAGCGTTCCGCGGTCGTCGGGCGAGCAGGGCAGGATGATTTCGCCCACGTCGGACCGGCCGAGGAATGCGCGCAGCGTCCGGGCGATCATCGCCTCGCCGCAAAGGGGAGCGAATATCTTGTTGTACCCCGCGCCGAAGCGGCTGCCCGACCCGGCGGCGGGAATGATGACCGATACCATCGCCATGACGACATGATAGCTGCCCGGGCGGCGGGGGCAAAGCCCTTTTGATCCGCGGGACGGGTTCAATCCGACTGCTCCTGCAAAGCCAGCGAACCAACCACAGCCGGGGGCGGCTGTGCTACACATCCAATCACAGCCGGCGCTCCGGCTGGCGGGGCTCCTGTCCCGCTGCCTCAACAGAAAAGTGGCGTCGCCATCGCTGGCGGGATAGGAACCCCGCCAGCCACAACCAATCACCCCGCCAGCCATCCTGCAAGGGAATCCGCCGGGGCGGCTGTGCTACAGAAGCCAGCCGCCCTTTTGCCCGCCGAGGCTTGCCCTAATCGCCTTTACAGGTAGCGGAATCTCTGCTACACTTCTCGACCTCCCCGGCCTTTCCGCGAGGATCGTTATGACCGACCCGAACCGACCCACCCTGAACCCGGCCAACTGCGACCAGGAGCCATCCAGCTGCGGCGGGCACTGCCCTGGCTGCAAGCAGGACCACGGTGCGCCGGGCTACCAGGTGCCCGGCGGGCTGGAGGGCGGCAGGCTGGCCATCGCGGCCGCTGGCGCGTTCCTCGCGCCGTTGCTCGCGGCGGTGGTCGGAGCCATCGTGGCCGGGCCCAGCGCGCGAACGATCGGCGCAATCGTCGGGCTGGCAGGCGGCGTGGCGGTTATGGCCCTGGTTGCACACCTGGTCAACCGACACGGCAAGCACAACCCCACCGGCCCGGCTGACATGGCTGGACCGGCGAACCATCAGGAGCAGACCCCATGACATCACAGGCAATGACGGGCAAGGGAACGTTCGCCCGCGGCGTGCACCCGCCGGAGCGTAAGGGCCTGGCGGCCGATGCGGCCATCGAGGTATTGCCCACGCCCGCGGCGGTGAACATCGCCCTGCTGCAGCATGTCGGCACGCCGTGCGAGTCGATCGTCAAGACCCGCCAGGAGCTGGCCATCGGCGAGGTTGTCGGCCAGGCCGACGCGTTCGTCTCGGCCCCGGTGCATGCGAGCATCGACGGCGTGGCCGCCATGGCCTCGGCGGTGACGCTGCCCAACGGGCGACACGTCTCGGCCGTGCCGATCAAGGCGGCCGAGCAGCAGCGCCTCGCCGGCGAGGCGCTGCTCAAAGACGTCTACGGCGGCGAGTGGCCCATCAGCGGGCTCGGCCAGTACGAGCCGGCCGCGATAACCCAGGCCGTCCGCGTTGCAGGCATCGTCGGCCAGGGCGGCGCCGCCTTCCCCACGCACGTCAAGCTCGCCCGCAATGACGAAAAGCCCATCGACACGCTGCTGGTCAACGGCTGCGAGTGCGAGCCGTACCTCACGGCCGACTATCGGCTGATGGTCGAGGCGCCCTCGCCGGTGCTCTGCGGAGCCCTGCTCGCCGCCCGCGCCTGCGGAGCCAAGCGGGTCGTCATCGCCGTGGAAGACAACAAGCCCCTGGCCGTCGAAACTCTCACCCAGGCGGCCGTCGGCACGGATGTGCTCGTCGCCGAGCTGCAGACCAAGTACCCCCAGGGTGGCGAGAAGCAGACCATCGCGGCCGCCCTCGGCCGGACCGTGCCCGGCGGGGCCCTGCCGCTCGATGTCGGCGTGGTCGTCATCAACGTCGCCACCGCCGCGGCCATCGCCCGGGCTGTCGTCCGCGAAAAATCGCTGACCCACCGCGTGGTCTCGGTGACTGGCTCGGGCATCGCCCAGCCGAAGAATATCCTCGCCCCGGTCGGCGCGACCTATGGCGACCTGATTGACTTCTGCGGCGGGCTGACCGAGCAGACCGCTCGCGTTATTGCAGGCGGGCCCATGATGGGCTTTGCCATCGGCAATCTCGATGCGCCCATCACCAAGGGCACCAGCGGCGTGGTCTGCCTGACCGCCGACGACGTCAAGCCCATCACCGAGACCCACTGCGTCCGTTGCGGGCGGTGCGTGGATGTCTGCCCGATGAACCTCTTGCCGACCCGCCTGGCCCTGGCGAGCCGAAACGGCGACTGGGACCTGGCCAAACAATATCACGCCTTTTCCTGCATCGAGTGCGGCTGCTGCGCGTACACCTGCCCGGCGGGCATTCCGCTGGTGCAGCTGATCCGCATGGGCAAGGCCCAGATTCCGCGGGACTGAACAAACCACAACCCCGAGAAAACCGAACGTCATGGCTGAACAAACCAAACCAACCTCACCGTCGGCTCCGGCCCCGGATCTGCACGTGGCCCCCGGCCCGCACCTCCAGGACCGCAGCCTGACCACCCGCCGGTTCATGCTCGATGTCATCATCGGGCTCTCGCCGCTGATGCTCGCCTCGCTGATCGTCTTCCGGCAGTTCGCAGCCATCCAGATGGGCCTGTGCATCGCTTTCTGCTGCGTGGCCGAGTTCCTCTGGAACACGATCCGCCGCCGGCCGTTCTCGCTGGGCGATCTATCGGCCAGCGTCACCGGGCTGATCCTCGCGCTGTCGCTGCCGTGGAACGCCCCGATCTACGTCACGCTGATCGCCTCGTTCATCGGGATCTGGATGGGCAAGATGATCTTCGGCGGGGTGGGCATGAACCTGTTCAACCCGGCGATGGTGGGCCGGGCCTTCGTGATGCTGAGCTTCGCCGGGGCGATGGGTGCACCGGCCTATGTGATCGACGTTTCGCAGATTCCCGGCATTGCAAGCCTCCTGCCGGCTGACGCCCTGACCGGCGCGACGCCCATGACCGCACTGAAGATGGCCGAGGCCGGCGAGGGCGGGTACATCACCGCCCTGCTTCCACTGCTGCTGGGCAATACCATCGGCTCGCTGGGCGAGACGTCGGCCCTGGCGTGCGTCCTCGGCGGGCTGTACCTGTGCATCCGGCGGACCGCCTCGTGGGAAATCCCCCTCGGCGTGATCCTGGCAGCGGCCGTTATCGCGGTCGGCATGGAACTGTACGACCTGGCCGTCGAGGGCGTGGGTGTGGCGGGCTTCTTCGGCAATGGCAGCCATTGGGGCGTGGCCAGCGAGCTGTGCGGCGGGGCGCTGCTGTTCGGGGCGTTCTTCATCGCCACCGACCCGGTCACCAGCCCGCTGACGCCGAAGGGCAAGTTCATCTTCGGCCTGGGCGTGGGCTGCTTCGTCATGCTCATCCGTAAACTCAGCGTCTACCCCGAAGGCGTGATGTTCGCCATCCTGCTGATGAACTCCCTGACCCCGCTGATCAACCGCTGGACCATACCTAAACCCTTCGGCGGAGCAATTCCGGACAGCAAATAACAAGACAGCAAGAAACAAGACAACACTTTGTATCTTGCCTCTTCTGTTTTTCCGAGTGGAGCGATTATGATTCAACACATTCAATCCGGCTGGCTTGTTCTGGTGCTGGCCCTGGTGTTCGGGGCGGGTCTGGCTGGGGTGCAAACCACCCTCGGGCCGATCATCGCCCAGAACGAGAAGGACGAGACGTATCGGCAGATTCCTTCGCTGGTGCTTGGCAGCAAGGCCGTCGCCGGCCAGGCAATTACCACCGAGGGCAATACCATCTCCGTCGGCGAGAAGAGCAAGCTCAACGTCGAGCCGATCGTCGTCGAGACCCCGCCGGCCCCGTACAAGGCCTACCGCGTAACCCAGGCTGACAGCGGCAGGCTCGTCGGCTGGGTGGTCCGGGCAGCCGGGCCGGGCTACGGCGGGACGATTACCGCGCTGCTGGGTTTTGACGCCAAGGCCTCCACCATCCGCAGCGTCTACGTCCTCAGCCAGACGGAAACGCCGGGCCTGGGCAGCAAGATCGCCGGGCCCTGGAACGAACAGTTCGATAACAAGTCCGCCGCCGAGCCGCTGGTGGTCGTCAAAGCCTCGCCGAAGATGCCCAACGAAATCAAAGCCATCAGTGGCGCCACGATCAGTTCCAACGCCATCACCTCCCTGGTCAACAAAGCCGTCGAGCGGTTCCAGAAAGACCTCGCCGGCGGGCAGATCAAGGCTGCAGAGGAGACCCCCCATGCCGAATGACGGACCGACCCCCCTGGAGCGTTTCATCAACGGGATCATCCCGGAGAACCCGGTGTACCGGCAGATCCTGGGCATGTGTCCGACGCTGGCCGTGACGGCCACGATGAAGAACGCCATGACCATGGCCGCCGCGACCGCCTTCGTGCTGATTTGTGCGAACCTGGTCGTCAGCCTCATCCGCGGGCTGCTCAAGCCGCACCTGCGCATCCTGGTCTTCACGCTGACGATCGCAACGTTCGTGACCATCGCCGACCGGGCCCTGGCGGCCTACATGTACGAAACCTCCAAGCAGCTCGGCCCCTACGTGCCACTGATCATCGTCAACTGCCTCATCATCTGTCGCTGCGAAGTCTGTGCATCCAAGCAGGGCATCTTCACGGCCCTGTCCGATGCGGTGGGCAACAGCATCGGCTTTGCGTTGGGGTTGGCGAGCATGGCCACCGTCCGCGAGTTGCTCGGGGCCGGCAGCTGGTTCGACATCCCGCTGTTCTGGCAGGGCGATGCGGAAAAGTTCCACTGGGCCCTGATGGCCCTGCCGCCGGGGGCGTTTTTCACCCTCGGGGCGCTGCTGGCCCTGGCGAACTGGGCCGGCCGACTCGGCCGGAAGAAACATACCTTGCAGGCATGACCGAAGACGACCACCGACAGACGCATGAAGTAAATGCGAAACTCGAATCACAAAACCGAAACAATGGCGCAATTTCTAATGACCAATGCCTCAAACTCCCACCGGCGTGAAATGCAGGCGATGGAGTGTGCTGCCGGGGCCGGGGTTGTAATGCTTCGGATTTCGACATTGTTTCGGCATTCGAGCTTCGACATTCGATAGTTGCACGCACTGACTCAGCCCATCGTGCAGGCAACATAAACCACAGGAATACGAGCCATGGAATACATCGCAGGACTGGTACTCATCGCGGTTGGCGCGGCGTTGATCAACAACTTCGTGCTGATTTACTTCGTCGGCATCTGCCCGTTCATCGGCGTATCGCGCCGGGTGGACATGGCCTTCGGCATGGGCTGTGCCGTGACCTTCGTCATGAGCATCGCCAGTACGCTGAGCTGGCTGTTTACGACCTTTATCCTCCGGCCGGGCGCGCCGCTGACGCTGGCGATCTGGAAACTCTTCGACCCATCCGTCACCCCCGAGCAGGTGGACCTGGGCGTGCTGAACTACCTGGTCTACATCTTCGTGATCGCCTCGAGCGTGCAGCTTGTCGAGATGTACGTGCGAAAGTTCTTCCCGTCGCTCTACAAGAGCTTCGGCGTGTTCCTGCCGCTGATTACCACCAACTGTGCGATCCTTTTCGCCTGCCTGATGATTATGAACAAGATCATCGGCGCAGCCACGCCGGCCCAGGCGTGGGGCTTTGGCGAAGCATTGACCCTGGCGATTTTTGCGGGCATTGGCTTTACCCTGGCCATCGTCATCATGGCTGGCATTCGCGAAGAGTTGGACCTCTGTGACGTGCCCGGCCCGCTGAAAGGCCCGGCCATTACCCTGCTGATTGCGGGAATCCTCGCGATGGCTTTTATGGGCTTTGCCGGCGTGGAAAAAAGCCTCGCCACCCTGCTGACCGGCGGGAACTGAGGAAAGCAGCTGATTGGTTGATCAGTTAATCAGGTAACTGGTTAACCGGGAACAACAAAAACAGAAACGCCGGATGATATTTCAGTAGGCGGTTTTTATTATATAAGGGTACTTTGAACAATTCAAATTCGGATATCGCGTAGGATTTTCGCTTTCTGGC
>CAZCDM010000107.1:0-8166 GCA_964497475.1 uncultured Planctomycetaceae bacterium
TGTAAAACAAAGACTTACAGCGCAATCCAAAGGGGATGTCGAAGTCAGGAAGCGACTCTACCCATCCTTTTAGATGGGACAGACTACTAGAGCATTTAGCATAACAAAAGCCGTTTGACCGTGGTGTCATTCGGAGCGTAGCGGGTTGCGAAGCAAACCGCGAAGCCGAAGAATCTTTTCGCCAAAAGACCCTTCGGCCTCCCCGTATGGGCTTTGCCCATAGGGCTTCGCTCAGGGTGACAAGGGGACGACAGATTGTATGTAAAATTCTCTAGGTGGGGCGGTGGATCAGCCAGGCCAGCAGCATCGCCGCCAGCGCGCCAGCCAGGGCGATCGGCCAGAGGGCCATGGCCTCGGCCTGGGCGATGCGACGCATGGCCGAGGTAAGCTGATTGGCCGATACGATCTGGCCGCCGGTCTGGCGGGCCAGCGCGTCCAGCGTGGCCCAGTCGGCCCCGGAAAGATATTCCCCGCCCGGCCCGGCGGGGATAACCGATTGCACGACCGGGCGCGAGCCCTGACGGATGACCAGCCCCGCTGCCTGGTCGGCCGTCAGCGGCAGCGTGGCGCGATAGCGACGCGGGGAGACCTGCGTGAGTGCGGCCCGGATCGGCTCGGCTGCCGGATCGGCTGGCAGCAGTGTCGCCTCCAGCGCCAAGCCGTCGGCCGGTGCGTCGAGGTCGATCTGCACAGCGCCGCCCATGCGCGAGGCCGTCGCCTGATAGCGTGGGTCGCCGGGAGGCGCGACGGCATCGATGAGCTGCCGGACGGCCCGGGCGGGCAGGTTGGTCGATCCTGGCAGCAGGGCCAGCTGGACCGCTCGCCCCAGGCCGACCGGCGCGACGGCGGCGAGGGGTTCGCCATCGGCCCGGGCGATAACGGTGCTGCCGGTGCGGGGCTGGGTTGGCAGGAGGGTGAGGGTCGGGCCCAGGCGGGTCAGGGCGGCGATGTTGCTCTCGGCGGTGATGGCGATGTCGCGAGGCTGGGGGGCGGGGCCTCGGGCGGTGCGGATCAGCGAGCCGAACAGTTCGCCCAGCCCGGTCAGCGAGTCGGCCTGGAGCAGGCGGGCGCGGCCGCCCATGAGGGCAGCCAGTTCGACCAGCGAGCTTTGCGTCTCGGGCCCGGCCGCTACGACGGCGAGCGTCCAGCCGGCGCGGGTGAGTGCGTCGGCCAGGGGTGGTGCGTCGAAGGGGGCGACGTCCTGGTCGGACAAAACGAGGATCAGGCCGGTGGCTGACCTGGCGGGTGAGCGTTGGGCGAGGCGGCGCAGGGCCGGTGCGATGTCGGTCGGGCCGGTGGGGGAGATCGCGTCGATGGACTCGGCGAGGCGGGCGAAGTCGATTTCGCCGGGCTCGGCTGCGTAGCGTTCTGCGACATCGCGTGCGAAGGTCCACACCGCCAGGCGGTCGGCGGGGGCGAGATCGCCGCGGATGGCCAGCAGGCCGTCGCGGGCCAGGTCGAACCGCAGCCGCTTTCCGGCCGGGCGAGCCATCGAGCCCGACGCGTCGAGCAGGACGACGAGGTCCAGCGGATTGCGCTGGCTGGCGGCGGGGGTCAGCGGGGCCAGGGCGGTCAGTGGTTCATCGGGCGGGCTGTGCGGGGCGGTACTCCGCAGGACCAGGCCCGAGCCCATGGCCGTCGCGCGGGCCAGGGCGCGGCGGGCCTTGGTCGGCAGCGAAGCCTGGCTGGGCAGGACGATGGCTGCGTAGCGGGCCCAGCCGGCGGGGGTGGTCGGCGCTTCGGCGGGGTTGATGCGATGGATCGACCAGGGCAGGGACGGCGGGGCGTGGTCGTCGGGCCCGGCCAGCCAGGCGATGGGGCGATCCGCGCTGGCGAGGACGGCCGAGGCGGTGTCGTTGGGCAGTGCATCGGCCGGGGTGAGGGTGGCCTGCCAGGCGTTGGGTTGGTTGGCTGGGGCCGGTGCGGTGAGGTGGACGGAGGTGGGGCGGTCGGGCTGGAGGGTGACCTTGCGGCGGGCCAGGGGGGCGGTGCTGCCGGCGGGGGTGATGGTGAGGGTTCGTGCGAGCGGCGCGTTGGCGGCGAGGTCTATGCGTAGCGAGGCCTGGCCGGGCGTGGTGCGGAGGGCCTGGAAGGAGGCGATGCGAGCGTCGTCGGCCGGTGCGGCGAGGGGGACGATGAGCAGGGGGACGTTCTGGCTGGCGAGAGCTTCGGCGGCGTGGGTCCAGGGGGCGGTGAATCGGCCGTCGGTGGCGAGGATGACCCCGCCGACCTGGCCGGCGGCGAGGCGGGCGGCGGCGAGCTGCAAGGCGGGGGCGAGCTGCGTGCCGGGTTGGGCGGGCGACTGGCCCGGCGGCAGGAGCGCGTCGGCGAAGCGGACTACCTCGGCTGCCGGCGGGGTGGCGGTGAGTCGCTGGCCGGTGAGCGAGGCTGAGACATCCTGCAGGACCAGCCAGGGCAGGGCACGCTGGCCGAGGCGCGGCAGGGCGGGTCGGGCCAGGGCGACGGCCAGCAGAGCCAGGGCGATTGACTGCAGGACGGTTGCAGCCGTCGAGGGCGTTCGTCCGGCCCGGCGGGCCAGCAGGTGGGCGATCACCGGGCCGAGGGTGAGGAACGCCAGAGCCAGCCAGGCGGGGAACTGCAACGTCAGCCATGATGCGACACAGAGCATGTCGCCAGTGTACCGCAAGGCAGGGCAGGGGCCAATTTCCAAACCCTGCCGGGCCAGGGGGATGACCAGGGGCAATGGGCAACGGTAAAAGGCGGCGGCCAGGCGGGCTGTGAAGCGCACGGTTTGTTCCGGAAAGATTCCACACCCATCCCATAATGGATTGAATTTTGATGGATGGGGGCATTGGGCGCAATAGGCAAGCGGGTCGGCATGGCTGGGAGGCTGCATGTCGATTCGCATTTTCGCCGCGGTGCATTTCTGGGGCGGTTCTGGCGGGCTTTGGGGCGGGTGTAGGAGGTTGCCCCGGACAAGGGGTTTACTGCGGGTTTTGCCCCAGCCGGGGGCGGCTGGGCTACACCAGTGGGGGCGGTTGGGCTACACTAGCCGAGGTCGACGGGCATGAGGACGTAGAGGAAGTCGCTGCCGGCCTTGATGACGGCGGGCTTGT
This sequence comes from uncultured Planctomycetaceae bacterium, assembly GCA_964497475.1. GTDB lineage: Bacteria > Planctomycetota > Phycisphaerae > SM23-33 > SM23-33 > CAZCDM01. Next base: position 3,078 of record CAZCDM010000107.1, read on the forward strand.
TGGGCGCGTTCATCTCGAAGGTGATCTGGTCGGTGTCGATGATCTTCATGGCCTCGACGAGGAACTGCGGGTTAAAGCCAATGTCGCAGGGCTCGCCGTCGTACTCGATGGGGCACTCGACGTCGGCTTCGCCTGTTTCGGGGCCGCGGCTGGAGAGCAGAACGGCCTGGTCGTTGAAGCTGAGCTTCACGCCGCGGGATTCCTCGTTGGTCAGCAGGGCGGCCAGGCGGACGCGGTGTTCGAACTCGGCTGCGGCGATGGTGGCCTTCTTGGAGGTTTCCTTGGGGATGACATCGCCGTACTTGGGGAAGTTGCCCTGGACGAGGCTGGAGACGAGGGTGGCCTTGGGGGTGCGGAGGAGGATCTGGTTGTCGCCGATTTTGACTTCGATGGTTTCCTGCCCGTCGGCGATGCGTTGGATCATGCTCATGAGCTTGCCGGGGACGATGGCGGTGGTGGCCTCGGCGGCAGGGGCCGGCAGGGAGGCGCGGGCCTGGGCGAGGCGGTGGCCGTCGGTGGCGATGAGCTGGAGCTTTTTGCCGTCGGCCTCCCAGAGCACGCCGGAGATGGCGTAGTGGCTGTGGGCCTTGGCGGTGGCAAACAATGTTTTGGAGATCATGTCGTCGAGAGTGGCCGAGGGTACCTGGAAGTCGGCGTCGTCGGTGAACTCGGCCACGGCGGGGTACTCGGCCGGGTCGTAGCCGAAGAGTTTGAAGTGGCTGCCCTTGCCCTTGACGTGGCAGGCGTCGCCTTCGGTTTCGATGGAGAGGCTTTCGTCGAGGCTGGACTCGCGCACGATGCCGCTGAGGCGGTCGGCCGGGATGATCGCTTCGCCGGGCTCGTCGACCTTGACCTGGGCGATGGTGTAGCGGCAGCCGACTTCCAGGTCGGTGGCCAGGAGGGTCAGGGTGTCGTCGGCGGCGATAAGTTTAATGCACTGCAGCACCGGCTTGGGGGTGCGGGTGGCCACGATGCTGCCAGCAACGTTGAGAGCTTCGGCCAGTGCGGCGGTCTGGGCGAGTACCTTCATGGCATCTTCCTTGTCTGCTGTATGCGGGAAACAACCGGCTGCAACTACAGCCATGCATGATTATAAAGCAGTCGTCGTGCGGCTGCAAGTGGCTGGGCGAGTTTCCCGCGGGGTTTTCAGGCGGGTTCGTTGCGGTCGTTCTCGACGGTGGTGACCGTCACGTCGACATGCTTGCGTCCGCTGCGCGGGTCGACGTTGTCGGGGTCGTCCTGGCCCGGGCTGGACTGGGTGAACATGCCCTCGAGGCCCTGCTGCATCTGCTGCTGCATATCGGCCATGGCGCGTTTCATTTTCCAGCGGACGATGGCCAGGTAGATCAGCACGATGAGCACCAGCGGCAGGAAAAGGATGACCAGGCCGATGAAGAGGAATGTTCCGAGGATGCCTCCGCCCAGGGCGGCGAGCATTTGCGTGAACGGATTGGGCGGCTGGTTGTGGGGGGGCAGTGCGGGCATGGCTAGGCGGGGGTATCGTAGGATTGGGTTTCTTCGCTGCGGTAGCACAGCTCGACGTTGGCCTGGGCGAACATGGCCTCGGATTCTTCGGCGGCGTGGTAGCGTTTCTCGCAGACGACGCGGGTAATGCCGACGGTGAGGATGAGCATGGCGCAGGTGCGGCAGGGGGTCATGCGGCAGTAGAGGGTGGCGCCGGAAAGGGCAATGCCCAGCCGGGCCGCCTGGCAGATGGCGTTCTGCTCGGCGTGGATGGTTCGCATGCAGTGCTCGGTGGCTCGCCCGTCCTCGTGGGTGAGGGTTTTGAGCTGGTGGCCGACCTCGTCGCAGTGGGCCATGCCGGGCGGGCTGCCGACGTAGCCGGTCACGAGGATCTGGCGGTCGCGTGCGATGACGCAGCCGCTTCGGCCCCGGTCGCAGGTGGCGCGTTTGGAGACGGCGTGCATGACTTCGAGGAAGTATTCGTCCCAGCAGGGGCGTTGGTAGTCGTTGCTCATGGTTCGAGGATAGGCCCTCGGTGCGGCCGGGTCACGGAAATAAGCGTTCGGCGTTGTTCAGCGGTCTGGTGCGCAGAGGCCTCGCCTGAAGGGCGGCTCGGCAATGAATACCTCACGGACGAATTCGATGAAGCGTTTGGGGGCCGGGCCCCAGTCGTCGCGGGCGTCCATCGCGGCCAGGGCGGCGGTGGTCGTGAGCCCCTTGCGGTAGAGCAGGGCGTAGGCTTCCTTGAGTTGCTTGCCTTCCTCGGGGGAGATGTCTTTGGCCCGGCGGATGCCGACGACATTCAGCCCGGCGATATCGTTGAGATGGCGGTGGATGCAGAAGGGGGGCACGTGCTGGGTGGCCGAACAGTTGCCCTGGAGCATGGCCCGCTCTCCGACCCAGCAGAACTGGTGTGCCGCTGCGCCGCCGCCGAGAATTGCCCCGAAGCCGACGCGGACATGGCCGGCGATCATCACGTTGTTGGTCAGGATCACGCGGTCGGAAATCGTCGCGTCGTGTCCGGCGTGGGCGTAGGCCATCCAGTAGGTGTCGCTGCCGACGGTGGTGGCCTTGCTGGGCGCGGTGGCCCGGCTGATGGTGACGCCCTCGCGGAAGGTGTTGCGGTCGCCGATGCGGAGGTAGGTTTCCGTGGCCGGGTCGAAGCCGAGGTCCTGCGGCAGGCCGCCAAGGACGACGTGGCTGTCGATGACGTTCTGCTCGCCGAGGGTGGTGTATCTCCGGAGAATCGAGTGCGAACCGATCGCACAGCCGGCGCCGACGGTCACGTCGGCTTCGATGATCGCGTAGGGGCCGACGGTTACGTCCTCGGCCAGGGCCGCAGCCGGGTCCACCAGGGCAGTGGGGTGAATGGATGGCATGGACGCTCCTTGTCAAAAGCAAGTCAACGGGCAGCCATTATGCCGCAAGGCAAGAAACATTTCGAGTGGATTTTAGCCTCCGCCGAGCCGGTGGATTTCCAGGAACGTCAGGTCGTCCGGAAGGCGAAGGTCCTCGGTGTATCGCAGCAGGGCCTCGTCAAAATCTTCGAAGGAAAACCCCTGGCCCGGGTAGCCGGCTTGGCTGAGCAGCTCGAAAAGCCCGTCGCTGCCGAGCGAGATACCCTCGGCGTTGCGGATGTCCGAAGCGCCGTCGGTGTACAGCAACAGCCGCTGGCCTGGCGAGAGGGTCACGGCTGCTTCGTCAAAGTTCTGTCCGGGTTCCAGGCCCAGCGGCATGCCAGCGCAAGGTTGTTGCTGGAACCTGCCGTCCGGGTCGACCCGCAGTGCCGGCGGGTTGCCCGCGCCCACGAGGCGCACCTCGCCGGTGGCGGCATCGACCGTGCCGCACAAACCTACCGCGAAGGATTCCTCGTCCCGCACCAGCCGGCAGAGCCCGTCGTTGAGGCAGGAGGCGAATTGCGCGGGGCAGTCCAGCTCGGCCCGATGATCCCGCCAGAGGCTCGCCAGGTGCATCGTGTACAGCGCCGCGGCCACGCCATGGCCGGTCACGTCGGCCAGCAGGAACCCGTAGCGGCTCGGGTCGAGCCGCTCGATGGCGAAGTAGTCGCCCCCGATCATGTCGTGCGGGCGGTAGTGCGTGCGGAAGGTCAATCGCGGGTCGCCGTCGGGCACATGATGGCCCAGCGCGAGCGACTGGATGCGCTTGGCGCGGTCGAGGTCCTGTTTTTCCTGGGTGAAGTCGCGAAAGGTCTCGACGCCGCCGACGATCGTGCCGGCCGAGTCGCGAATCGGCGCGACGCTGACCCGCAGGGCCACCTCCCGCCCGCCGGGCGTGCTGGCGTAGACCGTTACGGGGTAGGTCCCACGCGTGCCGGTGATGATCGCCCGGTGAAGGGGGCAGTATTCCTCGCCGCAAAGCTTGCGGTCGTCCTCGTCACGATGGCAGAGGATGTCGTCGCAGCAGCGCCGCCCGAGCACGTCGGCGCGAGCCCAGCCGGTGATGCGCTCGGCCGAGGTCGACCAGTAGACGATCCGCCGGTCGCGGTCGGTCACGTACACGCCGTCGTTGATCGATTCGAGAATCGCCTCCGGCGAAAGCGGGATGTCATCCGGCAGGGCCATGGCCGCAGTATACCGATCAGTCCGGCCGGGGCAATGCCTCACCGTCCGGCCAAGCGATCTGCCTTCCCCCGGCGAGGCGGAACTATCTTCGCCGCCGCATCACCAACCAGCCCAATCCGCCCGCCAGCAGCCCCAGTGTCGTTGGTTCGGGTAGAACCATATCCAGCTTTTCCTCGCTGGTCAGGTCGTCGCCATAGGCGAAACGCAGGGCGTCCATCTTGCTGGTAGTGCTGTTAAATACGTACATCGAATTGAAGGGTTCGGTGAAATTACTGCCCGCCAACTGTAGGTCGTGAGCACCCAGTCCCGCTTCGCCGCCAGTCAGACTGTCGGGGTCTATCCACATCGTGAAGCGGTCGTTGCTGCCTTCGAGATCAAACTCGACTTTCGCCAACACCAGGTGAACGTCGGTCGAGCTGTAATCGGCCGTGCCAAACACGTAGGTTCCACCGTAACCGATATGGTAAAATGCATTGTTTTTCTCTTCGTTAGCCGTCACGCCGAAATAGAGGTTGCTGAATGCCATAGACGTTTTTCGATAGGTATCCGTGCCCAAGTAACCGATGTAGCTGAGCCAAACGGTGCCGCCGAGCGTATCTGAAAAATGGCGCCCTGTGAAATTTGCCCCTCCCGATTCACCGATCGCACCGTCATTGGTTCCCTGCTGATTATCCATATTGTTATACCCGGCCTGGGTATAGCTGAGACTTCCTTGATCATAAATGCCAGCATTGCCCTTGACCCACGACCCTTCCCAGCCGTTACCAGCCGACCCCATGCCGCCGATGTGGGCGTTGGTCGTGCCGTAATTGTTGAAGTTCTCCTCGACGTAGGCCGCCGAGGCCACTGTGGCAAACAATGATATGAACATCAAGCACAGCGCTGCATTACGCGCATTCATCGAAAACCCTACCTTTCTTGAACGGCTCAGTTCGGCAGAGGAGCGGCCTGCCAACCGGAAGCGAAAACGCATGGAACCCTACTGCCAATAAGAGCCTATCCTAAAACATTGACACATCGATACGTGATGACGGCACAGACCA
>CAZCDM010000108.1:0-8140 GCA_964497475.1 uncultured Planctomycetaceae bacterium
ACCAATCGTCGTCACCAACAAAAATCAACGGACCGGTGAGAAATGCGGGTTAGCCGGGGGCGTGAGCCCCCGGCAGGGAATGTCTGAACAACAAGCCCTGAAAGGGCGACAGAGACGACCGCCAACAGCACTTTCGCCCCGTTGGGGCTCATTGCATTTGGGACACGGTTTCCGGGGGCTCGCGCCCCCTGCTATATTCTTCCGGGCCTTCGGCCCGGCCGGCAGCCGTGCTTCTGGCTGTCAAGCCCCAGCCGAGTTCCCCGCCCGAACAAGGCCGGTCCAAACGCCGACCCGCTCTGCGCGTATGGCTGGCGGGGTTCCCATCCCGCCACCCTCACGGCTTGCGAGCAAGCCGTGCCACCCGCCGGGGGCGCACTTGTCCTCCCGCAGCCTTGGCGAAGGAGCAAGCCACGGTGTAAAGCTACCCGAAAGATCAGCCCCGTAGGGGAAAAAGTATGTAGCCGGGCCTTCGGCCCTGAGAGCTCATCCACTCTCTGCAATTGAAACATGAGCCATAAAAAAAGCCCCGGGAAAATCCCGGGGCTTGGGTTGGTATCTGGTAAGGCCGCTTAGGAGCCTTGCCGTTCGACGTTCACGGCCTTGGGGCCCTTCTCGCCTTGGGTAATCTCGAAGGTCACTTCTTCACCTTCGGTGAGCGACTTGTAGCCGTCACCGCCGATGTCGTTGTAGTGAACGAAGACATCCGACTGGCCTTCGACCTCGATGAAACCAAAACCTTTCGCATCATTGAACCACTTGACTTTGCCACTTGCCATACAACTACTCCTTAAGTACTGCGACGCCCGAAAGCTTTCAAGACGGCGCCTGTAGATTGCACCGGAGAGGGGTGAAGGTATTCCACGGAACGACTCCCCGGTCACTGGAGCACAATCTTACAGCTACTTCTCGCGTTGTCAATAGGTTTCTTATTTTTTGTGAAACCGCAACTTTCCACGAGCCGCCCTGCTGTCGCTCAATTCACAGCAGAAGAACTCTTCCGGCCACCCCCGCAGGCCCGGGATCACTCGATTTCCTTGAGAATCCAGTCGCCCTGATTCTGGACAGGCTGGGGGATTTCGGGCGTCTTGCCAGTCAGTTCGCCAAGGGCCCAGGCGGCGACAGCCATCGTCAATCGCGTCTCGCGACGGTCAAACATCATTCGCACGGCCGGCTCGGCCGGGGCGAGCTTCTTGCGCCCGACCACAACCGCCGTCGCCGCGTGCGTCGCCATGGAAAACGTCGGCGTCTCGATAATTTCCACGCACAGCCTGGCCAGCATCGGCCGATCCGCGTCGGTCATGAGCATCGCCAGGGCTTCGACCATGCCGCGGGACGCTCCGCTCAGCAGCGAGTCCATCACACGCGTGCGGGCGATGGCGACCATCGTCTTCATCGCCGGGCGGTAGCCCAGCCTGGCCAGGGCAATGGCGACCTCGGCCGTCACGTCCTCGCTGTACGGCGGGCCCATCCGCATGGCCGCCATGGCCCGCAAGTACAGCACGCCGCGCTTGCGACAGAGCGCCAGAATCTTCGCCAGCGGCTCGGCCGCCTCGGCCCGGCCGATGTATCCCAGCGCCCAGGCAGCCCGGCCGAGCACCGGCGAGTCAAGCTCGACCCGCTTGAGCACCGAAAGCAGCGTGTCATAGCCAATGGTTTGTTCCCGCCAGTGGCCCAGCAGCCAACAGCACGTCGCGGCGTTCCGCTCCAGCCTCTCGGCCCGGCGGCTCATGCGTTTCTGGCGAGCCTGCTGGGGCGGCGGAAGCTGGTCTTGCTTGCTGAGCCCGTCAAGCGGCCTGGCCAACTTCTTGCCCTCAGTCAACGCATGATCGAGCGATTTGGCGATGTGTTGCTTGATGTCATCGCGGCCCATGTTGGCCAGGGCATCGCGGGCGGCGAGGTGGGTCAGCTCGTCCGGAGCGGTGAGCATGAGTTCAGCAATCCGGTCGCGTCGGGCGATGAGGTCGACCCGCCCAGCTGCACGGAGAGCTTCGAGGCGAACCAGCGGCGAGGGGTCGTCCAGCGCGTCGGCGACCTGGGCCGATGTTTTGCCAGCCGCCCATGCGCGCACGGCTGCGGCGCGGATCAGCACGTTGGCCTCTTGGTTGGCCTGGTCGAGCAGCTCCCGCGAGTCGGCCGGGGCGAGCGTGCCGAGAGCTTCGATGGCGCGGGCCCGGACGGCCGGCGATGCGTCTTGCGCGAAACGCTGCCGCAGCGCAGTCAGGAGGGGTTTGGCCGCCTTGGCGCAGCGTGCGTTGTCGGCCGCGGCCAGGCGTAGCGCGATATCATCCCGCCCGAGGAACTCCGTCAGCTGCCCAGCCGGTGCGCCCCTGCCCAGGGCCGTGAGACACTGCAGAGCGGCCGTCTGCAGCAGTCCATCCTCGCCGGCGAGCAAGGCGGTGACGCGGTCGGCCCGGTCGAGCAGCTTCAGCCGGGCCGTGGCGGCCAGAGCATAGCGAACGACGGCCGGGTCGGGATCGTTCAGTCCGCCGGCGATGATGGCCAGCGCCTTGGGGTAGCCGAGCTCCGCGGCTGCGTCGATGGCCGCTTTGCGAACGGCCGGGTCTGCATCACCGGCAGCCCGGGTGATGGCTGGGATCGCCCGGTCGTTGTGCGTCTGGCCCAGCGCCTGGACGGCCTGCTGGCGGACCATCGGGTCGTCCTCGTCCAGCAGCGAGCCCAGGAGGGTTACGATGCGCTCGCCGCCGAAGGTAGGTCGATCGATACGTTTCGGCACGGCCGGGGCTTCGGCCGCCCGGACCGGCACGACCGGCAGGGCCATCAGCCAGGCCAGCAGTGTCAGGATGAAAAAGGCGTACGGTTTCATAGGTTTATTATGCAGGTCAGTGGGCCCGGCGAAGCTGGAATACGCGAATCACCGTCAGCACGAACAGCCCGGCGGTCATCATGCCCATCACGCGGAGGTGGTTCCACAGCACGCTGTAGGCCCGCATACCCGCGTGCCCGGCGGCATCCATGGCTGCGACAACCGGGTTCAGCGTAAAGACAATTTCGATCACGCGGCGGGAAAATAACTCCTCGGCCAGCAGAATCAGCAGCGTCGCGAGGGTCATCGAGACCACCAGGGCGTAGGTCCAGGCCGTCGCCGTCGAGGTCCGCTTGAACAGGCTGGAGAAGAACACCCCGGCCGTGACGACGAAGAGAATCGTCATGCCCACCACCGCACAGACGCGAATGAGGCTGTTGAGCAGTTCGAGGTTGAAATACAGTAGGATCATCAGGGCCGGAATCGTCGCGATGGCCAGCAGCAGCAGCGGGATGATCGAGGCCTGGAACTTGCCCGAGACAATCCGCCAGCTGGCCAGGGGCGTAACGCGGAGCAGATCCCACACGCCGGTTTCGCGGTCCGAGCAGATGGCTCCGGAGGCGATGGCCGGCCCGACCAGCGCGACCAGTACGACCATCATCGCGCCGACGGCGGTGGCCATCAGGGCCGGCATGGTGCTGGACTGGGCCACGAAGGCCGACATCGAAATGGACACCAGGAACATCAGCAGCACCGAGACGATGAGGCAGATGCCCACCGCCCGCAGCAGCCACTGCGTCTGGAGCATCGGGCGGGTGCGGAACTCTTTAATGAGGACCGGATTCTTCCACCAGGAGATGGGGCGTTTGCGTTTGCGCGGGTCGATGAGGAAGAAGAACGTCCGCACGGAGACCTGGCCTCGCTCGACGACTTTGAGTTTTTCTCTCGGCCGGGGCGGCTCGGGAGGCCGGCGCAGGCGGAACATGCACCAGATCGTCAGCACGACGATCACGCCGATGCTGATCGGCAGGAACATCATCCAGTACGGCGGCATGCCGACCCCGCCGCGGGTGTACATGCCGTCCGGCCAGACCAGCGAGAGGACTGCTTCGAGCGGGCTGAAGCTCACCAGGGTGTGCATCACGCCCTGCCAGGCGGGCCCGCCGAAGGTCACCAGGTGCCGGCTCACCGGCCAGGCCGGCAGAGCCATGGCCAGCATCAGCCCCAGCACCGCGCCGTAGGTGACGATCATCGCCCGCGTCGAGCGGTGGGCCAGCGTGGAAATGAAGAACCCCACCATGCCGAGGTAGACCGCCGTCAGCACGAGAATGCCCAGTACGGCCAGCACTTCCGTACCCGTCACGCCGCCCAGCAGAAACACGCACCCCAGCGCCGGTGCGCCGCTCAGGGCCAGCAGCACCAGAAACGCCAGCGAGCCTACCATTTTACCAAGCGTAATCTGCCACGGCTTCATCGTGGTGGTAAAGAGGCTCTCGAGGGTGTTGTGTTCCTTCTCGCTGGTCAGGCTCGCGGCCGTCAGGGCCGGCGCGAACAACCCCACCAGCAGCACCTCGCCCAGGGCCAGCACGCCCAGGATGCGTCGAGCCTCGGCCCCGCCGGTGGCCTGGAGCCCGCCGGCCGGCCAGAGCAGCCCCAACAGTGCCGACGAGGCCAGCAGAAACAGCGCCTGCATGATGACGGCCTTGCGCGTCCGCAGCGTCGAGAGCACTTCCTTGCGGATGATCGGATTGGCGATCATGCGTTCTCCTGCGGATCGGAGGCATCGGCCGATGCGTCGGGGTCGGCTTGCGGTTCGGGTTCTATCGGCTCGCCTGTGTCCTCTTCGCCCTCGACCGACTCGTCAATGCCGCTGATGGCCATGTACGCATCTTCGAGGCTCAGGGGCACTTCGCGGAGGGTCACCACGCGGGCGTCGCTCTGCTGAAGAGCATCGAGCAGAGTAGCGAGGGATTCGTCATCGCCGCTGAAGCGGAACTGCAGCAGGTCACTGCCGAGGTCGCTTTCCTCGACGTCGCGAACATGCTCGTTGGCGTTGAGCCGCTCGGCCACCGATTCTCGCTGGCCGAGGAATTTCACTTCCATCAGGCGGTCGCGTTGCAGCTCGCGCAGGACGGTGCCGATCGGCCCCGATGCCCGGAGGCGCCCTTTGTGGATGATGCCGATGGCGTCGCAGACCGCGGCGAGTTCCGGCAGGATATGGCTGGAGACCAGCAGCGTCTTGCCCGCGTCGGCGAGCTTGCGCAGCAGTTGTCGCATGTGGACGCGGGCGCGCGGGTCCAGGCCGCTGGCCGGTTCGTCCAGCAGCATCACCTGCGGGTCGTGCATAAGCGTTCGGGCAATGCCGACGCTCTGCTTCATGCCCTTGGACAGCGTATCGACGAAGCGGTCCCGCATGTAGTCGCCCTCGGTGAGGTCCAGGACGTAGTCGATGCGGTCGCGCCGGGCCTTGCGCCCGATGCCGTAGGCCGCCCCGAAAAAGTCCAGGTATTCCCAGACGCGCATCTGATCGTAGACGCCGAAGCTGTCGGGCATGTAGCCGACGAGTTTTTTGATCGCCTCGCCCGAGCCGCCCACGGCCGTGCCGCAGATTTCCGCCCGCCCGCTGGAGGCCTTGAGCAGCCCGGCCAGGATGCGGATGGTCGTGGTCTTGCCCGCGCCGTTATGGCCAATGTATCCAAAGATCTGCCCGCGCGGAATGGCCAGATCCAGATGGTCCAGGGCCGTCAGTTCCTCGTAGGTCTTGGTCAGGCCCTCACAGCGAAGCACGATCTCCTGATTGTCGCTCAACGGACTGTTCCTTTCACGACGGCTTGAATGCTTGAAATTTTCCATGTGACCGTACCGGCCGGCTGGTTGGCCATCACGCCGCCTGGGTTTTTCTCCACGGCCAGGTACAGCACGATCCGCCCGTCGGGGGCGATGAACCGCTCGGCCTGATCGACGCGGATGGTGAACCGCCCGGCCGGGTTGGCGATGGTACGGATGGGCAGGCGACGAGGTCTGTCATCCGACTCGGCGACCCCGCCGAGAACCATGCGGAAGTTGTTCGCGCTGATGTCCACCGTCAACTCGACCTGCGCGGTGGCGAGGTCCTGCTGCGGGTCAATCCGCAGCTCGATCGCCCCGGGCCGGGGGTTGGGGTTGAACTCCTGCCGATACGGGTTGTAGACCGGGCTGCCGATGTTGCGGATGGCCAGCTCGGCAAAGCCGGCCGGTATCGTCACCGCCTGGCCCGCCCCGCCCGGCGCGACGGACAGGTCCTGCAGTACAACGGAAAACCCCTGGCGGTCCAGCGACTCGGCGCCGACCGGCTCGATCAGCGAGCCATCGACATAGCCCACCAGAAACACCTCCCGGCGGAAGGTATGGCCGAACTGCCGCTCCGGCCGTAATGCTGCGACCAGCGCATTGCGTCGCGTGTCCTGCATCACCTCGGCGGTGTACTCGCTCTGGCCGAGCGTATCGGCAGGCGTTACCGTGCGCTCGATGGCCGCGCCTGCGGGGATGTCGCCAAGACGATAGCTCTGCCCGTTGGCAAAGAGGATCGCCGAGCGAATATCGCCCGGCAGTTCATTGCGGAGCGATGCGGTCACCCCTTCGGCGGTGTAGCGCAGCCGCCCGGAGACGATCTGCCCCGGCGCGACGGCATCGACGAAGAAACCATACGAGCTGCCCGGGCGAACCACCACGTCCGGCAGAGCCATCGCCCCGCCAAGGTCACGGACGGCCTGGATGGTCATGCGATCAGTCGACTCGCCTCCCAGCGGGCGAATCGTACCGCCAGCAACCGCGGAGGAGAATGTTTGGGTCTGGCCCGTCGGGCCGGTGTAGTAATCGAAGGCCTCTTCCAGCCGGAGCTGCCCGCCGCCGATGTCCTGGATGAGCCCGAGATGGCTGAGTCGCGGCGGGTCGCGTCGGCTCACGCCCCAGGCCCACAGCCCGCCCGTGCCCAGCAGCGCCACCGGCAGCAGCACCAGCCACAGCCATTCGCCCCGGCGCGACACCGACAGCGCCAGCCCGACCAGAAGCACCACCCCGGCCAGCCCGGCCAGAAGCCCCATCGGCCAGGCGCGAGGCGGCGCCTGGCGGCCGGCGATATCCTGCAGCGTCGCCGGGCCGAGGGTCGCGAATGAGTCGGCCTCGAAGGCCGAGTGCGTCTTCAGCCGCGATGCGATGCGCGAAAAAACCTCGCCCAGCTTCGGCGATTTTAATGCACCGATCGGCAGGGCCAGGGTCAGCACCTGCCCGCGACCGCATTGCCGGCCCGTCAGCAACGGCAGCGAGTCGGTCGCAAAGAGCACCTCCGCCGTCGTCACCGCCAGGTGCGCCAGCGGCATGGGCTGGGCCAGGCGAAACGGCTTGTCGTGCAGCGACGGGACGGAAAACGAATCGACCGGATGCGCCCCGACGCACCGCACCCCGGCCAGGTCGGCCAGGGGCCCGTCCAGCAGCGGGCCGAGGGTTTCGCCCCCCGCCAAAACCACCATGCCACCCTGGCGGACCCACCGCTGCAGAGCCTGCCACTGCCCCGGCAGCAAATCGCCCGGCCGGGTCGGGCCGAGAATCATCAGCCCCGCTTCCTGGTAGCCGAACCATCGTTGCGGCAGCTTGCCGGCCGAGACACTCATCAGCGTGACCTCGCCCAGCGGCGTGTTGGGCAGGGTCGCGAGAAAGCTCGTCGAATCGCCTTCGATGCGATCCGAGCCGGTGGCGATCAGCACGCCCAGGGCCGTCTCGGCGAGTCCATTGACGGGCAGTTCGTGTCGCCGGAGTTCCTCGGCGGTTTCGATGTCGATCAGCCGGGCCTGCTGCGTGATTTGCTGCCCCCCCCTACAGGCGCGATTGCCCCGACCCCGCGCCGGGGCGGGCAGGGTTCCGACGCGAACGGCCAGCCGGCCGGTGCGCCGGGTTCCGGGCGGGATGGCGAGGTCCTTCTGGAACTCGATGCGCCACCGCGCCTGGCCGGGCATGGGCAGCACGACCCGTGCGCGGGCCGGAGCCTGGGAGTTGTTCTGGACCGTCACCGGCCACTCGGTCCAGCAATTCGTCCGCAGCCGCATGAACAAGGGGCTGGCGAACTGCAGCTGCACCGGCCCGGCCTGCTGCGCCCAGGCCGACGGCGAGACCCCCATCCATCCGATCAGCACGATCACCCACCAAGGCCAGCAGCTCGGCCGTTGTCGAGTCATCCGTTGCTGTCGTGTCATGGCGCGGTCCGTTACTGGAGCGTGTCGGCTCCATCGCCGACAGGACGGACACTCTAGCAGATTTCCCCCAGCCCTACAAGCTCCCCCGGCGAACGGATCGTGTCAACTATTGTGTGTAAGTTTGATTTTGTGCCATCGGAGGAGTTGT
>CAZCDM010000109.1:0-8093 GCA_964497475.1 uncultured Planctomycetaceae bacterium
CATGGCCAACGACACTACATGTAGGGGTAACCTGAGTCAAGTAAATACCCCTGTAGCCACAATTGAAAAAACCAGCCGATACGAATGGGCGTATCGGCTGGCTGTGTTGCGAATCGTTTGGGGCGGGTGTTGTTATTTTGCGTAGTCCACGCAGCGAACCTCGCGGATCAGCGTGACGCGCACCTCGCCGGGGTATTCCATTTCGTCCTCGATACGCTTGGCGATGTCGTGGGCGATTTTCTGCGTGAGGCGGTCGTCGACGTTTTCCGGGTCGACGATGACGCGGACCTCTCGGCCGGCCTGGATGGCGTAGGCGGATTTGACGCCCTCGAAGGCCGTCGCGATGCCTTCGAGTTTTTCCAGCCGCTGGATGTAGCGTTCGAGGCTTTCGCGTCGGGCGCCGGGCCGGCTGGCCGAGATTGCGTCGGCAGCTAGGACGATCGGCGTGTAGGGCGAGGACGCTTCGATGTCGCCATGGTGTGCGGCTGCGGCGTCGATGATCTCGGGCTTTTCGCCGTAGCGTTTCAGCAGGTCGGCGCCGATCTGCGGGTGGCCGCCCTCGACTTCGTGGTCGACGGCCTTGCCGATATCGTGGAGCAGGCCGGCGCGGCGGGCGATTTCCCCATTCAGACCGAGCTGGTCGGCGATGATCTGCGAGACGAAGGCGACCTCGATGGCGTGCTTGAGGACGTTCTGGCCGTAGCTGGTGCGGAAGTGCAGCCGCCCGAGCAGTTCGGTGAGCTTGCCGTGGAGGTTGCGGATGTTCGCTTCGAGGATGGCGCTCTTGCCGGCCTCGGTGATTTCCTTGTTGACGTCGCCCTGGCAGGAGGCGACGACCTCTTCGATGCGGGTGGGGTGAATGCGGCCATCGGCGATGAGTTTTTCCAGTGCCCGCCGGGCCACCTCGCGGCGGACTGGATCGAAGCAACTGCAGACGACCACGCCGGGCGTGTCGTCGACGATGACGTCGACGCCGGTGGCCTTTTCGAAGGCGCGGATGTTCCGCCCCTCCCGGCCGATGACGCGCCCCTTCATGTCGTCCGAGGGAATATCGACGGCCGAGACGGTATGGTCGGCCGTGTGGTCGCTGGCGTAGCGTTGGATCGACTGGACGATGATCTCGCGGGCTTCGGTGTCGGCGGTTTCGCGTGCTTCTTCGAGGCGCTTTTCCGTCAGCCGGGCCGCTTCGTCCTCGATATCGGCGGCGACGCGTTCCAGGAGCATCTGCTGGGCCTGGTCCTGCGTGAGCCCGGCGACCTTCATCAGCTGCGATTTCTGCTGGGCGATGAGGTCGTTGAACTGCCGGTCCTTGGCGGCGAGGGCTTTTTCCCGCTCGGCCAGGGCCCGCTCGGAGGTCGCGAGCATCCGCTCCTTGCTGTTGAGGGTGTCGAGTTTCTGCTCGATATTGTCTTCGCGTTTGGCGAGGCGTTTTTCTTCGGTGCGGAGTTCTTTGCGGGCCTCTTCGGTTTCGGCGTCGAACTTATCGCGGCGGCGGAGGAATTCGGATTTCGCTTCGGCTTCGGCCTGGGCTTTGATCTTCTGGGCTTCGGCCTCGGCGGTGGTTTTCAGGGCGTTCAGCTCGGCCTGGAAGGTGCTCTTGCGGAGCTTGTCGAGGTAGATTTTGACGACCAGCACGACCAGGCCGCCAATGAGTAGTCCGATTGCGCCGCCCATCAGCGGCGAGAATTGTGCCAGGGGCAGATGACTCATGGCATGGTTCCTTTCTGCGTATCGTTCGCAGCCCGGACGCACATGCTGCCCCGCCAGGGTGTCTTATCGCCCGGAGGTTCCTCCGGCGGTCAGACAGCCGCTGGTTGTCGAACAAGCATCGGTTCAGATATACCGCACCCCGCTCTGCCAGCCCGGGCGGTTTGGCCGGGCCCACGGGGGGCCCTGTTCCGGCGGCGCGGTGCGCCCCGGGGCCGATCGGCCTGTACAACGGCTGGCAGAAATTCGTGTTTGGTCATGCATACGAATAATCGGTCGGACGGTTCAATCTATGACCCGAAGGTCTCATCGGCGATCAGGTCGCGGATGATACTCGATGCCCGCACGCAGCGTCGGCCTGTGGATCGTCAAACCCTTTCGGGCGGCCTGGCTGCGGTACCCGTGGGCCGGGCATCGCTTGTTCGACGGCCGGGGCTCGCCTGCGAGCCGAGCCGTCATCCATCTGGTGCGGTAAACACGCCCGCCGCGTCTGCGGCGATCCATCGGTTTAACGCGGTCTGAATCCTACCGTAAACCGCCCCGGGCGGTCAAGGCGCAAATCCCCCTCACGGGCCGCTGGCGGTAAGTGCTGTAGAGGACATTTCTTGCACGGGCAAGTTGCAGGCTGGCCCGGCCAGACCCCCGGCGGTACAATACGCGGAACATCCTGCGAACCTCGCAATACCGCCCCGGCCGGTGCGTTAGACCCCATGACAATGGACAGCCAACAGCTCCGCGACACCATCGCCCGTCTCCAGAAAGGAGACAACGAGGCCTGCGAAGAGCTCGTATCGGCCTACGGTGCAAGGCTGTATGGCTACTTCCTGCGGGCCTGCGGGAACCATCACGACGCCGAGGATCTTCTCGGCGAGTGCTTGCTTCGCGTGGTCCGCACGATTGAAAAGTACACACACGACGGACGGTTCGAGCCCTGGCTGTTCCGCATCGCCGCCAACCTCGTCCGCGACCGGATCCGCCGCAAGAAGGTCCGCCCCACGGCAATGAGCCTCTCGGCCGAGGATGACGACGGGCACTCCATGGCTGAAACGCTCAGCCAGGACGCCCCGGCCGTCGACCGGACGCTGCTGCAGGACGAAGCCTCCGCCGAGCTGCAACAAGCCCTGGCCCGGCTGGATGAGACCACCCGCGAAATGATCCTCCTGCGACACTTCGGCGAGATGAGCTTCAAGGATATCGCTGCGAATTTTGACTGTCCGCTGGGCACGGCCCTGGCGCGGGTTCACCGCGGGCTCAAGGCCCTGCGGACCGCGCTGGAAACGCCGTCGCAAGAAAGGCAACCATGACCACCCCCCACGACAACCCGACTCACCACCGCGTCGCCGAGTATCTTGACGGCCAGGCGGTCTCGCTGGATCGCGACGGCCAGGCCCTGGCCGACGAAATCCGCCACGACGAGAAAACCGTCGGACGAGCCCTCGACGTGGCCCTGCCGGCCCGTGCGCGCAGCCGGGCCATTCGGCGCATGCAGGCCGCTGCTTCCAGCCTGGCCCGCAACGTGCTGCGTGCCTTCGGTGTGG
The DNA here is from genome assembly GCA_964497475.1 of uncultured Planctomycetaceae bacterium. Taxonomy (GTDB): domain Bacteria; phylum Planctomycetota; class Phycisphaerae; order SM23-33; family SM23-33; genus CAZCDM01. Next base: position 3,246 of record CAZCDM010000109.1, read on the forward strand.
GCTCGGCTGTGGCGGCCGCCGCGGCGGCGCTGCTGCTGGCAGCCCGCGTATGGAACGAGGCGACCATCACGCCCCAGCCTCGCGTGACCCTGCCGACTGAGCTGCTCGTAGAGGCTCTGCCGGCCGAGCCGAGCGACCCGGCCTCCAGCGCCCTGGCTGCCGACACGGCCGGCTCGCTGGATGACCAGATCGACGCCCTGGAAAAATCCCTGCAAGACTTCTGGCAGGCCGACCTGGCCGAGCCGGTGATCGATCCGACCCTGCTGTACCCGGGAGGAAGTGAATCATGACCCGTAGTTTGCACGGCATCCTTACGCTGACGCTGCTGGCTTTGCTGTTATCGCCCGCCCTGGCCCAGCAGCCCACCCCGGCTGAGCCCGACGCCGACATCGAAGCGGTCGAACGCGGTCCCGGCCCCCGGCAGCCCCACCGGCCGGGCCATCGCCCCAGCCGGCCGCTCACCGAGGAGCAAACCGAGAAGATTCTCGACTTCGCCAAAGAAAACCTCCCGGCGGTCTACCAGCGGCTGGAGAGCCTGCGCGAGAGCAGCCCGCAACGCTACCAGCGCACCCTGCGCCGCATGCTGCCCCGCATCGCCCACCTCATGAAGATGACGCCCGAGCAGCGAAAAACCCAGATCGAGCTGTCCCGACTGCGGATGGAGATATTCAAACTCGCCCGCCAGTACAATCAGGCCACCGACGACGAGGCCAGGCAGACCCTGCGCGAAAAACTCCTGGCCCTGCTCGGCGAACAGTTCGAGCTCGAACAGACCCTCCGCCGCGAGAAGCTCAAGGAGATGGAAACACTTATCGAGCGGCTGCGCGACGAAATTAACCAACGGGCCCAGCAGAAGGACACGCACGTCGAGGCCCAGCTCGAAAAGACCCTCGAGCATGTCCAGCGTTTCGGCCAGAAGCAGGGTGACCCCCCGGGCCCGTCGCGCCGCCGTCGGCCTCGGCCCGAGCAGTCCGCCCCGCAAACCCAGCCCGCCGAGTGACCCCGGCGGACATTCCATGTTTTCCTTTCCCGCCGGCGGTGGTACACTCGCGGCCATGGAATCCCAAGGCACACCCCACGCGAGCAACACCAATCTCTGGGCCCCCTGGCGGATGGAGTATCTCAAGAGCCTCGCCGGCGATCAGCCCGGCTGCTTTCTGTGTCGCGACCGCGACCAGCCCGACCGCGACGCGGAGAATTTCGTCATCTGGCGAGGCAGCCACAGCTTCGTCCTGCTGAACCGCTTTCCCTACACGGGTGGCCACTGTATGGTCGCGCCGTATCAGCACACCGGCGATCTCGGCGAGCTGCCCGGCGAGGCCTTTACCGAGATGATGTCCTTCGTGCGCGACCTGCCGGCCATCCTCCGTCGCGCCATCGGCGCCGAGGGATTCAACGTCGGCATGAACGTCGGCCGATGCGCCGGGGCCGGCCTGCCCGACCATCTCCACATGCACGTCGTGCCTCGCTGGTCCGGCGATAACAACTTCATGCCCGTCTTCGGGCAGGTCCGCGTGATTCCCGAGTTCCTCGCCGAAACGCGCGACCGCCTGCTAGCCGCCGGAGCCGAGCTGAACCTGCCCGCTGCCCGCACATGATCCGTATTTCCTCTCCAACTCGAGTATCATTCTGGCTGGCGGGGCTCGCGTCCTGCCGGCTCGCAGGGCAGCGTTGCGGTGAGACAGGAGTCCCATCGCACGAGGTTCTGAGGCGATGCACATGACTCCGCCGCCGCGACAATGCGAGTATGCGGTTTCCGCTCAAGAGGACATCCGCCCCCATGCCGAGCCGAGCCGCCCGGGCCTGTCGTGCTTCCAGATCGACCGCGACCGCATCCTCCGCTGCAGCGCCTTTCGCCGCATGGATTTTAAAACGCAGGTCTTCGTGCCGCACCAGAACGATCACTTCCGCACTCGGCTGACCCACTCGCTCGAGGTCGCCCAGGTCGCCCGGAACCTCGCCCGGGCGCTGGGCTTGAACGAAGACCTCGCCGAAGCCGTCGCCCTGGCCCACGACCTCGGCCATCCGCCATTCGGCCACCTCGGCGAGGCGATCCTCTCAGAGCTGATGGCCGACCACGGCCACTTCGAGCACAACCGCCAGTCGCTGCGCGTGATCGACTACCTCGAACATCCCTTTCCTGCCTTCCGCGGACTGAACCTCACCGACTCCGCCCGGGAGTGTCTGGCCAAGCACGAAACCCGCTACGACGAGCCGGCCTGCGAGCAGTTTGTCGGCACGGGCCTGGCCCCGCTGGAGGGGCAACTCGTCGACCTGGCCGATGAACTGGCCTACTCCTCGGCCGACCTCGAAGACGCCCTGGCCAGCGAATGGCTCACCGAGGCGGACCTGGCCGACTGCGAGCTCTGGCAGCTTGCCTGGCAGAGGGCGGGGCAGTGGTTTGCCAACATGAGGCCCATCCATCATCGCATCCAGGCCACCCGGGCGGTGCTCGTGCTGCTGGAGGAAGATCTCATCGCGGCCACGCGAGCTAATATCGATCGCCTGCAGATCGCCTCGCCCGACGACGCCCGCGCCGCCGGCCAGAAGGCGGTCACCCTCTCGCCCGAGATGGCCCGTGCCCTCGATGGGCTCCAGCGGCTGCTGTTCGACCGCGTCTACCGCCACGAGGGCATCGTCGCCAACGACGCCCGCAGCCGACAGATGCTCACCGAACTGTTCAACGCGTTCCTGGCCGAGCCCGATCTGCTGCCGGACCGCTACCGCCGCCGCATTGGCGAACCGGGTGCGGACGGCTCGCCCGAGAGTATCTGGCGGATTATCTGCGATTACCTCGCCGGCATGACCGACCGCTTCTGCAGCCAGACCTGGCAGCGCATCTGTGGCCGCTGTCAGGACGACTGATACGGCCAGAGCTTACGGACTACGCGCGGCCGCGGCCTCGCATTTGCAGGCCAAACAATTTGATAAAGCCCGTTGCGTCCGCGGGGGTGTACTCGTCGCCCATGGTAAAGCTTGCCAGGTCGTTGGAGTAGAGGCTGCGAGCGCTTTCGATGCCCGCCACCGCCGCTCGCCCGCGGAAGCATTTGATCCGCACGCTGCCGGTGACGTTCTTCTGCGTGTGGGCGATGAAGGCGTCGATGGCTTCGCGCAGCGGGTGGAACCACTGGCCGTTGTAGACCATCTCGGCGTACTTCAGCCCGATGAGCTGCTTGAAGTGGGCCGTGTCGCGGTCGAGCGTGAGGCTTTCCAGGGCGCGGTGGGCTTCGTAGAGAATCGTCCCGCCGGGGGTCTCGTAGACGCCGCGGCTCTTGATGCCGACCAGGCGGTTTTCGACGATGTCGGTCTGTCCGACGGCGTGGCGGCCGCCGATGGCGTTGAGCTTTTCGATCAGCACATCGCCCGACAGGCTCACGCCGTCCACGGCGACGGGTCGGCCCGTCTCGAAGTCCACCTGCACCACCGTCGGCCGGGCCGGGGCCTTGCTCAGCGGCACGGACATCACGTACAGATCGTCCTTGGGTTCGTTGGCCGGGTCTTCCAGATCGGCGCCCTCGTGGCTGATGTGCCAGAGGTTGCGATCGCGGCTGTAGATCTTCTTCTTGCTCTGCTGGATCGGGATGCCCTTCGCCTTGGCATACTCGACGGCCGCCTCACGGCTGGTCAGCTCGAAGCTCGAATCCTTCCACGGCGCGACGATCGTCAGCTTCGGCGCCAGGGCCATGAACGTCAGCTCGAAGCGGACCTGGTCATTGCCCTTGCCGGTGGCGCCGTGGGCGACGGCGTCGGCTTTGACCTTCTTCGCGCAGGCGACCTGGCCCTTGGCGATCAGCGGCCGGGCGATGCTCGTGCCCAGCAGGTAGAGGTCTTCGTACTTGGCATTGGCGGCCAGCATGGGAAAGCAGTACTGCTCGGCGAACTCCTGCTTGAGATCGTCGACGATGCACTCGCTGGCGCCGCTGGCCAGGGCTTTTTCCTCGATGCCGTCCAGCTCGCCCTCACCTTGGCCGACGTCGGCTGCGTAGGCGACGACCTCGCAGTTGTACTTCTCTTTCAGCCACGGCAGAATGACCGACGTGTCCAGCCCGCCGGAATAGGCGAGCACGATTTTGCGAATGGGTTTGGCCATGGCCTTCTCCTTGTGCGGTTCAGGCGGAGCATTGTACCGCCGGGCCTGCCCGGCTGCAACCGGCCTGCGTTCATCGGGCCCGACCAGTGGATTGCTTTGGTCGAGGGTGCCGTGTACACTTATCCTGCTGGGCGTTGTTAACTCTTACGTCTAAGGAGCCGTCTATGTCGCAATCCGTCCCGCCGCCTGATCCCGCCCGCCGCTGCCCCCCGTGGTAGTACCTGGAAGAAGAAAAAGCCCGCCCACCTGTCCATTGCCGCGTTCATTTGCGGCCTGCTGGGGTTTATCCCGCTGCTGGGACTGATCGGAATCGTTCTGGCGATCATCGCACTGGCCAATAAAAAACAGGGCAAGAAGGGTCTGGCTGTTGCGGGGCTGATTCTGGGCATTGCCCTGGCCTTGATGATCGGATTGTTGACCTTTCTGGACCCAATCTCATTGCCCCCGTCTTCGCTGTCGGAGATCAACTTGAAGGCACTTCGTGGAGCGTTGCTCTCTTCGCGGCAGAAACGCCACGCCTACCCGGCGAATCTGGATGTGTTGGTTGACAGTGGGGAGAGCTCCGAAGAGAGGCTGCATTATCCGGTCATGGACGGTGGGGCTCGCGATTATTTTTATCATCCGCCGGTCGTACCCGAGGGCGACCTGCCCGATGGTAATATGATCCTGGCTTGCGAGGTTCGGGATTTCACAGAAGGGTTTCGGCCGGGATTTCCCAGATAGCCTTGCCCAACTCCGCCGTTGAGCGATCTGACTCG
>CAZCDM010000110.1:0-8051 GCA_964497475.1 uncultured Planctomycetaceae bacterium
TGACAACGCCAACGCCGACACCTCGAACTTACACACAACTACTTACACGACTCGACCCTTGTCGCAGTCCCTTCGAAATCCGATAATACTCCTGTTCGCAACGCAAGGAGCCGCCTTTGAGTGACGTACGAAAAACCGACAGCATGCATCTGGGCTTTGGATTCATCGACCCGGCCCATCTGCCGCCCTCCGGGGACGAATACGCCATGCGGAACCGCCAGGCCGGCAACGCCTTCGACGGGTGTCGGCCGCTCAAGGCCACCGAAATCCGCCAGCTCGAGGCGTTGGGCAATACCTGCGATAACTGGCAGAGCGTCTCGGTGAGCGATCCGTTCGATCCGGCCACGATCCGACGCTGCGAATTTCACGGCCGCGTGCGAATCGGCAAACTCTCGGCCGGCTGCCTCGAACATCACGACCTCCGCCTGCCCATCGGCCTGACCGACAGCGTCATCATCGCCTGCGACCTCGGCCAGGACGTCGTCCTCCGCAACGTCCGCTACCTCGCCCATTACATCGTCGGCCCGCGGTGCATCCTGCTGAACATCGACGAGATGCACACCACCGACCACGCGAAGTTCGGCGTCGGCATCGTCAAGGACGGCGAGGACGAGTCCACGCGCATCTGGCTGGATCTCGGCAACGAAGCCGGCGGCCGGGCTACGCCTGCCTTCGTCGGCATGACCCCAGGCGATGGGTTCCTGGCCACGCGATTCCGCGGCGACGAGGCCCTGACCCGCCGCCTGCTGGAACTCACCGAAGCCACCACCGACACCGCACGCGGCTTCTACGGCACGGTCGGCGAGGGCTCGGTCATCAAGCACTGCCGCATCATCAAAGACGTCGCCTTCGGGCCGGCCTGCTACGTCAAAGGTGCCAACAAGCTCAAGAACCTCACCATCGACTCCAGACCCGACGAGCCCTGCCAGATCGGCGAGGGCGTCGAACTCGTCAACGGCATTATCCATTCCGGGTGCAAAGTCTTCTACGGCTGCAAGGCCGTCCGCTTCGTCATGGGTCCGTGCAGCAACCTCAAATACGGCGCAAGGCTGATCCACTCCTACCTCGGCGATAATTCCACCGTCAGCTGCTGCGAGCTGCTGAACAACCTGCTGTTCCCCGGCCACGAACAGCACCACAACAACTCCTTCCTCATCGCCTCGATGGTCGGCGGGCTCAGCAACATCGCCGCCGGCGCCACCATCGGCAGCAACCACAACAGCCGGGCCAACGAGGGCGAAATCACCGCCGGGCGGGGCTTCTGGCCCGGGCTCTGCGTGAGCCTCAAGCACAACGGGCGATTCGCCAGCTACACCCTCCTGGCCAAGGGCGACTACCCCGCCGAGATCGACCTGCCCCTGCCCTTCGCCCTGCTGAGCAACGACGTTGCCAACGACCGCCTCATCGTCCTGCCGGCCTACTGGTGGCGATACAACATGTACGCCCTGGCCCGCAACACCTGGAAAATCCGCAACCGCGACCACCGCCGCCACCCCGTCCAGCATGTCGTCTGCGATTACCTCGCGCCCGATACCGCCGAGGAAATCTTCACCGCCATCGTCCTGCTGGAACGCTGGACCGCCCAGGCGGCCCTGCTCGCTAACGGCCAGGACCCTACCGAAGCCGACGACGCCGAACTCCTCCGCCAGGGCGCTGCCCTGCTGGCCGGGCCCGAGGGCACGACCGCCAATCTCGACGTCCTGGCCGATGGGATCGAAAACGCCCGCCGGGACGTCGTCATCCGCCACCCCACCCGAGCCTGGCGGGCCTATCGGCAGATGCTGCTCTACTACGCCGTGCCCCATCTCGTCGACTGGATGGAGCAGAACCCCACGGCGACCTTCGACGACCTGGCCCGAGCGCTCGACCAACCGCGCATCACCCAGTGGATCAACGCCGGCGGACAGATCGTATCCGCCGCCGATCACGCCCTGCTGCGCGAAGACATCAAGGGCGGACGCATCGACTCATGGCAAGACGTCCACCAGCGGATGGACGAGCTGTGGGACGCCTACCCCGCCGCTGTGCAGCAGCACGCCTTCGCCACGCTCCGCGACCTCAACGAAGCAGCCACACTCGACCGCGACACCTGGATCGAATCACTCGATGAGGCCTCCGAAATCGCCGAACTCATCGCCATGCGGACTTACGAATCCCGCAAGAAGGATTATGAAAACCCCTTCCGCCAGATGAGCTACGAGGATCAGACCGACCTCGAGGCGGTCATCGGGTCGGCCGAGGACAACAGCTTCGTCACCCTCCAGCGCGACGCGACCGACGAACTCATCCAGCGCATCCAACGCTGCAAGAAGCGCAGTTGACCGCCTGTTCGCCCCATCGGTCCGGCTGGGTTCTTGCCCTGCCCACGCGCCCCCAGCTACCATGGCAGATGACCAGAAGTTTCCTTCGATTCCGGGGAACGATTTGACCAGGCAGGCGTCTAATCCAGTGTTGACCACGCAACCGACACGGGCGGCCGAGGCGGACGGCTTCGAGGAAGCCGCCCTCGTCGCTCGCGCCCAGACCGGCCAGAACGACGCTTTCGCCCAGCTCGTGACGGCCTACCAGGACCGCGTGATGAACCTGCTGCAACGGCTCGTCCCCAGCCGGGACGACGCCGAGGACCTCGCCCAGGAGGCCTTCTGCAAAGCGTACGAAAAATTGCATACCTTCAACCGCCAAAGCCGCTTTTACACCTGGCTGTTCCGCATCGCGACGAACCTCGCCCTGTCGCACCGCCGCCGCGGACGCATCGTGCGCTTCCAGAGCCTCACCGCCCCGGACGACGACGCCCGCGAAGCCATCGCCCAGGACCAGCGGGCCGAGGTCGCCCGGCGGCGCGAACCGAGCCCGCCCGCCGCAGCCATGCAGGCTGAAACCATGCAGCGCATCACCCAGGCCATCGACGAACTGGACGACGAGTTCCGCCTGCCGGTCGTGCTGCGGGACGTGGAAGGATTGGACTACAATGAAATCGCCGAGGTGTTGGAACTGCCCGCCGGCACGATCAAAAGCCGCATCCATCGCGGCCGTGTCTTGCTGCGGGATAAACTCCGCGACCTCGTGAGCAACGAACCATGACTGAACCGAACAACCATTCCGAGCAACTCTCAGCCTATCTCGACGGCGAACTCTCGCCCGCCGAGGTCCAGCAGATCGAACAGGTGCTGGCCAACGACCCTGCCCTGGCCGAGGAACTCCGCCAGCTGCGTGCCACGCGCGACCTGCTGGGCCAGCTGCCGCGCACATCGGCCGGGCCCGATTTCACTACCCGGGTCATGCAGCGCATCGGCCATCGCCCCGCCCTGCGCGTCTGGCCGAGGGTCGTCGCCGTCGCAGCCACCCTCGTGGTCCTGGCCGGCGTGGGGCTGAGCCTGCTCTACTGGAACAGTCTGACGCAACAGCCAGGCGAAACCGGTCCGCAGCCCATCGGCGAAATCGCCCGCGACCTCAGCGGCGAGATGGACGAGCCATCCGCAGCCTCCACGCCCGTTGCAGTCGCCCCCTCGGCCACGCCCGAAGAAGTGACCTCCGAGCTGCCACCCCCGCCGGCTGAGCGATTCACCGCCGACCAGCCCCGGCTGGCCCTCGATCCCTCTGCTCCGCTCGCAGAGAGTGCAGACGAGCCGGCCGCCTCACCGGGCGAGCGACGCATCGTCGCCAAAGGCAAAGGCGCGCCGCTGGAAGATTGCGTCGAATACGACGCAAAATCGGACTCCGATTTGAACTCGCTTCCCAAGGCCATCACCAAAGGCGTCCCGGCCCGGCCCGGGAGCTACACCCCCCGCCCACTGGATGAAGGTCGGCTGCGCAACACGCCCCACCTGCCGCGGGAGGACCTCTACACCCTGGCCAAGACGCCCGACACCCAGGCCGACGCCGTCATCTACAACAACAGCATGCGGCTGACGCAACACCGGGTCGAGCAGGTCCTCAAGGACAACGCCATCACCCTCGCCGCTCCCCACCAAAGCGAGCTGCTGGCCAGCCAGGCCGCCGACCTAAACAAGTTCTCGCCCGATCGCAACCGCCAGAGCCAGCCGCCACGCGTCGTGGAGTATGTCGTCTACGCCACGCCCGAACAGGTCGCCGCCATCCGCACCGCCCTCGAGCAGGAGGTCATCCCGCAGCAGGTGGTCACGCAGGCGCCCAAGCCGCTCTACCAGCGTGTCGTGCCCGAAACGCAGACCCAACTGGCCCGGGCCGAGAAGCCCAACCGCGCCTCCGACCGCGAGCTGCTGGAGTACTACGAAAAACAGGCCAAGGCCAAGAGGAAAAATGGAAGCAACGAAACCGATACGTTGCAAGCCCCGCTGAAAAGCCAACCGGCCGCAGCAGCTCCAACCCCGGTTCAACCGCCCTCCGAGCCGGTCGCACAACGGGCCGGCAACGAGGCCGCCGTGCAATGGACCCGCCAGAACAGTACGTCTGCGCCAGGGGAAGCTGCCCTCGCCAATGCCGATGGCATCGAGCCGGTCGAGCCGCTGCGGCCCGACGAACTGCCCGCCAGCCAGACCCGCCAGTTGGACCAGCAAGCCGTGCCCGTCCAGCAGGCCGACCAAGCCCAGGCAGCACAGGGGCGATTTTCCCGAACCCGGCAAGGTCGCAGCGGTCTGGTGGCGATGGTCATTCGCCTTCGCTATCGGCCTGACGTGCCCCTCACACCGGCCCAGCGGAAACTGCTCGGCATGGACAAGCCCGCCCGATCGCAGCCGGCCACCACGCCAGCCTCGCAACCGGCGACCATCCCAGCCGACCGCTGAAGATCAGCCCCTCCCTCGCGGGATCACTTCCTGCCCAACGTCCAGCCCCCTATTATCGGCTGGGCCTGGGGCGTTTTGGATAACTAATATCGTCACGGCATGGTGTCATTCTGAGCGAAGCAAGCCGCGAAGGCGAAGAATCTTTCCGCGAATAGACCCTTCGGCCTGCCCGTCGGGCTTCGCTCAGGGTGACAACCACACGCAGAATGAATAGATGAATGTACAATGCTCTGGGCGAACCCCAGCCGGCAAATGCAGCCGATACCCGCGCGGCGGCCCGCATGAACCACCGCGCGAGTATCGTATTCCATTCGCCTTACGGTACGACGACTTCTTCCTGCGTGACGGTCGTCCCGCCGGAGCTCGGCGGCGCCGAAGAGCCCGCATCGCCCTCGGGCCAATCCTTATCGAGCATCTTGGCCTCGGCATCGGGGTCGCTGCGGGTGGCACTTGAGAAGCTCTTGCCGATCACCGTGCCAGATTCGTTAAACACGACCTTGCCCGAGTAGCCTTCGTCCCAGTCGACCCACTTCCAGACCTCATCCCAGCGGGCGTCGGGAGCGCCGAGGATTTTTTCCACCTCCATTTTCGACTGGCCCTTGTGGACCATCGTGTCGAACCGCTGCATGGTGAATTTCTTTTTCTCACAGCCGGCCGCTCCAACCAGAACGACAGCGGCCAATCCCAACACAAGTGCCCTTTTCATGGTATCTCCTTGAAAGATGTACCCCGCCGCGTGGCGGGTCTGCTGCGGTGGTAGACAACCCACCGGCCGGAAGGTTTGTTAATCTCCGGCGATAATTTCGCGTTCCGCGGTAATGCGGTTGGTGAATCGGCTGGAGAAGGTCGCCACCAGCATCAGGCGGGTTCCTGTGCGGAGCCGACCCGGGCTGAGCCCGCCGAGCTTGAACTCGTAGCTGCGGGTGTGGCGGTCCCAGTGGAGCAGGTTCTGCTCCGGATCGGCGATGCTGACTTCCCACTGGGCGACGCGCGGGCCTCGCTGGGCGGGCTGATTAGGGTCGACCAGGTAAATCTCAAAGCGGAAGTCGCCGAAGGCCTTGGTCGGATCGCCGAAGGAATCGCGTGTCTGGACGCGAGCGTGGAGGCCCATATCGCCGGCCGGGAAGGTCGCCGTCTGCGTGAAGGGGTGGATATCGAGCGTGGACGGCAGGAGCAGGTCGATGGGGGCGGGCACGTGCTGCTCGCCGGGCTGGGGGCCGCCCTTGGTGGGCAGCCAGGGTTGGCTCTGGCCGTCGCAGCCGAGGGGCCCAGCCGCCAGGGCCGCCAGCACCCACCCGCACAGGACGATCCGCAGGACTGCACCACCGCGTTGAATTCTCTGCCTTGCCATGTCAGGCCGAATTATAGCCCCCCGCCGGCAGAGGGGTCAAGCACGAGGGTGCTATTCGAGCTGGCTTTGGTCGGCCAGTTCGAACATATCATCGAGGATGGGTTTGACCTGGTAGCCCGCGTCGGCCGGGATGGTCAGCTCGTCGTTGGGCGTCCTGACCTTCCGGACGTGCCCGTCGGCGTAGCCGATGGAGACGACCTCGGCCTCGTGGTTGAGGCGAACCGGCACGCCGGGCATGGACATGCGGCTGTTGGCGTCGAACAGCAGGGCCGAGACGGGCTCGCCCTGGCCGTTGCGCCCGAGGTTCTCCAGCTGGGCGGAGGTTTCGCTGCCGGGGCCTCGCGCGTCGAGCTGGCGGTAGATGTAGGAGCAGTAGACGTCCTCGGCGGCCCGGCGGCGCATCTGGGCCAGCTCGGTCGGTGCGTCTGCACTGGTATCCGACGGGCAGAAGAACGCCTCGGCCGCTTCGAGCTGGGCATCGAGCAACACGCCGTGGGCGTTGAACTGCTCGCTGGCCATCCAGACCTGATTAATGGCCATCGTGTTGGTCGGATCGCCGGAAAAATCGGGCGAATCCGGCCCGAGGGGGATCACCCCCCCCTGCTCGGCGCCGTACATGTGGATGGCGGTCATCTGCGCCTTGACGCGCGTCTGGCAGACGGCCTGGCGGGCCAGGTCGCGGGCCTTGCTCAGCGATGGCAGCAGAATGGACACCAGCAGCGAAATAATGCCGATCACCACCAGCAGCTCGATCAACGTAAAACCATGTAGAGCGTTGGACCGGCGGCGTCGGGGGTTTGTCATGCGGAACATAATCACCTTCAGTGAGAGAAACCAGCAAGGGCTCATCATACCGCATCGCCCCGGCCGGACAAAGCCTTTCCGCCAGCGACGAATTCCCCTTGCCCCCCCGGGCAAAATGTGAAACCATGCCCCTCATGCTCGCAGAACTGACATGGAACCTCGACCCGGTGATGATCGACCTCGGGCCGCTGCAGATCCGCTACTACGGCCTGATCTTCGCCATCACGCTGCTGATCGGCTATCAGCTCTGGCGGTGGCAGATGCGCCGCGGGGGCTACCCGGTCCGCCTGGCCGACCGCATGCTCACTTGGGGCGTCCTTGCCATCCTCGCCGGGGCCCGGCTGGGGCATGTGTTCTTCTACCACCCCGAGCAATACCTCAAAGACCCCATCTCCATTCTCGAGTTCTGGAAGGGAGGCCTGGCCAGCCACGGCGCGACCGTCGGGCTCAGCGTGGCGGTGATTCTCTTCGCCGTCATCCACAAGCTGCCCCTGCTGGACATTTTCGACCGCATGGCCATCCCCGCCTCGGTCGGCTCGGCGGGCATTCGGCTGGGGAACTTCCTTAACAGTGAAATCGTCGGCCGGGCCACCGACCTGCCCTGGGCCGTGCGGTTCATCCGCTACGACAACGGGGCCGTGGCGCGACATCCCTCGCAGCTGTATGAGTTTGCCATGGGCCTGTGCATTCTGGCCCTGCTGCTGCTGGCCGACCGCCTCGCCGGACGCGAAAAACGCCCCCGAGGCCTCCTGGCCGGGCTGTTTTTCACCCTCTACTTCGCCGGACGCTTTTCCGTAGAGTTCGTCAAGGAATATCACACGCTGGAAAGCTCGTATCTCACGATGGGACAATACCTTTCCGTCGTGCCTTTCCTGCTCGGCCTGGGGCTGCTGACCTGGGTTGTACTGCGGAGAACCTCTCGGCAGGCAATGGCCGAGAATTAATGTCCTTCCTCGGGTGGCTAACTCAAGCCCCCCCTCCTCCCGGTCGATGTAGAAACCAGAGGCAAAGGCGAAGGCAGACTCGATGACCACTCCCGAGAGAAACATGTACTATTTGTGCCGACACGAGGAGCTTACCCTTCCTGACTTCGACATCCCCTTTGGATTGCGCTGTAAGTCTTTGTTTTACAA
>CAZCDM010000111.1:0-7998 GCA_964497475.1 uncultured Planctomycetaceae bacterium
ATCACGTCGTTGCCGTCGGCACCGAAGGCGTCGCCGCGCATCTGGTCGACCATGATGATCAGCACGTTGGGCTGGGTGGACATCGGAGAACTCCTTCCGGGGTTTGGTTCGTGATTCAATGTTGTGTATACTACCCGATTCACCCTGCCAATACAAACGGAAGCCGCCATGCCCGCCATCGAGGTGGTATCGGAATATCAACCGTCCGGCGATCAGCCGGCGGCGATCGAGCAGCTGGCGCGGAATATCCGCGCCGGGCAGCATAATAACGTCCTGATGGGCGTGACGGGCAGCGGCAAGACCTTCACGATGGCGCACGTGATCGCCGAGCTGCAACGGCCGGCCCTGGTCATCAGCCATAACAAAACCCTCGCCGCCCAGCTGTACGAGGAATTCAAAGAGCTGCTGCCCAACAACGCCGTGGAGTATTTCGTCAGCTACTACGACTACTACCAGCCCGAGGCGTACATCCCCCAGCGGGACATCTACATCGAGAAGGACGCCTCGCGGAACGACGACCTCGACCGGCTGCGACTCTCAGCCACTGCGAGCCTGTCCGAGCGGCGGGACGTGGTGCTCGTCGCCAGCGTGTCGTGCATCTTCGGGCTGGGCAGTCCGGAGCAATACAAGCAGAGCGTCTGCACGCTGCGGGCCGGCCAGAGCGTCGAACGCAATGACGTGCTGGCCCACTTCGTGCAGATGCAGTACGACCGCAACGATATCGAATTCAAACGCGGCACGTTCCGCGTGCGCGGCGATACGGTGGACATCTACCCGGCCTACGAGGAGTTCGGCTACCAGATCGAATTCTTCGGCGACGAGATCGACGCGATCCACCTGATCAACCCGCTGACGGGCGAAACCCTCAGCCAGGTCGAGACGGTCCATCTCTTTCCGGCGGTGCATTACGTCGTCGGCGAAGATGCCGTCGAGACCGCCATCCGCTCGATCCGCCAGGAGTTGGAGATGCAGGTCATCGCTCTGAAGAACGAGGGCAAACTGCTCGAAGCCCAACGCCTCGCCGCCCGGACGAAGTACGACATGGAGATGCTCCAGGAGGTCGGCTACTGCCCCGGCGTGGAGAATTACTCCCGCCATCTCGACGGGCGGGCGCCGGGCGATAAGCCCTGGACGCTGATCGACTATTTTCCGGAGGACTACCTGCTGCTGATCGATGAGTCGCACGTGACGATTCCGCAGATTCGCGCGATGTACAATGGCGACCGGGCCCGCAAGGAGGTACTGGTCGGCCATGGGTTCCGCCTGCCCAGCGCGCTGGACAACCGCCCGCTGACATTCGATGAGTTTCAGGGTCTGTGGAACGATGTGGTCTTCGTCTCGGCCACGCCGGGCGACTGGGAGCTGGAGCAGGCTGGCGGGGAGGTGGTCGAGCAGGTCATCCGCCCGACGGGGCTGGTCGACCCGCCGATCGAGGTCCGCCCGGCCACGGGGCAGGTGGCCGACCTGCTCAAGGAGATCGGCCATCGCGTCAAGAACGGCCAGCGCACGCTCATCACAGCCCTGACCAAGCGCCTCAGCGAGGACCTGAGCGAGTACATCCGCCAGGAAGGCTACCGCTGCAAGTACCTCCACAGCGAGATCGACACGCTGGAGCGCGTCGAGATTCTGCGCGATTTGCGGGAGGGCAAGTTCGATGTGCTGGTCGGCGTGAACCTGCTCCGCGAAGGCCTTGACCTGCCGGAGGTCTCGCTGGTCTGCGTTCTCGATGCCGACAAGGAAGGGTTCCTCCGCAGCGCGACGTCGCTGATCCAGACCATCGGCCGCTGCGCGCGAAACGTCGATGCCCAGGTCTTCCTCTACGCCGACCGCATCACCGACGCAATGCAGAAAGCCATCTCCGAAACCCAGCGCCGCCGCGAGATTCAGCTCGCCTGGAACAAGGAGCACAACATCACGCCGCAGACGATCAAGAAGGCGATCCGCACGGCCCTGGCCGACGAGATGCGCGCCCGGACCGTCGCCCGCCAGGCCATCCGCGCCACCGACGAGGAATACGACCGCACGGAGGTCCTGGCCGAGCTGGAAAAGGAGATGCTCGCCGCGGCCGAGGCGATGGAGTTCGAAAAGGCAGCCCGCCTTCGCGACCGCATTGCCGAGCTCAAGGGCGAGCCCGACAGCCCCGACGCCGAGCCGGCCGACACGCGTGAAAACTGGACCTACACCGAGCCGAAGAAAACCCTCCGCGGCGAGAAGTCCCGCCGGCGCCAATCCTGACACCCCCCCAGCCGGAACATAATTGGGCTTCCGCAAAACAGAATGCTCGTGTAGGGTATATACCTTATGAAGCCTGCGCCCCCCTCATCACCCTCCGGCGGAGAACAATCAACGATTCGCTGTCAGCCCCGCGGGGTGTATGTCTTTCTGCTGATTATTCTGCCGCTGCTGGCCCTGATGGGAGCGTTTGTGGCCATGGCTTTCGGGGCGATCCATCTGACCCTTGTCGAGCAGATGCTCCTCTGGGCGATGCTGCTGATTCTGATGGTCAGTATGGTGCGGAACTCCTCGCGGGTGGAGCTCACCGGCCGGACCATCCGCTGCCGGCGGATGTTTGTGGCCGGCCTGATGGAGTGGGACCTGGCTGAGATCGACCGCATCGACCCGTTCCCCCTGCCCGATCAACTCACTGCCCTGATCCAGTGGGAACCCCGGCCGGGAAGGCATCACGAGATTCATTTTCGTGATGGGTACGTCCTGGACCTCGCCTGGGACATGCGGAACGTGCCCGCCCTGCAGAATGGGATTATCCAGGCCTATCCGCGTCCGGCCGAGCCCACCGCCTCGGGCGGTGGATCCGCCCAGGCCAGCGACGGGGCCATTTCTGAATCCGTCGCGCGATAAGAACGGACGATTGGGGATCTCTGCCCAGCGGGCCATCTTGCAGCCGGGCCGGGCAGGGTCTATCATGGCCGATCTGGCCATGGGCGAGTCCGCAGCACAATCCGCCGCCGGCGCCACGCCGGCCATGCAGCAGTACCACGCGTTCAAGCAGCAGTACCCCCAGTACGTCCTGTTGTTCCAGATGGGCGACTTCTACGAGACCTTCTACGACGATGCCAAGCTCTGCGCCCGCGAGCTGGGCCTGGCCCTGACCAGCCGCTCCAAGGGCGATGCGGCCATCCCGCTGGCGGGCCTGCCGGTGCACGCCCTGGAGAACTACCTGGCCCGGCTGATCCGCGCGGGCCATCGCGTCGCAATCTGCGAGCAGGTCCAGGACCCCTCCCAGGCCAAGGGCGTCGTCGAGCGGGACATCACCCGCCTGGTCACGCCCGGGACGCTGACCGATGAGTCGCTGCTGGATCAGCGGGAGGGCAATTACCTCGCGGCGGTCTTCCAGCCGAACAAGCTCGGCAGCGAGGCGGGCCTGGCCTGGGTGGAGCTGTCCAGCGGCGTCTTCTGGGCGCGGACGGTTCCGGCCGAGGGGCTGTTCGACGAGCTGGTCCGCATCGCACCGGCCGAGGTCGTCCTGCCCGAGGGCGGCCCGCTGGATACCCCCGAAACGCGCCGCCGCCTGCGCGATCAGGTCTCGGCCGTCGCCACGGCCAGGCCGATCTGGGCCTTCGAGCAGCGCTCCGCCCAGGAGGCGCTCCACAAGCAGTTCGGCACGGCCACGCTGGAGGGCTTTGGCTTTGCGGAGTTCGATGCGAGCCTCGCCGCAGCCGGCGCGGTGGTCGAGTATCTGTGCGAGACGCAGAAGTCCTCGCTGGAGCACATCCGCACGCTGCGACGGTTCGAGGCGGGCGACTTCATGTCGATCGACGGCAATACGCTGCGCTGCCTCGAGGTCCAGCGGACGCTGCGCGACGGTAAGCGGGCGGGCAGCTTGCTTGCCTGCGTGGACCGCACCGCTACGGGCATGGGGGCCCGTCTGCTGGAGCGCTGGCTGACCTTTCCGCTGACCAGCTACGCGCGGATCGTCGCGAGGCAGGAGGCGGTGGCGTTTTTCGTCGACCGCCGCAAACGCCTCGAACAGCTTCGCGCCCTGCTGGGCGACTGCGCGCAGATCGACCGCATCGCTGCCGCTATCGCGATGGGGCGCGCCCGGCCGAGGGATCTCGTCGCCTTGGGCACGACGCTGGCGCTGCTGCCCCGCATTGCCGAACTGCTCGACGAGGCGGCCGGCGAGCTGCTGCTGGCCCACAAGCCGGCGCTGCTCGGCCTGGACGAGCCGGCCGGCATCATCGCAGCCGCCATCGACCCGGACTGCCCCAACCATCTGCGCGACGGCGGCGTCATCGCCGACGGCTACCACGAGCAGCTCGATCACCTTCGCTCGGTCGGATCGGACGGCCAGAGCTGGCTGGCCGAGTACCAGAAAACCGAAGCCGACCGCGCCGGCGTGCCGCTGAAGATCGGCTTTAACAAGGTCTTCGGCTACTACATCGAAATCTCCAACACGCATCGCGACAAGGCCCCGGCCGACTACGTCCGCAAGCAGACGCTCAAGAACGCCGAGCGGTACATCACCGACGAACTCAAGAAATACGAGTCGGAGGTGCTCACCGCCGAGGACCGCGCCCATCAGCTCGAAGCCGAGCTGTTCGAAACCGTCCGCGGAGAGCTGGCCGCCTTCGTGCCCGCCCTGCAGTCGGCCGCCGAGGCGCTGGCGACGGTCGACTGTCTGGCCGGCCTGGCCGAGCTGGCCGTGACGCGAGGCTACATCCGCCCGGAGGTTACACAGGATAATCTGCTGCAGATCGTCGGCGGCAAGCACCCGGTCCTGGCCGAGCAGCTTCGCGAGCAGTTCGTGCCCAACGACGTGCAGATGGACCCCAAGAAGAATCGCCTGCTGATCATCACCGGGCCGAACATGGCTGGCAAGAGTACCTACATCCGCCAGACGGCCCTGCTGGTGCTGCTGGCGCAGACGGGCAGCTTCATCCCGGCCGAGAGTGCGACGATCGGCCTGGCCGACCGCATCTTCACCCGCGTGGGCGCTGCCGACGAGCTGGCGCGAGGCCTGAGCACGTTCATGCTCGAAATGGTCGAGACGGCCAACATCCTCAATAACGCCACGCCCCGCAGCCTGGTCATCCTCGACGAGGTCGGGCGCGGCACGAGCACCTGCGACGGGCTGAGCCTGGCCTGGGCGATCTGCGAGTTTATCGCGCAGCACGTTCGCTGCCGCACGCTCTTTGCAACCCACTACCACGAGCTGACCGAGCTGGAAGACCTTCTCGACGGCACGACCAACCTCAACGTCAAGGTCCGCGAGTGGGCCGATGAGGTGATCTTCCTGCACAAGATCGAACGCGGCGGGACCGACCAGTCCTACGGCGTGCACGTGGCCCGGCTGGCTGGCGTGCCCAGGGAGGTCATCGACCGGGCCGGGCAGATCCTCCCGCACCTCCAGGCGCACCTGGCCCAGGGGCTGGACATGCCCGCCCTGGCGCGTCGCGCCCGCGACACCGCCGCCCAGATGAATCTCTTCGCCAGCCCGGCCGAACGCGTCGCCAGCGAGATCCGCCACGCCGATCTGGACAACCTCACGCCGATCCAGGCCCTGGAGCTGCTGCGCGAACTGCGCGACGAACTGGCCGGCGGAGCGTAGATTTTCTGCCCCCACTGCGGGTATACTGGAAGGCCCGCACGGCGAACCGCGAATTGCGGAGTTTGGATTTGCTGTTTCGTCGCAGCGGGTAGCCGCCTGGAAAACCAATGTCCCACACACCGAACAATCCGTGGTCGATCAAGCCCGGCGAGGTGCTCATCGCACCGAGCCTGCTGAGCGTGGACTTTGCCCGCGCCGGCGAGCAGATCGAGCAGGTCCTTTCCGCCGGGGCCGACATGCTGCACGTGGATATCATGGACGGCCACTTCGTGCCGAACCTCTCCATGGGTCCGCCGGTGGTCCAGAAGCTCCGCGCCTTTACCGACGCACCGCTGGACGTTCACCTGATGGTGACCGATCCGGGCGACTTCATCGAGCCCTTCGCCAAAGCCGGTGCGGACAGTCTGAACTTCCACATCGAAGCGTGTGGCCGATGGCAGACCGGCCAGGTGGACGAAGCGAAGCAGCTTATCGATCGGATTCGCGGGCTGGGCCTGGGCGTGGGCGTGACGATCAAGCCGCAGACGCCCGCCGATGCGATCGCCGCGATCGTCGAGCGGGTCGACATGGTGCTGCTGATGACCGTCGAGCCGGGCTTTGGCGGGCAGTCGTTCATGGCCGATCAGGTCGAGAAAATTGCGGAGGTCCGTTCGATGCTGCAGCCTGGCCAGCGGGTGCAGGTCGATGGCGGCATCGACAGCCAGACGCTGCGGCAGGTGGTACCGGCCGGGGCGGATGTGCTGGTGGCGGGCAATAGTATTTTCGCCGCGCCCGACCCGGGCCATGCCGTCGGCGAGTTCCGCCGGGCCATCACCGAGGTTGCTTCGCATTGAAGCGGCGCCCCTGAGGATCTACAATCGTGCCCATGAATCATCTGTACATTGTGCGTACCGGCGAGACGACCTGGGAAGCCCAGGGTCGGCTGGACAACCTCTCGGGCATGCCGCTCAGCGAGGCGGGCCAGCAGGCTGCCCGCCTGGCCGGCAAGCAGCTCGTGCCCCACGAGCCGGGCGTGCTTTTTGCGGGCCCCGGCGAGGCAGAGCAGCAGACCGCCGAGCTGATGGCTGAGGATTTGGAGTTGAAGGTCCGCTCGGGCAAGAACCTCGCCGAGGTGGACTTCGGCCTGTGGCAGGGGCTGACGGTGGAGGAAATCCGCCAGCGCCAGCCGAGGCTGTACAAGCAGTGGCGCGAAGACCCCGGCTCGGTCCGGCCGCCCGGCGGCGAGACGCTGCCCGACGCCTGCCACCGGGTCTACCGTGCGGTCAAGCAACTGCTGCGACGCGAAAAAAACGAAACGATCGTCCTGATCCTGCGGCCGACCGTGCTGGGCCTGCTGCGATGCAAGCTCGACGGCGAGGAACTCCACGAACTGTGGAGCCGCATCCCCGAGCCCGGCCAGTGGGTTCGATACCGACAGGATGCGGATGGCAATTGGAGTAACTGACAGGCAGAACCATGGCAGAGCGAACCCCCCAGACCGGCGAACAAACCACCAGCCCGTACGATCTTTCCAACCTCTCCGGCCCGCCGCAGCGCAAAAAGCGCGATGTGCCTGACGGGCTCTGGATGCGCTGCCCCAGCTGCGAGGCGATGCTTTATCGCAAGGTTGTCACCGAGAATCTGGAGGTCTGCCCCGAATGCGGCCATCACTTCCGCGTGACGGGACGGCAGCGCATCGAGCAGCTTTGCGACCCCGACAGCTTCGAGGAACTCTTCACCGAGGTCCGCCCGGCCGACCCGCTGATGTTCCACTGGAGCGGCAAGAGCTACGCCGACCGCCTCGCCCGCGAGCAGGAAAAGACCTCCCTCACCGAGGCCATGCTCACCGGCGCCGCCTACATCAAAGGCCGGCGCGTCGCCCTGGGCGTGATGGCCGGCGACTTCCTCATGGGTTCGATGGGTTCGGTGCTGGGCGAGAAGCTCGCCCGGCTGATCGAGTACGCCACCGAGCACGACCTGCCGCTGATCGTCGTGTGTGTCTCCGGCGGGGCCCGCATGCACGAGGGCGCCTTGAGCCTGATGCAGATGGCCAAGACCTCCGCAGCCCTGGCTCGCTACGACGAAGCGGGCGGGCTCTACCTGGCCGTCCTGACCGACCCGACCACCGGCGGGACCACCGCGAGCTTCGCGATGCTGGGCGATATCACCCTGGCCGAGCCGGGGGCGCTGATCGGTTTCGCCGGCCCGCGCGTCATCGCCAACACCATCAAGGCCGAGCTGCCCGAGGGGTTCCAGCGGGCGGAATTCCTCGTGGAAAAAGGTTTTGTCGATCTCATCGTTCCGCGAGACCAGCTCCGCAGCGAAATCGCCCAGATCGTCGACTACCTCAAGCCGTAATGGCGCGAGGCTGGCAGGGCGGTTTTCGGCTTCCTATTTAGGGCTTGCTGAATATCTCTTCCGGGCCGGTATTACGCCGCGGTGGCGAAGAC
>CAZCDM010000112.1:0-7865 GCA_964497475.1 uncultured Planctomycetaceae bacterium
ACAACTCCTCCGATGGCACAAAATCAAACTTACACACAATAGTTGACACGATCGACTGATCGCCGACCATGGCAGGGTACTGCCCCGCCGTGTATAATAGAGTCTGACACGGGTGGCGGGTCGTTTGGCCCGCCACCTGTCATTATTGCAAAGCCATTCCTGCTGAACCGGATACGCAAATGGGTGGCGGGGCTCCTGTCCCGCAACCTGTCTTTACACGCTGCCCCAACACGACCGTGAGTGCAAAGAAAGACAATCCGAAGACTCCCGCCATCGACGCCAGGCAGCTGGCCATCGAGATCGCCCGCGCCTCGGCCGAGCGCAACGCCGAAGATATCTGCATTCTCGACCTGCGCAACACCAGCCCCATTACCGATTACTTTGTGATCGCCACTGGCAGCAGCGACCGGATGATCCGCACGCTTTGCGACGAAGCCGGCGAGCTGGCCCGGGCCAACGGCCATAAGGTCGTCCGCCGGGCCGGGTACGACACCGGCGACTGGATCATCATGGACCTTGCCGATGTGGTGGCCCACTGGTTCACGCCCGCCAAACACAGCTACTACGACCTGGAGCTGATCTGGGGCGAAGCCGACCGGGTAGAGTGGCAATCCGAGGCGTAATCGCGTACAATAATACCGTGGCGGCAGGGTGCCGCCCGCTGCAACGCCGGACCGCGCGGAGTTCACCGCCCGCGCGAAAACCGGGAGTGCTCATGCCGGACCTCAAAAAACAGCTCACCGAGCGTTTCGTCAAGGCGATCCGCAAAAGCTTCACCCCGTGCCCGCTCATCGGCCCGAAGTGGCTGCAGTCTTTCCCGTACGGCCGACCGGCCGACTTCCGCTTTTTCGGCATTCCGCGGCTGACCAAAGCCATCGGCCTGAAGCAGTCCAAGATCATCGAAATCGTCATGCGGCACTTCGACGTCAGCGACCTGCCCGTGCGGATGGAGATCAACGACCGCGGGCTGATCGACTTCCACCGGACCGACCTGAGCGAAGAGCAGCTCGCCCAGCGTCGCCAGCGCGAGCAGGAACGCAAAGCCTCCAAGGGCAAGAAGTCCAAACCCGACGGCGAGGAGACAGTCGCATCGCCACCGGCCTTTCGAGCCGATTCCCAGACCACCGCAAACACCTCGCACTGAGCTGCACACGCATGAACCTCCAGGCCACACTCAACGAACGTCTCGTCGCAGCCATGACCCGCGCCGGCTGCGGCGACGAGCCCGACCCCATCCTCGCACCGGCCTCCAAGCCCCAGTTCGGCCATTACCAGGCCAACGGCATCATGGCCTCGGCCAAGCGGGCCAAAACCAACCCCCGCCAGCTCGCCGAAGCGGTCGTAGCCGAGCTCGACCTGGGCGACATCGCGGAGACGGTCGAGATCGCCGGGCCCGGCTTTTTGAACATTACCCTGCGCGACGACTGGCTGGAAACGCAGCTTGCCGCCCTGGCCGGCGACGACCGCCTCGGCACGGCCCAGCCCGCCCAGCCGCAGACCGTCGTCGTCGATTACTCCGGGCCGAACCTCGCCAAGGAAATGCACGTCGGCCATCTGCGCTCGACCATCATCGGCGATGCCCTCGCACGCATCCTCGACTTCACCGGCCAGACCGTCATCCGCCAGAACCACGTCGGCGACTGGGGAACCCAGTTCGGCATGCTGACCGAATACCTGATCGATGCCAAGATTGTACGTCTCGGCGGTAGCGCGACAACGACTGGGACGGGATGGAGTCTTGGTGATATCGAAGAAGTCTACCGAGAATCCAAAAAGCGTTTTGATAATGACCCTGAGTTTCAGGAGCGGTCACGGCAACGGGTTGTTAAATTGCAGGCGAGCGATGACGACACACTTACCGTCTGGAAGTGGTTTGTGGAAGAATCTCTTTCGCACTGCGCTGAAGTTTACCGTGAGCTTGGTGTGCTGCTTACGAAAAACGATGTCCGCGGCGAGAGTGCGTACAACGACGATTTGCCGGAGGTCATTGGCGATCTGGACTTGGCCGGGCTGCTCGCCGAGAGCCAGGGCGCCCGCGGCGTGTTTCTGGAGGAGTTCACGAACAAGGACAACGAGCCAGCCTTCGTGATCGTCCAGAAATCCGACGGCGGCTACCTCTACGCCACGACCGACCTGGCGGCGATTCGTTACCGGGTCAAGAAACTCAATGCCGACCGCGCTCTGTATGTGACCGACAGTCGGCAGGCGGAGCATTTCGAAAAGGTGTTCGTCATTGCCCGCAAGGCTGGCTTCGCCATCGAGGCGGTCTCGCTGGAGCACGTGCCGTTCGGCATGATGCTCGGGGCCGACGGCAAGCCGTTCAAGACGCGGCAGGGCGGTACGGTCAAGCTCATGGACCTGCTGGACGAGGCGACCAGGCGGGCGCGGCAGCTCGTGGCGGCCAAGGCGGCCCAGCGCGGCGAACCCCTCGACGAGGCCGGGCTGGACGAGACGGCCCGCGTGGTGGGCATCGGGGCGCTGAAGTATGCCGACCTCAGCCAGAACCGCACGAGCGATTACGTCTTCAGTTGGGACAAGATGCTGAACCTGGAGGGCAATACCGCGCCGTACATGCAGTACGCCTACGCCCGCATCCGCAGCATATTCCGCAAGGGCGGGCAAGAGGCGGCGGGTGCGAAGATCTGCCTGAACGAACCGGCCGAGCGTGCCCTGGCCGTCAAGCTGCTGCAGCTGCCCGAGACACTCGACGTCGTTGCCCGCTCGGCCATGCCGAACGTGCTGTGCGGCTACCTCTACGAGCTGGCCGGGCTGTTCATGGGCTTCTACGAGAACTGTCCCGTCCTCAAGGCCGACGACGCCGTCCGCGCCAGCCGACTAGCCCTGTGCGAGCTGACGGCCCGGACGATCCGCACGGGCCTGGAGCTGCTGGGCATCGACACGCTCGATCAGATGTGAGGCGGCGATGATTCTGGCCGGCATAGACGAAGCGGGGCTCGGGCCGATCCTTGGTCCGCTGGTCTGCTCGGCCTGTGCGTGGGAGGTCGAATCCGCCGACGGGCCGATCGACCTGTGGGACCGCCTCGATGCGTGCGTGGCCCGCAAGCCCTCGCGCCGGGCGGGGGGCAGGGTGAGCATCTGCGACAGCAAAAAACTCTTCCACCGCACGAAGACCGACGGCCTGGCCCCGCTGGAACGCAGCGTGCTGACCTGCTGGACGCAACTGGACCAGAGCCCCGCCCACGCAGCCCTGCCGGCGACGCTGGGCGAGTGGCTCGATGCGGTCAGCCCCAGCTCGCGCGAACCGGCGGCCGACTATCCCTGGTACGGCCCGTGCGAGCTGGCCATGCCGCGCTATCACGCGCCGGACGACATCAGCCTGGCGGCCAATGCGATGCACCTGGGCCTCGGCCAGGCCGGCGTGCGCCTGGCGGCCCTGCGAGCACAAACGCTCCGCGCCCGCGAGTACAACGACCTCATCGACCGCACCGATAACAAGTCGGCCGTCACCTTCGGCGTGACGTGCTCGCTGCTGCGATGGCTGTGGGACGAGTTCGCCGAGCAGAACATGCACATCACCGTCGACCGCCAGGGCGGGCGGATGCACCACCGCACCATGCTCCAGCAGGTTTTCGAGGAGGCGTCGCTGCGGATCATCGAGGAGAGCACGAAGCGCAGTGCGTACCTTCTGCGGACTGCCGGCCGGGAGGTGACGGTGGAGTTCATCGTCGAGGCCGAGAGTCACTCCCTGCCGACGGCTCTGGCGTCGATGCTGAGCAAATATCTCCGCGAGCTGCACATGGAGCTGTTCAACGGGTTCTGGGCGCAGCATGTGGAGGATCTCAAACCCACGGCCGGGTATTTCCAGGACGGCCGACGGTTTCTGGGCGAAATCGCCCCGGCCATCGAGGCCTTGGACGTCGACACCCGGCTGCTGATTCGTCAGCGATAGGCGTAAGGAGCCTTGACCTGTTGGCCAGGTGGCGGTATGGTGAAACTACTGTGTGCTAGCCAAAGGTGCCCTATGGCAATTCAGGAATGGTCGGACGACATACTGGTCGCGGATTTTCAGGACGATCCGCAATTCACCGATGAGATCTCCGCGCTGATGGACAAGCTCGAAGAGCGTCCCCGCAATGTCGTGCTGAACTTTGCGGGCGTGGGCTTCGTTAACAGCTCGAACATCGCCAAGCTGCTCCGCATGCGGAAGATGATGCTCACGTCGGACTACCGCCTGATTCTCTGCGACGTCAATACGCAGGTCTGGGGCGTGCTGATGGTGACCGGCCTGGAGAAAATCTTCGACTTCACCAACGATGTCTCGACGGCCCTGGCGATGCTTCAGATCGACCAGGCCAACGGCGAGGCGTAACCCGCGGAACCCTTCGAGCCCGTCGCATTGCGGCGGGCTTTTTTCATGCGCGAAGGCTGGCTGCGAATGGTTTTGCGCAATCTGCACGGGGCAGGGGGTTGAGTGGAGGCGGCCGGCATGCTACCATACACGATTCTACGGCATGTCCGGAGAGACCATGACGCGTACGTCACCCAGTCAGAGCGATGTCCAGCCGCCCGTCGAGGCCGACGGCTCGGCCCCCGCGGCCGCTACGGATACGCGCGAGATCGTCGTCGTTGGCGCTCGCGAGCACAATCTGCGGGATGTCGATATCCGCATCCCGCGGGATAAGCTGGTCGTTATCACGGGGTTGAGCGGCTCGGGCAAGAGCAGCCTGGCCTTCGATACGATCTACGCCGAGGGCCAGCGGAAGTATGTCGAGAGCCTCTCGGCCTACGCCCGCCAGTTCCTCGATCAGCTCTCCAAGCCCGACGTCGAACACATCGAGGGCCTGCCGCCGACGGTCGCCATCGAGCAGCGGGCCAGCGGCCATAATCCGCGTTCGACCGTCGCGACCACCACGGAAATTTACGATTACCTCCGGCTGCTCTACGCCCGCGTCGGCACGCCGCACTGCTGGGAATGCGGCCAGGAGATCACCTCCCAGACCGTCAGCCAGATGATCGACGCCGTCATGACCCTGCCGGAAGGCACGCGGTTCATGGTCCTGGCGCCGATCATCCGAGGCCAGAAGGGCCAGCACACCGAGCTGCTCACCCACGTCCAGCGGGAGGGCTTTGTCCGCGTCCGCATTGACGGGACGATCTGCGACCTCAAGAGCCCGCCCGAGCTGGACAAGAAGAAAAAGCACACCATCGAGGTCGTCGTCGACCGCCTGGTGCTCAAGGAGACGGTTCGCATCCGGCTGTCCGACAGCGTGCAGACGGCGTTGAACCTGGCCGACGGGTTGGTGATTATCACCCACGAGCCGGCCGAGAAGGACGACCTGAACGAGGGGCGCGACGGCATTGATTACAGCGACTGGAAGGATTGGCTCTTCAGCGCCACCTACGCCTGCCCCAAGCACCCGGAGGTGAACCTCCCGGCCCTGCAGCCGCGGATGTTCAGCTTCAACAGCCCTTACGGCGCCTGCCCGGAGTGCGACGGCCTGGGGACGATCCTCGAATTCGACCCCGACCTGGTCGTGCCCGACGCGAAGCAGACGCTCTCCGGCGGAGCCATCGACGCTTGGCGACACGGCGGCAAGCGGATGAACATTTTTTACAACCGGCAGATTCGCAAGTTCTGCCGCAAGCACGAAATCTCGCCCGACACGCCGTTTGAGGACCTCACCGCCCGGCAGCGCAAGGAACTGCTGCACGGCAGCAAGGACTGGGAGGGCGTGATCCCCAACCTCAACCGCCGCTGGGCCAAGACCGACAGCGAGTTCGTCAAGGCCCGCCTGCACGGGTTCATGTCCGAGCAGTCCTGCTCGGCCTGCGGCGGGGCCCGGCTGCAGCGGGCGTCGCTGGCGGTCAAGGTCGGCGGGTGCGGCATCGATGAAATCACCGGCCTGAGCATTCAGGACGCGCGGGCGTTTTTCAACGCCCTGGAGCTGGACGAGGAAAAGTCGCAGATCGCCGAGATGATCCTCCGCGAGATTCTCCACCGGCTGAACTTCCTGGCCGACGTCGGGCTGGGTTATATCTCGCTGGACCGCACGTCGGCGACGCTTTCCGGCGGCGAGGCCCAGCGCATCCGCCTGGCTACGCAGGTCGGCAGCGGGCTGGTGGGCGTGTGCTACGTCCTCGACGAGCCGACCATCGGCCTGCACCAGCGGGATAACCAGCGGCTCATCCGCACGCTGGTCCGGTTGCGGGATATGGGCAATACGGTGCTGGTCGTCGAGCATGACGAGGGTACGATTCGGGCGGCCGATGAGCTGATCGACATCGGACCGGCCGCTGGCAGCCATGGCGGGCGCGTCGTGGCACAGGGGAGCTTCGAGGACATCTGCCAGACCCGCGAGTCGATCACCGGGCGATACCTCAGCGGGCGGCTGGCGATTGAGACGCCCGAGAAACGACGCAAGGTCTCCAAGAAGAACGGCCTGGAAATCCGCGGCTGCTCGGAGCACAACCTCAAGGACATCTCTGTGAAGTTCCCGATGGGCGGTATTCTGTGCGTCACGGGCGTGTCGGGCTCGGGCAAGAGCACGCTGGTGAACCAGACGCTTCTGCGGGCTCTCAAGCGGCGGCTGTACAACAGCAAGGACCGCCCCGGCGAGCACAAAAAACTCCTCGGCGTGAGCAATGTCGATAAGGTGATCGAGATCGACCAGTCGCCCATCGGCCGGACGCCGCGAAGCAACCCGGCGACCTACACCGGCGTGTTCGACCTCATCCGCCAGCTCTTCGCCAAGACGCGAGAGGCGAAAATCCGCGGCTACAAGCCCGGGCGGTTCAGCTTCAACGTCAAGGGCGGCCGCTGCGAAGCCTGCCAGGGCCAGGGCGTCAAACGCATCGAGATGCACTTCCTGCCGGACGTCTACGTGACGTGTCAGGAATGCGGCGGGGCGCGGTACAACCGCGAGACGCTGGAAATCCGCTACAAGGGCAAGACCATCGCCGACGTGCTGGCCATGCGGATCGAAGAGGCCCTGCACTTTTTCGACAGCTTCCCGAAGATCAAGCAGCTGCTCAAAGCCCTCGCCGACGTGGGCCTGAGCTACGTCCAGATCGGCCAGAGCAGCACGACGCTCTCCGGCGGCGAGGCCCAGCGGGTCAAGCTCGCCAGCGAGCTGGGCAAGAGTTCCACCGGCCATACGCTGTACGTGCTGGACGAGCCGACGACGGGCCTGCACTTTGCCGACATCCACAATCTCATGACGGTGCTCAACCGGCTGGCGGACATGGGCAATACGATCATCATCATCGAACACAATCTCGACGTGATTAAATGTGCCGACTGGATCATCGACATCGGCCCCGAGGGCGGCCAGGGCGGCGGGCAGATCGTCGCCGAGGGCACGCCCGAGAAGGTGATCGAAGTCGAAGAAAGCTACACCGGCCAATTCCTCCGCGAGCATCTCGCCCAGGCGCAGGGCAAGTCATCGGCTGGCTGACCGCCTCGGCGATCAGTGATCGACGGGCTCGCCGAGGATCGCTTTGACTTCGTCGAGGTGCTGGTTCATCAGCTCGGGGGTCTCGGCCTCGAGGGTCAGCCGCAGCAGCGGCTCGGTATTGCTCGGGCGGACATTGCACCACCAGTCCTCGAAGGTCACGGTCACGCCGTCGAGATGATCGACCGTGCCGCCGGGCAGGGCCTGCTCGATTTCCTTCATCTTGGCGCCCTTGTCGTCGACCTCGAAGTTGATCTCGCCGGAGTGGCTGTAGACCTGCAGGGGGGCGACGAGTTCGCTGAGGGGCTGGTCGCTGGCTGAGAGGACCGACAGGGCTCGGGCCAGGACGATCGCCGCCGAGTCGGCGTAGAAGTTCTCGCGGAAGTAGCTGTGGCCGGACAGCTCGCCGCCGAAGATGGCGTTGGTTTCGGCCATGGCGGCCTTCATGAAGGC
>CAZCDM010000113.1:0-7749 GCA_964497475.1 uncultured Planctomycetaceae bacterium
ACGGTGACCTTGGAACTGTATGGCGGCTCGGATGTCCGCAAGGTGCTCGATGAGGTCCAGAGCGAGGTCGACAAGATCGAGTTTCCAGCCAATGCCGAAGACCCGGTTGTCCGCGAGGTCACGCGGCGGATTCACGTGGTGCAGGTGGCGGTGTTCGGCCAGGCCTCGGAGCGGACGCTCAAGGAGATCGCCCAGGACATCAAGGATGAGCTGACACAGTTGCCGGATATCTCCCAGGCCGAGGTCACCGGCGTGCGGGATTATGAGATCAGCATCGAGATTGACGAGGAGACGCTGCGGCGGTACGGGTTGACGATGGGCGAGGTGGCCCGGCGGGTGCGGGACAACAGCTTCGACTTGCCGGCCGGGCGGGTGCGTACGCAGACCGGCGAGTACGCCCTGCGGATTGTCGGGCAGAAGTACACCGCCGCGGAGTACGAGGAGATTCCCATTGTCTCCCTGGCCGCCGGCACGGTGCTGCGGCTGCGGGACGTGGCCACGGTGCGCGAGGCGTTCGAAGACGTCGACCGGGCGGGGCTGTTCAACGGTGAGCCGGCCGCAGTCGTCAGCGTCTACAAGACCGGCGATGAGGACATCATCCGCATTGCCAAACGCGTGCGGGGGTTCATCGCCCAAAAGCAGCCGCAACTGCCGGAGGGCATTCGTCTGGCCGTCTGGTCGGACCTGTCGAAAACCGTCGCCGACCGCCTCGACCTGCTGATCCGCAACGGCACGCAGGGGCTGGTGCTGGTGGTGCTGGTGCTCTGGCTGTTCCTGGGGCTGCGGCTGAGCTTCTGGGTGGCGCTGGGCATACCGATTTCGATCTTCGGCACGCTGATGGTGATGTACATGACCGGCCAGACGCTGAACGTGCTGAGCATGTTCGGGCTGATTATGGCGTTGGGGCTGATCGTCGATGACGCGATCGTCGTGGGCGAGAATGTCTTCGCCCGCTTTGAAAAAGGCGACCGACCGGACGTGGCCGCCCTGGACGGCACGCGGATGGTGACCTTCCCGGTCGTGGGTGCGGTGATGACGACGTGGCTGGCCTTCGCGCCGCTGTTCTTCATCGAGGGTACGATGGGCAAGTTCATCAGCCAGCTGCCGGGCGTGGTGATTCTGACCCTGGCGTTTTCGCTCGTCGAGTGTTTGCTGATCCTGCCGGCGCACCTCAAGCACAGCCTGAGCAATCGACTGGCCCTGGCCGAGGGTGTTCGAACCGGGTGGCGCGGCGCGATCCGCCGGCGCAGCCAGGCCGTTCGGGACCGGCTCGATCGCTCCATCGCCTGGTTCATCGACACGGCCTTTATGGGCCTGTACCGCCGGGCCACGCGGCTGCGATACGTCTCGGTAGCCATCTGCATCGCTCTGCTGCTGGTGATGGTCGGTGCGCTGCGCGGCGGGTTCATCCCGCTGACGATTTTCCCCAAGGTCGAGTCGGACACGATCAAGGCGGCCGTCAAGCTGCCGACGGGCACGCCCTTCGAGCGAACCGAGCAGGTCGTCCGCGAGCTGACGCGCTCGGCCAAGCAGCTCAATGAGCAGTTCACCACCGCCACGGGCGAGCCGCTTGTGCTGCGGGTCTATTCGCTGCTGGGCCAGCAGTCCGGCCGATCCGGCGGCGACAGTGGCGGGCACGTCGGCGAGGTGGTTGTCGAGCTGCTGCCGACGGAAAAGCGCGGCCCAAGGCTCCGCAGCGAGGTCATCACCAGCCAGTGGCGCAAGAACGCACAACGTCCGCCGGAGGCGTTGAGCTGGACGTTCGGGGCGTTCCGCGGCGGGCCGGGCGGTACGCCGCTGGAGGTGCGCGTGCTGGCCGATTCGACCGACCAGGCCAAGGCCATCGCCGAGAAAGTCAAGCAGCGGCTGGCGACGTTCGACGGCGTGTTCGACATCGAGGACGACGCCCTGCCGGGCAAGCGGGAGCTGCGCATCGTACCCACGCGGGCAGCCTACACGCTCGGCGTCGATCAGCAGATCCTCGCCGCCCAGCTGCGCGACGCGTTCTACGGCAACGAGAGCATCGAGATTCAGCGCGGCCGCGATGAAGTCAAGGTGATGGTCCGCTACCCCGAGGGGCGGCGACGCAGCCTGAGCAACGTCGAGGACAAACGCATCCGCCTGCCCGACGGCAGTGAGATTCCCTTTACCGAACTGGCCGACGTGTCCATCGAGCGGGGCTACACGACGCTGAGGCGGGTGGGGGGCAAGAGCGTGGTCACGGTCCAGGCCGACGTCGATGAGGACGTCGCCAACGCCGAGCAGATTTTAACGGCCTTGCAGGGCGAGGGATTTTTCGCCCAGGCCGTCGAGGGCGTGCCCGGCGCGAGCGTCGACCTGCGAGGCCAGCGACAGCAGCGGACCGAATCGCTCGGCTCGCTGCGGGTGTGGTTCCCGGTGGCGCTGCTGGGGGTCTACACGATCCTGGCGACGATTTTCCGCAGCTACCTCCAGCCGATCATCGTGATGGTGGCGATCCCGTTCGGGCTGATCGGCGCGACGATCGGCCATTGGGTGCTGGGCTTCGACGTGACGCTGCTGAGCATGTTCGGCATGGTGGCGCTGTCGGGCATTGTGGTGAACGATTCGCTGGTGCTGATCGACATGGTCAACAATCGCGTGCGCGAGGGCGATGGCATTGTCGCAGCCGTGGCCGAGGGCGCCCGGGCGAGGTTCCGGCCGATCCTGCTGACGACGGTGACGACCGTGGCGGGCATGACGCCGCTGCTGGCTGAGCAGTCGTTCCAGGCGCAGTTCCTCAAGCCCATGGCCGTGTCGATTACGTTCGGCCTGAGCTTTGCCACGCTGCTGACGCTGCTGGTCGTGCCCTGCCTGTACCTCATCGGCAATGATATCCGCAGGGGGTGGCATTGGGTGTGGACGGGCGAGTTGCCCCCGGCCGAGCTGGTCAGCCAGCATCACCCCATGACGGCGGACGAGGAATAATCGCCCGGCGATTTGGTTTCGCCCCGGCTGCGTCCTAGACTACTGTACAGAGCGACCCCAGCGAAAGGACCCGCCATGAGCTGCCTCAAAGGGAAAAATAAAAACAAGCCCAAGCCCGGGCGATACCAATGCAAAAAGTGCGACGCCGTCAGCAAAAAGAAAAAGGATCTCTGCAAGCCCAAGAAAATTAAATCGTAACCCGATGGGGGGTGTTTGACGCCTTGGCGGCGGGGCGATACAATCCGGCCATGAACGACGGATCGCGATTTATCGGCATTGACGTAGGGGGCACGAATATCACCACAGCCTTGGTGCACGCATCGGGGCAGGTGCTCAAACGCAATAAGGACCGCACGCCTCCCGGGGCCGGGCGGGATGAGGTTCTCGAGGCGATTCTCGCGACCGTCAGCGGCTTGCTGGACAAGGCCGACGCGGACGTCGAGACCATCGAGGCGATCGGCCTGGCCGTGCCGGGGCTGCTGGACTTCCGCACGCACACCATCGACGCGGCCCCGAATATCACCATCAGCGGGATCGACCTCCGCGAGCCGCTGGTCGATGCGTTCGGCACGGACGTGGCTGTGGCCAACGACTGCGATGCCGCCGCCCTGGGCGAGCGATGGCTCGGGGCAGCCCGCGGGGCCGACTGTGCGATCGGCATGTTCGTGGGCACGGGCATTGGCGGAGGCATTTTCGCCAATGGGGGGATGATCCAGCATCGCAACTACAGCGCGACGGAAATCGGCCACATGATCGTGCAGATCGACGGGCCGTTGTGCGGGTGCGGGAATCGAGGCTGCCTCGAAGCCCTGGCCTCGCGGACCGCCATCGAGCGCGACCTCAGGGCCGCCATCGAAGCCGACCGGAAAACCATCCTCACGAAATGGCTCGACGGGCCGAAGGATCGCATCCGCAGCAACATGCTCTACAAGGCGCTCGAGGCCGGGGACGACGTCGTCACCGACGTGATGTACCGCGCAGCCCATGTGCTGGGCTTGGGGTGCATCACGCTGCGACATATCTTCGAGCCGGACGTCATCATTCTCGGCGGCGGCGTGATCGAGGCGTGCGGCTCGCTGATGATGGACCGTATCGAGGAGACCCTCCGCGGCGACCCGTACTTCTCGCGGCGCGACCCGACGCGGCTGGTGCTTTCGGCCCTGGGCGATGACGCGGGCGTGTTGGGCGCGGCGGCCATGGCGATGATGGAAGTTGGCCTGGCCCCGCTGGACCGCACGACGCTGCCGCCGATGGATTATCCGAGGGTGGACCTGGCCGACGATACCGTCACCGTCGGCGAGGAGGTGTATCATGGCGATGTGATCGTCCGCGTGAACACCAAGAGTCGCCCGCGGAAAAAGTCCGAGGACGCTCCCCGCCTGGCCAGCCCGGCCGAGCTTTCGGTCAAGGACCTTACCAAGGCCATCAAGCACGGCCCGGAGGAGCTGTTCATCGGCGCCGACTGCTTTGAAGAACCCCTGCCGGAAGAGCTGACGGAATTTCTTCACCGCCGCGCCATCGGCGTGCACATCTACTCCACCGCCGAGGCCATCGCCGCCTTCCAGCAGAGCACCGCCCGCAAGGCGCTGTTGCTGCTGACGGGGCGGTCCGGCGCGTGATGCCATCGGCCTCACTGGCGGCCGAGCCGGGCGTGGTGTAGGATGACGAGGACATGACCAGCAGCAAGCGAGCGATTCTTGGGCTGATTGTCTTTACGGGGGTGACGTATCTCCTGGCCGCCCTGGCCGGGCTGAGCACGCAGCCCGGGCCGTGGTACGACGCGCTGGCCAAGCCCTCCTGGACTCCGCCGGGGTGGATCATCGGCCCGGTGTGGTGGGTGCTGTATACGCTGATGGCCATCTCGGCCTGGCTGGTGTGGCGAGAGCCGGCCTGCCCGGCGCGGAGCAAGGCCCTGACCGCCTGGCTGGTGCAACTGCTCTTCAACGTCCTCTGGTCGCCGGTGTTTTTCCTCCTGCATCGGCTGGACCTGGCCCTGGCGGTGCTGGGGCTGCTCTGGATTACCGTGACTCTGACGATCCTGCTGTTCTACCGCCGCCGGCTGCTGGCTGCGGTGCTCCTGCTGCCGTACCTGGCGTGGATTTCCTTCGCCGGCGTTCTGAACTATACGATCTGGACCATGAATCGCTGAGTGCACCGTTGAGGCTTTCTTGATTGCCTCCCCCCCGATCGACGATAACAAACCCGTGGGAACCATTCGTGAAACATTCCGCTATTCCTCCTTCATGCGACGGGCCTGGTACGACCTGTTCAACGTGCTGGTTCTCTCGGGGCTGGCCGTAGCGTTGCTGCCCGGTTGGAGCAAGCTCGGTGGCGGCAACCAGTGGGACATCGCCAACCTCCTGGCCAGCCCGCTGCTGCCGGCGACGACGGGGTTCCTGCTGGCCTGGCGGTACGGGACGGTCGATCTGAGCCTCTGGGCGACGATGGGCGTCTCGGGCCTGGTCGCAGCCGGGCTGATCTGTGCGGGGCTGAGCCCGACGTTCAGCTGCCTGGCCGGCGCAGCTACGGGGTTGGTCGTCGGCGTAGTCAACGCGCTGCTGGTGCATTTCATCCGCCGCATTCCGGGCGTGGTTCTCACCGCCGCCGTCGGCGGGGCGATCCTGCTTGGCTGCTGGCTGGTGATGGACTCCCGGGCTGTGATCGTTCCCGAGCGAACATTTGACGCGTGGGTTTTGGCCATCAGCGATGCACATCGGGACCTGGTCAACGAGGCCCTCGAGGCAGAGGGCAAGAAAACCGTGACCGGCCAGACGCTCGAAGGGCCGTTGGCGACGCTGCGGATGCTGATCGTCTTCGGGGCCTGGGCGGCGGTAATGGTCGGCCTGATGATCGCTGACGCGAAAACACGGAACATCCCCCGGCCCTTCGCGCGGTGGTGGGCTCGCCCGGCCGGGCTGATCGCCTGTGGAGCACTGGCGGGCATCTCCGGGGTGGCCTGGCTGATCGACCAGGGTCGTGCCCCCGTGCCCACCCGGCTGGTCGACGCACTGGACATTCCCATCGCGGTCATCATGGCCGGGGTCTTTCTGCTGCAAGGCCGCGGCCGGACCATGCTCATCTGCGTGCTGCTGCCGGTCTGTCTCGTGCTGGTGAATATCTGGACGCAGGCCATCTGGCCCGTGACCGCTCACGGCTACGCGATGCAGCTCGTGCTGCTGGGGGCGATGGTGGTGGGTATTCAGACCGCCTTCCTGTGGGCGATGGAGCGGCGCACCTGGGCCAGGCCCCTGGCATGGGTGGCCTGCGGGCTGAGCCTGGCCGGGCTGGGGCTGATCGCCTCGACCACCCGCCTGCCCTACGCCCAGGAAAAGCCCCTGTGGATCACGGGCCTCTCGACCTGGCTGGCCGGGGCGGTCATTCTGACGGCCGTGCTGATCGTTACCTGGCGTCGCGCTGCGCCCGAGGACGGCGCATAAAATCGGCCGACGCCCGAGAGCGCCGGCCGATGCGGGATGCACTCTTCGGAGTGGCTCAGTCCTGGTCGAGAATCTCGATGGGGGGCATGGCCTTGCCTTCGAGGTAGGTCAGGCTGGCCCCGCCACCGGTGGAGACGTGGGTCATCTTCTCGCCCAGGCCGAACTGCTCGACGGCAGTGGCCGAGTCGCCCCCGCCGATGACGCTGACCGTGCCGGCGTCGGTGGCTTTGGCGAGAGCTTCGGCGACGGCCTTCGTGCCGGCTGCGTAGGGGGCGCGTTCGAAGACGCCCATCGGCCCGTTCCAGACGACCGTACCGGCTGCGGCCACGATGCCGGTGTACTTCTCGATGGTCTTCGGCCCGATGTCCATGCCCATCAGCCCGTCGGGAATGTCAGCCGACTCGACGGTCTGGGCGTCGTCGCTATCGAAGGCGGCCGCACAGACGTGATCGACCGGCAGGATAAGCTTCTCGCCCGCTTTGGCCAGCAGATCCTTCATCGGCTCGACCTGATCTTCCTCGACGAGGCTCGTGCCGACGGTATGGCCGCCGGCCTTGAGCAGCGTGTAGGCCATCGCCCCGCCGATGAGAATCGAATCGCACTTGTCCAGCAGCGAGTCGATGAGCTTGATCTTGTCGGAGACTTTGGCTCCGCCGAGGATGGCGGCGAAGGGTTTCTTGGGTTCGGCGACGGCTTCGTGGAGGTAGCGGATTTCCTTCTCGACGAGATAACCGGCTACGGTCGGTTTGCCGTCGGCCTTCATGGCCTTGGGGCAGCCCCACATGCTGGCGTGCTTGCGGTGGCAGGTGCCGAAGGCGTCGTTGACGTAGACGTCACCGCCGAGATCGGCCAGCTCGCGCCCGAACTGCTCGACCAGGGCGAGGTCTTCCTTGGTATCTTCGCGTTTATCGAAGCGGACATTTTCCAGGCAGAGCACCTGTCCGGGCTGGAGGGCGACAACGAGTTTCTTTGCTTCCTCGCCGGCGATGGCGTCGGCCGGGCCGAGCTGGACCTCCTGCCCGAGATGCTCGGCGAGCTTGTCGACGGCGGGCTGGAGGGAGAACTCGGGCTTGACCTCGCCCTTGGGTCGGCCGAGGTGGCTCATCAGCACGAGCTTGCCGCCCGCGTCGAGCACCTTTTTGATGCTCGGCAGGGCTGCGACGATGCGTTTGTCGTTGGTGACCTGCCCGTCCTTGAGCGGGACGTTGAAGTCCACGCGCATCAGCACGGTCTTGCCGGCGGGGTCGATCTGGTCGATGGATTTGGTAGCCATGGGTTGTCCTTTCGGTTGGTTCGATGATCGGCCGGGCATGTCCAGCCCGGGTGATGGTAGTGTATGAATCCGCCGCGATTTCGTCCACCCTCT
>CAZCDM010000114.1:0-3988 GCA_964497475.1 uncultured Planctomycetaceae bacterium
CCAGAAAGCGAAAATCCTACGCGATATCCGAATTTGAATTTTTCAAAGTGCCCTTCAGTGTTTGCCCATCAGCCAGCCGGAGAAATCCCCCTGATACACAATCTTCTGGTACAATCGCATTGCACATCATGTCCCACGCAACCGTCCATCGTTTTGAGCAGGCCTTCGCCGAGTGGCTCGGCGCAGGCCGGGCCTTCGCCTTCTGGAAAGGCCGCGTCGCCATGTACGCCATCCTCCGCGCCCTGGGCGTGGGCGAGGGCGACGAGGTCATCCTGCCCGGCTATACCTGCGTGATGGACGTCAACCCGGTGATGTATCTCGGCGGGCGGCCTCGCTATGCAGACATCGACCCGCACACTTTCAACGCCCGCCCGGAGCTGGTCGAACAACTCATCACGCCGCAGACCAAGGTCCTTGTCGCGCAGCACACCTACGGCTTTCCGTGCGACATGACAGCCTACGTCGACATCGCCGAGCGGCATGGCCTGGCATTGATCGAAGATTGCTGCCTGGCCCTGGGGAGTACCTTCGCCGGCCAGCGTTGCGGCACGTTCGGCCAGGCCGCCTACTGGTCGTTCCAGTGGAACAAGCCCTTCACCACCGGCATCGGCGGCATGGCGACGATCAACAACGCCGACCTCGCCGCCCGCGTCGAGGCAATCTGCAACGAGCAGCTCCGCCTGCCCTCGCCCAAGGCCGCCCGCATGCTCGCCATCCAGCGGCTGGTCTACCGCAGCTTCATCTACCCGCGGACGACCGCCTTCGCGACCGAGCTGTTCCGCTGGCTGACCCGCCGGGGCGTGGTGGTCGGCTCGAGCGCGACCTGCGAATTCCAGCCCACCATGCCGGAAGACTTTTTCACCGGCATGTCCGCCGGCCAGGCCGCCGCCGGCCTGCGACAGCTTCGCCGCGTCGAGGCCAACCTCGCCCATCGTCGCCAGATGGGTCGTCGGTATGCTGCGCTGCTCGCCGAGGCAGGCTTTGCTGCGCCGAAACTCGATGACCGGGCCGAGCCCGTCTGGGTGCGATACCCGGTGCGGGTGGCCGACAAGGACCGGGCCATTGCCGAAGCGCCCAAGCACCTGGTCGAACTCGGCACGTGGTTTGAGTGCCCGCTGCACCCGGCCGAGACGCCCATGGAAGCCTACGGCTACGAGCCGGGCCTCTGCCTCCAGGCCGAGCAAGCCTGCCGCGAGGTCGTCAACCTGCCCACGCACCCCCGGGCCAATGCGAAAACCGCCCGCCGCAGTGTCGACTTCATCGCCACCATCGGCCCGGCGGAGGTACGCCCATGAGCCACACGTTCACCACGGCGTCGGGCAAGACGCTGGACCTGGACTACTTCGTCGAGTGGAGGCCCTGGTTGTGGCGATCGCCGGTGCGAGAGGCGCTGGAGTTCCTTGGCGACCTCCAGGGCAAGAGGGTGCTGGAAATCGGAGGCCGCTCCGGCCGAATGACCAGCCTGCTGGCCATGTGCGGTGCCCGCGTGACCATGCTGCAAAAGGGCCCAACCGACCAGGCCGCCGCGGAAGTGGCCAAGTGGAACGTAGCCGACAACGTCACTCTGCGTGAAACCGACGGCGGCTTCGACGCCATCGCCGGGCAGCACTTCGACGTAATCTTCACCAAGAGCGTACTCTGGTCGATCGAGCATCTCGACGGATTCCTCGCGACGCTCGAACAACACCTCGCCGCCGGGGGCAAGGTCGCCTTTCTGGAAAATGTCCGCGGC
The DNA here is from genome assembly GCA_964497475.1 of uncultured Planctomycetaceae bacterium. Taxonomy (GTDB): domain Bacteria; phylum Planctomycetota; class Phycisphaerae; order SM23-33; family SM23-33; genus CAZCDM01. The sequence continues at coordinate 1,733 of CAZCDM010000114.1, forward strand.
AGCGATTTCGCCATCTGGCTGCGAGGCCTGCTGATTCACCGGGGCAACTTCGAGTACGGCAAGCGGTATTTCGGTATTACGCGCCGCCAGCACGATTTTTTCCGCAAGCATTTCGCCGACGTTCGCATCCGCAAGCATCGCGTGCTGGTCTATTCCATTCTCGGATCAAAGCGCTAGCGAGAGAGGGCATGGTCGGCCCCCTTGATCTTGCCGCCCCGACGCAGGAGTAGGAACCATACAATCCCCTTGAGGCTGCCCAACCCGTACGCGAAGTGAAGAATCATGAAGATCAGTGGGGCAAGCAGGGCTTCTTTCAGGCCGGCTTTGCGGGCCACATCGACTGCTCCGGCCAGAAGCGCCAGCAGGTAGATCGCGGCAAAGCCCGCCAGCGCCCAGCCCATCGGCCACCACAGCAGGCTGCTTCCGATCAGTGTGATCCAGATCAGCACGAACAGCAGGGGGGCGATCTGCCGAAGCGTGGCTGGGCGGCGGTGCTTCTGCATCGTGCGGATTCGCCAGAAGCCGTACTGAAAATACTGCCGCCAGAGTTTCCGAAGGTTGCTACGCGGGTAATACCAACTTCGAATCGCCCTGGACATCCAGATTTTACCACCCCCCAGAATCAGCCGCATGTTTAATTCGTCGTCCTGGTTACGAACGAGTTCTTCGTCGAACAGGCCGATCTTATCAAATACCCATTTCCAGTAAGCTCCGAAGGCGATGGTATCGACGTGTCCTTCGTACTGGCCGAGACGAAACATGGCATTGCCTACGCCAACGGGCGAGGACATGGCCGCGGCAATGGCCTTGCCAATGAAACGAGCGTTGACAGTTTCGATCGCACCGCCGACACACCAGGCCTCTTCGTGGGCTTGCAGCGTCGCGACACTCTGGCGTATGAAATCAGGGGCAACCTTGGCATGGCCGTCGATACGGATGATGATGTCACCGCAGGATTCCGCAATGCCCTTGTTCATTGCATGCGGCACGATCCGTTCTGGATTGGCAAAGAGTTCAACGCGGCTATCATCCTTGGACAGTTCGGCCACGACTTCGGCCGTGCCGTCATCGCTAAGTCCATCAATGACGAGAACCTCAAACTTTTCGGGCGGGTAGTCATTGGCCAGCACGCTGCCGATGGTGATCTCGATGAAGTCGGCTTCGTTGCGGCAGGGGATGATGACGCTTACCATCGGAAGATCATGGACGTCGGGCATGGGGCTCTCCGTGGGCGATGGGTGTCAGCAGGTTCAGGTAGATTCGGGCCTGGTCGTCGCGGGCGAAGCGGGCTTCGGCGAGGCGGCGGGCGTTTTGTCCGGCTGTGGCGAGGCGGTCGGGGCCTGTCGCGAGCTTGCGCAGCAGCCGGGCCATGGCGGCGGGCGTGTTTTCGGCGACGACCCAGCCGGCCTGGAATTCCCGCAGGGCCGGGGCGAGCCAGGTGGTGCGATTGAAAACCACCGGCAGTCCGGCGGCGAGGTAATCGAAGCACTTGTTCGGCGAGTTTTCGTAGTAGGTTGGCGTGGGCAGGAAGCTCACGACGCCCACATCGGCAGCGGCCATGTACCGGGGGATCTCTGCCTTGGGCTGCGGGCCGAAGAACCGCACCGGCGGTCGGTCGAGCCCGGCCAGGCGGCGTTTGAGCTCGTCCAGCCGATTGCCCCCGCCGACGAACCACCACTGCAGGCCGGTCGTCTCGGACATCTGTTCGATCCCTTCCGCGAGGAATGGCATGTCGTTGGCCAGGCTGACCGCTCCGACGTAGAGGATGATGCAGTCGTCGCCGGCGTCGAGGTCGCGGCGGGCCTTGTCGCGTCGTTGCGGGTCGGGGGCGAAGCTCGCCAGGTCGCAGCCGTTGGGGATGACGGTCATCTTGCTGGCCGGGACGCCCTTGCGACGCAGGCGGTCGACCATGCCGGTCGAAAGCGGCACGATGTGATCGGCGGCCCGGTAGGTGATCGTCTCCAGGACGCGGGCAAGGAAGGTCAGCATCGGGTTGCGGAGCACGCCGGCGTCGACGGCTGCATCGGGCCAGACGTCGCGGACCTCGAAGACCATCGGCCGACCGGCGATCCACTTGCCCGCCAGAGCCGGCAGGGCCACCGTCAGCGGTGTGCTGGTCGCGAGGATGACATCGGCCTGGCTGGCCCGGGCTGCACGCAGCATCGCAAGGATAGCGAAGCGGACGAAAGCGATCAGCCGAGCCAGGAACCCCATGCGATTGTCGTATCGCACCGGCAGGGGGTCTACCTCGATGCC
>CAZCDM010000114.1:4088-7699 GCA_964497475.1 uncultured Planctomycetaceae bacterium
GTGCTGATGGACGTAAAGAATGTTCATGCGGTGGGGGTCGCGGCGGCCTTTTGCTCATCGCTGAGGCGTGAGACGATCATCAGCACCTTGCCGCTGGAGGTCCGCAGCAGGTCGTCGGCGTATTCGACGTCGATGTCCATGCGCTCCGGGCCGCCGAACTTCTTGCGGAACTGTTCGATCATGTGCGGCTCGTCGGCGGCGCGGTCATAGTCGTCGGCGGGCACGGCCCGGAGCGTGACGCGGCCGGCGTGGTCCTGCACGCACTGCAGGCCCTTGAGGTGGCGACACTTTTTGGCGATGACGGAGATGTTCGGGAACCGCGTGCCGTCCTTGGCCAGCAGGAAGTGGGCGGTCCGGCCGTAGATGGTCTCGATGAGTCGACCCGGGCGGTGGTAGGGGCAGGTGGCCTCGGGGTCGATCAGGGCCAGGTCGCCCGGGGCGTAGCGGATCAGCGGCCAGGCGTGGTTGCAATAGTTCGTGCCGACAATTTCGCAGACGAGCTTCTTGCCCTCTCGCTGGCCGGTGTCGATGAACTCCATCGCGCAGAAATCGACGCACTCGTGGAGGTAGCCGCAGGAACACTCGAAGGCCATCGCGGTCATCTCGCCCTGGCCGTACTCGTCCCAGAGCTTGGTGTGGAAGGCGGCTTCGATGGCCTGGCGGAACTCGGGGAGGCATTGCTCGGCGGAGGTAATCACCGCCAGAACGGGTCGGCCGAACTCGATGCCCTTGCGCAGCATGAACTCCGCCAGGAGGTAGATCGCCGAGGGGTAGCCGTAAATCCAGTCCGGCTGGAACCGGCGGAGGTCTTCGACATAGCCGGGCAGGGTCTGGTCGTTCATGTGGAACACCGAGTAGAGCCGCTGGCCGGTGGCGTGATTCATCCGCCAGTAGGGCGGGCGGTTCTGGTCGGGCGGGATGAGTTCCAGCCCGGTGAAGTTGGCGTGCCGCATGGAGCGGTCCAGGCCGGGCCTCATCCGCGCCCAGACGTAGGCGTATTTGTGGTTCGAGGTGGCGCGGTCGTGGTAGAGCGTCATCGGCATGCCCGTGCTGCCGCTGGTGGGGTGGGCGAAGAGCCTGGCCGGGTCGACCTCGTTGCTGATGAGCTGCTGGCCCTGCTCGCGAATGGTGGATTTGTCCAGCAGCGGCAGCTGCTGCATGTCGTCGAGGCTGCGGATGTCCTCGGGGCTCAGGCCCGCCTCGGCGAAGCGGTCGCGGTAGAACGGCACGTGATCGACAGCGTTCCGCAGGGCAAGGCGGAGGCGTTCGAGCTGGTAGGCCCGCAGCCGATCTTTCGGCCAGGTGGCGGCCTGGCGGTAGAAGGCTTCCCATTGCTGCGTGTCGCGGGTGTAGCGGAAGCGGTTTTTGGCCCAGCCGTAAATGCTCGCGAAGGCATTCTGGACGAACACCGGCGAGCGGTTGTACAGCGAACGACTCAGGGAGGTCTCTTTTTGCAGGATCGGACGGGCCATGCTATACTCCTGCATCGAGTTTACACGATCCGGTCAAGGGCGTCAATTGACGGCAGCGCCGCCTTGTGTACTGCCCCCTCCAGGCCGTTCGGTTACAGAATGATTGCGACGTTGCCATGGCAAAAATCTGCTTCGTCACGACGGTACACCCCCTTCACGACCATCGCTTTTTGTACAAGGAGTGTCGCGCCCTGGCCGATGCCGGCCATGAGGTGACCTTCGCCGTAACGACCGACGAGCCAGCCGTCATGAACGGCATTGACCTCGTTCCTCTGCCCAAACCCGCCAGCCGGTTCAAACGCTTCCTGAACGCGTGCAATGTCTTTGGCATGCTGCGGCGGCTTCTTCGCATCGACGCGGAGGTCTATCACCTCGTGGATGTCGAACTGCTGCCGGTCGGCCTGGCGATCAAATGGTTCACCGGCCGGCAGGTCGTCTACGACGCCCACGAGGATATCGCTTCGTTCATGACGATGAAGTCCTACCTGCCGTTTCCCCTCGGGCACATCGCCAAGTACCTGATCGTGCTTCTGGAATGGCTGGCCGCAGCCCGGTTCGACGCGCTGGTCCTGGCCGATCCGGGCGTAGCCGAGGACCACCGCGCCATGCCCGAAGCCCGCAAGCACATTTTTTATAACGTGCCGCCGCTTTCGCTGTTCACCGGCCCGGCCACGCCGTGGAAGGACAAAGCCTACGACGTAACCTTCCTCGGTTCGATGTCTTACACGTCCGGCACGTTGGTTCTGCTCGATGCCATCGCGGAACTGCACCGGCGGGGCCGGGCGGTCCGGGCTCTGTTCATCGGCAAGCCCAGCCTGGCGCATTTCGACCAGCACGTCGCCGAACGAAACCTCCAGGAGTCTATCGAGGTCACAGGCCGACTGACGTACGACCAGATCCCCGCCCTGCTGGACTCCTGCCGCATCGGCCTGATCGGGCTGCTGGACCTTCCGAAGTTCCAGAAGAATATCGCCACTAAAATGTTCGAATACTGGGCGATGGGCCTGCCCGTGATTTCCCCCGACCTGCCGCCCGAGCGGCGATACCTCCAGCCGGGCCTCAACGGCCTGCTGGCCAAGCCGGGCCAGCCCTCCTCGTTCGCCGATGCGATCGAATCGCTCCTGTCCGATCCCGACCAGGGCCAACGGATGGGCCAACAAGCCAGATCGCATCTCATGGAGCAGGGCTGGTATGCCGAAAAGGAAATGGAGAAGCTCGCGGCGTTTTATGCCTGGCTGCTCGAACATCCACGATGAAGAAGCTGATCGTAAATGCAGATGACTTCGGCTACAGCCGCGAGGTGACAGATGGCATCGTCCACGCCCATCGCAACGGGTGCATCACCAGCACGACGCTGATGGCCAACATGCCCGCCTGGGAGTACGCCGTCCAGCTCGCCGCCGAGACCCCCTCCTTGTCCGTCGGGGTGCATCTGACCCTCACGCAAGGCTATCCGGTTCTGCCTGCCGAGCAGGTCCCGTCCCTGGTAGACTCTGCGGGCCATTTCCTGGCCTATGACGAACTCGCTCGACGGGCGTGGCGATTCCAGCTCGACACAGGCGAACTCGTCGCGGAACTCTCCGCCCAGGTATCCCGATTGATCGAGGCGGGCCTTGTGCCCACCCACGCCGACAGCCATCATCACGCGACCATGTTTCCGCAACCCTTTGTCGCCACGATGATGACCCTGAAGCAATTTCCGATCCGTCGCATGCGTACCCATCGATGTGCATTTTACATAGCCGCCCCGGATGGAATGGTCACCACGTTTCTTTATCTGGATAAAATGAAGCGCACGCTGCGTGAAGCGCCAAAGCAGAAATACTATGACGCGTGCGATTTCATCAGCCGTGTATTGTTGAACATTCGTTTTCCGTCCCGCCGGCTGGCCTATCATCGCGTTCTTTCTGGCAAGCCCTTCGAGTTGACTCTCGAAGACTGGGAGCGTTACGTCGCGGCTGTGCCTTCCGGCATAAGCGAGTTGGCCACGCACCCGGGCTATCCGCACACATCGCCGGAAGATTCCCCCGAAATGGCCGCCCGGCGGGTCGAAGAGCTGCACTTCTATTCCAACCCGCAAACCAAGGCGATTGCAATGGCGATGAACGTACAGCTTGTCGATTATCGCTGCGTATAATA
>CAZCDM010000115.1:0-7654 GCA_964497475.1 uncultured Planctomycetaceae bacterium
CTTTTTTTATGGTTCATGTCCAATTACCGGGGAACGTCTTGGGACCAATGCCGAGAACTCCTCAAAGCCCCGTAGGGGCAAAAGTATGTAGCCGGGGGCGTCAGCCCCCGGAGGGTCATGCAAACCCCCCAGCCCTGAAAGGGCGACAGAGACGACCGCCAACATGACTTTCGCCCCTTCGGGGCTCATTGCTTTTGGGACACGGTTTCCGGGGGCTTCCTCCTTCGCCAAGGCTACGGGAGGACGAGCGCGCCCCCGGCTACAAGCTGCCGGGCCTTCGGCCCTGAGAGCTCATCCCCTCCCCGCAATCGGATATGAACCTTTTTTTTACGCTGATGTCGGCCAGGCCGGTGGGGGGCAGGAGAGCCTTGAGCTTGCCGCGTCCGGCAGCTAGGATGGGTCGGTGGGGAATCGCAGAGCGGAAAGGCAGGTCGTCGTGAATTACGCGAAGAAGTTTATCGTCGAGCCGGACAGCAAGGTTTCTCTCAAAGACATCGACGCGAGCTACACGGGCAAGTTCGACAAGAAGAAGCAGACCAAGTCCGAGTTGAAGGACTACTGCAAAGACCTCGCCGAACAGCAGTACCTCATGTATGCCGAGGGCGAGCGGTCGCTGCTGATCTGCCTCCAGGCCATGGACGCCGGCGGCAAGGACGGCACGGTCAATCACGTCTTCAGCCACATGAACCCCCAGGGCTGTCGCGTGGTCGGCTTCAAGCAGCCATCGGCCGAGGAGGCGAGACACGACTTCCTGTGGCGGATTCACCGTCAGGCGCCGCGCCGTGGCGAGGTGGTCATCTTCAACCGCAGCCATTACGAGGATGTGCTCGTCGTCCGCGTGCATGACCTCGTACCCAAGAAGGTCTGGAAGAAACGCTACACGCAGATCAACCAGTTCGAGAAAATGCTCGCCGACCAGGGTACGACGATCCTGAAGTTCTACCTGCACATCGACGCCGACGAGCAGCTCAAGCGGTTCAAGAGCCGCATCGACGACCCGACCAAGCACTGGAAAATATCCGAGAGCGATTACAAGGAGCGGGTCTACTGGGCCGATTACACCGCGGCGTTCGAAGAGGCGCTGTCGCGGTGCAGCACGAAGCTCGCCCCGTGGTATGTCATCCCGGCCAATCACAAATGGTTCCGCAACCTCGCCATCAGCCAGATCGTCGCCGAGACGCTCAAGAGCCTTGACATGAGCTTTCCCGAGCCGACGGTGGATATTACCGACATTCGCAGGCGGTACCACCAGGCCGTCCAGAAGCAAAACGGCTCGAAGAAAAAGTAGCCCGCCGAGCCTTAGCGGAACTTTAGCGCGGCTGGCTGTGTTCCAGCCGACGTTCTCCAGTAGACTATACCCCCCCATGCCGACGATCAAAGACCCCACCTACAGGCGTCTGGCTGCCGATTCGATTCTCGCCCAGCTCGACGCCATTGAGGCCCGGCTGGACGGCGCCCGCCGCGGCGATGTCGAGGCCGTCCACAAACTGCGAGTCGCCAGCCGACGCATGCGCGCTGCGCTGGGGGTGTTCAAGCCCGTCCTGCCCGGCGAGGCCCGCCGCCAGTGGCGCAAGCAGCTCCGCCGCCTGACCCGCGCTCTGGGCCCGGGGCGCGATATCGACGTCCAGCTCGAAGCCCTTGGCGAGTATCGGCCGAGCCTCTCGGCCGGGGCCCAGCAGACCCTCGATAGCCTGACCGAGTCGCTGCGGCAGCGGCGAGGCCGTGCCCAGCCGGACATCGACGAGACCATCGACCGCCTCGCCCGGAAGCGCACGCTGATTACGCTCCGCAAGGCGGCATCATCCTGGGTCAGCTCGGAGTTGCCCCCGGCGGACTTCACCGACCGCGTCCGAGCCCTGGCCGGGGCGCGCATCATGCGCCGCCTGCGCGAGCTGTTGGCCTTCGAGCCGTGGGTGCTGGAACCGGCCGCAGCCGAGAAGCACCACCGCATGCGCGTGGCGACCAAAAAACTGCGCTACACCATCGAGCTGCTCGAACCGATCTGGGCCGGTCAGCTCGGGCCGACCCTTGAAACGCTCAAGGGGTTCCAAGCCGACCTCGGCCTGCTGCACGACGTCGACGTGACCCTCGCACACCTCGCCGACTTCCAGGGCAGCGACAGCGAGGGGCTCGCCGAACTCCATCGGCTGTGCATGGCCCGCCGCAGCGAGCGGTTCGAGACGTTCCGCATCGCCTGGCGGGCGAGGCAGGGCGAGGGGTTCTGGGACGAGCTCTACCGCATTATCCACAGCCGGCCGGGGAGGCCCCCCTCGTGAAGATCGCACTGCTGGGAGACATTCACGGCAATGCCGTCGCGCTGGATGCGGTACTGGCTGCCGCCGGCGCCGCCGGCTGCGAGGCGGTCTGGAACCTGGGTGACCAGCTCGGCTACGGGCCCGACCCGGCCGGGGTGATCGACCGCCTGGCCGGGCTGGATACCGCGCGGAATCTGCTGGGCAATTACGATGCCAAAGCGCTCCGCCTGGCCGGGCGGTGCAGACCTGCCGATCGGCCCCGCTCGCCGGCAAAGTACTTCGCCTTCACCTGGGCGGCTCATCAGCTCTCGGCCGGGCAGCGGCGCTGGCTCGAAACTCTGCCGGACGAGCAGGTCGTCGAGCTTGCCGGGCGACGCATGCTGCTGACGCACCACACCATCGGCGGCGAGCCGCTGGCTGAGATGGACCCGGCCGAGCAGGTCCGCCTGGCTCGGGCGATGGATGTCCAGGCGGTCTTCCACGCCCACACCCACGCCCCGGCCGACTGGCAGAGTCAGGGCGTGCGCTTCGTGAATCCCGGCAGCGTCGGCCGACCCGAGGGTGGCGACCCGCGGGCCGCCTGGGCCGAGCTGCGCATCGACGAGACGGGGATCACCGTCACGCAGCACCGGCTGGACTACGACGCCGAGGCCACCGCCCGCGCCATCCGCGATCGAGGCCTGCCCGAAGCCTTCGCCCAGATGATCCTGCGCGGGCATAACCTGCAGGACGTCATGGGCCGGTGGCACCCCAGCCGCTGCGAGCTGGGCGATGACTACCGCATCGCCGCGGCCCGGCAGTTCGCCGAGGCCTGTCACTACGAACAAGCCCACGCCCAGCAGGTCGAACGGCTGAGCCTGCTGCTGTTCGACGGACTCTTCGAGCTGCACGGCCTGGGCGAGGAATCCCGCCGGCTGATGCAAATCGCCGCGATCTGTCACGACATCGGCTGGCTCGACGGCCAGCGCAAACATCACAAGGTCTCGGCCCGCCTGATCCGCAGCGCCGTGGCCATCCCGCTCGACGACCGCCAGCGGGAACTCGTCGCCTGCATCGCCCGCTACCACCGCAAGGCCCTGCCCAAAGACGACCACCGCGCCTTCGGCTCGCTGCAGGAAGGCGACCGCCATGCCGTCGAGATCATGGCGGGCATGATCCGCCTGGCCGACGGGCTGGACAGCTCCCACCGGAGCGTCGTCGAATCGCTGACGGTTGACATCGAGCCTACAAATATCGATATTATCGCTACGGCACACCACCCGGCCCGAGACGAACAACGCGGCGGCCAGAGGAAAGCCGACCTGCTGGCCCGGGCCATCGACCGACGGATCGACGTGAGCTGCCATCACCCCAGCTGCTGCCCGGAGGAGTCCTGTCATGGCTGAATCCCAATCCACCGAAAGCCACGCCTGCACCATCGGCGTGATCGACATCGGTACGAACTCCGTCCGCATGGAGATCGGCCAGGTCCTGCCCGACGGGTCGGTCGAAACTCTCGAGCGGACCGCGCTGCCCGTCCGCCTCGGGCAGGATACCTTCGTCAAGCACCAGCTCACCCGCACGAGCATGAACGCCGCGATCAGCATCCTCCGCGGCTACCGCGAAGTACTCGACACCTACCAGGTCGAGCGTACCCGCGTCGTGGCCACCAGCGCCGTCCGCGAGGCGCGAAACTCCGACGCCTTCCTCGACCGCGTCTACATGAACACCGGCCTGGATGTCGAGATCATCGAACCCACCGAGGAAACCCGCCTGACCGTCAAGGCCGTCACCGACGCCTTCGGCAAGGTGCCCCTGCCGAAGGTCCACACGCTGATTGCCGACATTGGCGGGGGCAGTGCGCTGCTGGCCATGCTGCAGAAGGGCAAGACCGTCTCGGCCGGCAGCTTCGCCCTGGGCTCGATCCGTATTCAGGAGTCGCTCGATACCGCCGGCGAGAGGCCCGAGCGTACCGCCGACATGCTCCGCCATCACGTATCGAGCATTGTTTCGGCGGTGGGCAATACCCTGCCGGTCAAGAAAATGCGCAGCTACCTCGGCGTGGGCGGCGATGCCCGCCTGCTGGCCCGGCAGGTCGGTCAGCCCGGCCGGAACGACCACCTCAAGGTCGTCACGCGAGAGAACTTCGAGGAGTTTCTCGAAACGATCACCCACCTCCAGCCCGACCAGTTGGCTCGGCGGTTCAAGATTCCCATCGAAGATGCCGACACCCTCACCCCGGCCCTGCTGGTTCATCACGCCCTGCTCAAGCAGACCCAGGCCCGCAAGATGATCGTGGTGGATGTCTCGATGCGGGCCGGGCTGCTGCGCGATCTGGCGATGGAGGTCATCGGCGAGAAAGACTCCAGCCGCGATGTCAGCACGATCGAGTCGGCCCGGAGCATCGCCCAGAAGTATCACGAGGACATGGCCCACGCCGAGCACGTGGCCGACCTGGCCGTGCGCCTCTTCGACGAACTCAAGCCCGACCACAACCTCACCCCGCGCGACCGGCTGCTGCTGTACATCGCCGCACTGCTGCACGAGGTCGGCGGGTTCGTCAACGGTCGGGCGCACCACAAGCACAGCTATTACATCCTGAGCAACAGCGAGATCTTCGGCCTGCGGGCCAGCGAGCAGGAGATGGTCGCCAACATCGCCCGCTACCACCGCCGCAGCACCCCCAAACAGACCCACACCGCCTACACCGCCCTGCCGCGCGACGAGCGCGTCGTCGTCAGCAAGCTCGCCGCCATCCTCCGCATTGCCGATGCCTTCGAACGAGGCCACAGCCAGCAGGTCGCCGACTTCGACGCCGTCCGCGAGGGCGACGAAATCATCCTTCGCGTCCGCGGCGCGACCGACCTGAGTCTCGAACGCCGCGCCCTGCAGAGCAAGGCCGACCTCTTCGAGGAAATTTTCGGCATGCGCATCCGCCTGGAAGAAATCCACAACACCCACCGGCCACAGCCCATGGAGTAACGCATGAGCAAGTCGTTGAACAATCCACGCAACTACATCAACCGCGAGCTGAGCTGGTTGGAATTCAATGATCGCGTCCTCCAGGAGGGGCTCAGTGAATCGGTCCCGCTGCTGGAGAGGCTGAAGTTCCTGGCTATCGTCAGCTCGAACCTCGATGAGTTCTTCATGATCCGCGTGGCCGGGCTGGGCCAGGCCCGCGCCGCCGGTGTGCGCAAGAAAGATTGTGCGGGCCTGACCCCGGCCGGGCAGATCAAGCGCATCCTCGCCCGGGCTTCGCAGATGGTTGCCGATCAGTCCGCCGCCATCGAAGGCGCCCTGGCCGAGCTGCGCGATCACGAGGTGTTCCTGCTCAAGCCCACCGAGTGGACCGACGAGCAGCGACGCTTCCTGCGGGAGTATTTCGCCAGCGACATCGAGCCGACCCTCACGCCCGTGGCCATGGACCAGATGAACCCCAAGCCGCTGCTGCCGGGGCTCCGGTTGCATGTCGCCCTGGAACTCAAGGCCGAGCCGCCCGCCCCGGCCGAGCTGCCCCTGGCGGTGATTCCCATTCCGGGCATGCTGCCGCGATTCATCCAGATCCCCGCCGAGCAGGGCTTGCACCTGGCCCGGCTGGAGGATGTGATCCTCACCCACGCCGCGGGCCTGCTGCCCGGCCAGGAGATTCGCAACGCCTGCGTATTCCGGCTGACGCGCGACGGCGATGTCAACGTCGAGTTTGAAGAAGACGACTCCGGCGACCTGCTCGAACACATCGCCGAAGCCATCCGCCAACGCACCCGCCGGCGGGTGGTTCGCCTGGAGATCTCTGCAGGCACGGCCACGTCGTTGAAGCGTGGCCTGCAGAAGCTGGTCAACATCGACAACGCGGGCACGTTCGAGATCGAGACCCTGCTCGATGCCAAAGCGCTGTTCTCCATTGCCGAGCGTGAAGGCCTCGAACACCTGCGCTACGAGCCGTGGAAGCCCCAGCCGCCGGCGGACCTGCTGGGCTCGGAGGACCTCTTCGAGACGCTCCAGGATCGCGACGTGATGCTCTTTCATCCCTACGAGAGTTTCGACCCGGTGGTCGAGCTGGTCGACCGGGCGGCCGACGACCCGCGCGTGCTGGCCATCAAGCAGACGCTCTACCGCACGACGGGCGACTCGCCGATCGTCGCCGCCCTGATGCGCGCCGCCCAGGTCGGCAAGCAGGTGACCGTGCTGGTCGAACTCAAGGCCCGCTTCGACGAGCAGCGGAACGTCCGCTGGGCTCTGGCGTTGGAAGAGGCCGGCGCCGACGTGATCTACGGCATTGCCGGGCTCAAGACCCACGCGAAGATGCTGCTGATCGTCCGGCGGGAGGAGTATGGCATCCGGCGGTACCTGCACCTATCGACGGGCAACTACAACGACAAGACAGTCCGGCTGTATTCGGACATCGGCATCATGACGACCGACCGCGAGCTGACGGTGGACATCGCCGCCTTTTCCAACCTGCTGACCGGCTACAGCCAGCCCGTCGGCTGGAAGAAGCTCGTCATCGCCCCGACCGACCTCCGCCAGCATATCGAAGACCTCATCGATCGCGAGGCGAGGCTCTCGACGAAGCATCAGCCGGGCGAGATCATGGCCAAGATCAACTCGCTGCAGTGCCCGCGGATCTGCGCCGCGCTGTATCGCGCCAGCCAGGCCGGCGTGAAGATCAAGCTCAACGTCCGCGGCGTGTGCTGCCTCCGGCCGGGCGTGAAGGGAATCAGCGAGAACATCGAAGTCACCAGCATCATCGACCGCTACCTCGAACACGCCCGTATTTTTTACTTCCGCAACGGCGGACACGAGGAATACTACCTCTCCAGTGCCGACTGGATGGTCCGCAACCTCGACAAGCGTCTGGAGACGTTCTTCCCCATCCTGGCCGAGCCGCTCAAGAAGCGCACCCGCGCGATTCTCGATACGTTCTTCGCCGATAACGTCAAGAGCTGGCGGCTCGACAGTGACGGGACGTATCATCGCGTCGAGCAGGCCGGACCGGCCGTTCGCGCCCAGGAGGTGTTTTACCAGCAGGCCAAAGAGGCCGCCGCCGAATCCCGCGAAGGACAGTTGCAGTTCCACCCCCGACGGAAAAATCGCACGCGGAAAAAGGGATAGCCGCCCAGGCAGCGCCTCGACAGGACGGTTGCTCGTGGGCCATCGACGGCGGAACGCGCAGAGGCGTTTGAAAAAAAGGTCATGCGCGATTACTGGGGAAGCCTCGCCTTTGGGCCATGAATGGGCCCGACAGCCCCCCGATGCCCAACATCCCCAAGCCCCCGGCTACAATCTGCCGGGCCTTTGGCCCTGAGAGGTCATCCCCCCCCTGCAATCGGGTCATGAACCTGAAATACCGCATGTCCAATTCACTCCCCGCCTGACTTCAACATTGGGACACCCAATCAATGGAGCAGGTCGTAGAGGGC
>CAZCDM010000116.1:0-7581 GCA_964497475.1 uncultured Planctomycetaceae bacterium
CCGGCCGAAAATCAGCCGACCGAAACTCAGAAATCGCCATTTTTCAAGGTGCCCAACGGTTTTTCTGCCCGCGCGGTACGAGCGACGCCTTGCGGTCGGCCGCGCTGATTGCGCGAATCACGCTTGCTGGCGGCGGCGCGGGAAACGCCCGCAGCACCGCAGCCTCGTCGACGGCATGGACGGTCTGGCCCTGCTGATTGCGCTCCAGCAGCACCTTGCCCAACCCATCAAAGTAGACCGCAATCGGCGGGTGGTAATAGTCCCGGCGATCCTGGGCTTTGACGGCCTGGACGACCTGACCATTGTGCTGGATGACCTCGACGCCTTCCAGCGAAAAAATGCGCATCGGGAAATCGTTCATCGCCGGATCGTACTCCGCAAACGTGAAATGCGCCCCGACGACCACCTTGCCCTGCTTCATATTCGTCGCAATGAGCCTCGGCAGGATCATCTCCAAAGCAGTGGGCAGGTAGACCGGGCGGATCGCTTCGGGCAGTTGCGCCGTGCGACGGGTCATATCGTGCGGCGGGCCGAACCCGGCGACGATGACATCATCCTGGCGGACGCCCTCGACGTTCATCACGCGACTTTGCTCGCCCTGGCCGATCTGAATCCGCTCGCGCCATGCACCGGCCTGGGCGGAGTCATCCAGAAAGGCCTTCCGGAAGATCAGCACGATCGGCTCGCTCGGCCGGGCGATCATCGACCACTGCCGAACCCGCCAGCCGGGCTTATCGTTGCGGGTGGTCTGGTCGGCCACCATCATCTGCCAACCAATCGCAGCCTCGCCTTCCTTCAACAGAAACCACTCCGGCTCGGTGGGCATGAGCTTGGCCAGCAGCTCCGGCGTGAGCTTGGCCAGCAAGGCCCGGGCCGGTATGAGCCCCTTGCCCTGCTGGGCGAGGAACTCAGTGGGGTCGTTGGTCGTCAATGAGGCGACCAGGCGCGACCAGATCTGCGCGACATCCAGGTCGAGGCGCTCGGCTGCATCGAGCTTGACGAGCAGAAGCTGATCGGGGCTCTGCAACAGCCAGAGCTGACGAAAAACCATCGCCGGGGCGGTGATCGTGCGGCCGGCCAGAGCGAGCTTTTCCCGCTTGGAGATGCGCCCGGCCAACTCCAGTGCCTCCTTGCCGGCCACGGTGCGGATTTGCGACAGCGACACCTCCACCCCTTCAACCTGGGCGAGGTCCTGGATGACCTTCTTCTTCCACGCCTCGAGATCAATCGGGGGCTTGAAGGACGAATCTGGCTTGACCTTTTCGACGTCCAGGCGGAGGAGCGTCTCGTTGCCCTGGGCATTGACGATGGCCCACCGGGCCAATGCGCTGGACCCCTCGGGCTTGACACGCCGGGCCCCGCGGGGTGGCCGCAGGGAATATCCGTGAAGGGGGTCTTCAAAGCGAGAGGGCGAGCCGTCCTCGGCCGCGCGGGCCAGCCCAGGCAGCGACAGGCCAGCCCAAAGCCCCAGCAGAACAATCATCCGTCGATTCATGGTTACACACTCCGTTGCAGGATTGACGTACCGGCGATTATAGCTTTTCGTTTCGGCGTTTTCACGAAATTGTCTGCGGGATATTTGCTTGAGCCCGGCCGCCGTGGCAGCTACAATGCCCGCCTTTGACGCAACCACACCCCCTGCCCTACAGAGCAAAGGAACAAACCATGCTGAATCTTGCAGTCATCGGCGGCGACGGAACCGGACCGGAAGTTGTAGCCGAGGGCCTGAAGGTCCTCGATGCGGTCTCCAAGAAGGTCGGCCTGGAGTACAAGACCAAGGACTTCAACGTCAGTGGCGACCGCTACCTCGAACGCGGCGGCGACCCCAACGAGCAGACCGTCGAGATCATCAGCAAGGACGAAATCGCCGAGCTCGGCACGTTCGACGCGATCTACCTCGGCGCGGTCGGCCATCCGGACATTGCCCCCGGCATCCTGGAAAAGGGCCTGCTGCTTCGGCTGCGGTTCGAGCTCTCACAGTACATCAATCTCCGCCCGGTCAAGCTCTACCCCAACGTCTACACCCCGCTGAAGGACAAGACCCCCAAGGACATCGACTTTGTCGTCGTCCGCGAGAACAACGAGGGCATTTATACGGGCATGGGCGGCGTGCAGTACAAGGGCACCCCGCAGGAGGTCTCCACGCAGGTCAACTGCACGACCTACTTCGGGGCTGAACGCGCCTGCCGCTACGCCTTCGAGCTGTGCAAGAAACGCAACAACCCCAAGGGCAAGATGGTCACGCTCGTTCACAAGGTCAACGTCCTGACGATGGTCGGGCAGACCTGGGAGAAGGCCTTCTACGACGTCGCCAAAGACTACCCCGATATCAAGACCGACTACAACCACGTCGACGCAGCCTGCATGTGGTTCGTCAAGAACCCCGAGTACTACGACGTGATCGTCACCGATAACATCTTCGGCGATATCATCACCGACCTTGGAGCGATGATCCAGGGCGGCATGGGCGTGGCCGCGGGCGGCAATATCAACCCCAACGGCGTGAGCATGTTCGAGCCCATCGGCGGCAGTGCCCCCAAGTACACCGGGCAGAACGTCATCAACCCCATGGCCGCCATTGCCTCCCTGGCCATGCTGCTGCAGGAAACCGGCCGCAATACCGGCAACGAGCAGTACGTCAAGGCCGGCGACATGGTCGAAACCGCCATCACCCAGACCACGCCCAAGATGGACTCGATGTCGGCCGGTCGCATGGGCATGAGCACCACCGAGGTCGGCGACGCCGTTGCCGAAGCGGTCAGCAAGCTCTAGAGCAAGGCGTTTCGCTCTAGCCGACGCCCCACGGAAAACGCAGTCGATCCACGCATGGCCGGGCTCCTGTCCGGCCATGTGCCATGCACTGCGGCCCAACACCCCCCGGATGAATCATGAGCGACCCGCTGGAAACGCCCGAGCTGCGAGAACTCGCCGAGGGGGTCTTCCTCCGCCAGGCGGTCGATAACATCGCCTGGGTCGACCTTGGCGGAGAGCTTCTGGTTATCGACACCGGCGAGGCAGCCCCCGGCCTGGCCGAGGACGTCCTGAAGATGATCGACCAGACGACCGGCCAACCCCCGGCCGTCACCGTCGTCAACACGCACACCCACTACGACCACGTCGGGCTCAACGAAACCTTCGCCGCCCGCGGGGCCCGCATCGTCAACGCCGAAACCCACCCGATGGACGACGACGGCCTGGAACTCACCGGCCAGCGGCGCAAGGCCTGGCTGTTCCCCACCCCCGGCGTCCATACCGACACCGACTGCTGCCTGCTGCTCCAGCCCGACTCGATCCTCTTCGTCGGCGACCTGTTCGGCTGGGGGCTCTGCCCGCCCAACGGCCCGCTGACCGACACCCTGGCCCGGAAGATCGACGCGACCTGCCAACGCCTCATCGACCTCCACGCCCAAACCGTCGTGCCCGGCCATGGGCCTGCCTGCACCAACGCCGAGCTGATCCGCTGGCGCGAATACTTCCACTGGCTCATCGAGACCATCGGCCAGCACGTCGCCGCAGGTATGCGCGACGCGGACATCATCGCCACCGTCGAACCCCCGGCCGACATGCAACACTGGTGGCGATTCGTGCAATGGAAGCACCAGAACTCGGTCGAAAAAGTCCTCGCCCTGCTCCGCACCGGCTGGACGGGCCTGCCCTGAACTCCCCCCCCCACTGCCATGACGCCTCGACGCAAAACGCACATCAAACTCGCCGTCATCATCGCCGGCATGGTGGGCCTGATCCTCGGGCCGTACTTCCTCTGGCACGAGCCGATGGACGCCTACTTCGCCTCGCAGCAGTTCCAGGACTGGGTCACCTCGGCCAGGCCCTACGCCTGGGCCATCGCCATCGGGCTGCTCGTCGGCGACCTGGTCCTGCCGATACCCGCCTCGGCGGTGGTCGCAGCCGTGGGCGTGATTTACGGCACGTTCTGGGGAGGCGTGATCGGCGCGGCCGGCTCGTTCCTGGCAGGAATCGTCGCCTATTGCTTAGCCCGCCTGGTTGGTCTCAAGGCCGCCCGGTTCCTCGCCAGCCCGCAAGACCTGGGCGACCTGCAACACTTCTTCGACACCTGGGGCGTGGGGGGCATCATGGCTTCGCGCGCCCTGCCCGTCGTCCCGGAGGTGCTGACGTTCCTGGCCGGCCTGGGCAGGATGCACCTCGGGCGGTTCCTGCTGGCCCTGGCCGTCGGGGCGATCCCGATGGGGTTTCTGCTCGCCTGGGCCGGCAGCGCGACGCGGACCTCATCGACGCTGCTGCTGGTGCTTACGCTCACGCCGGCCGCGATGTGGTGCGTCTACCTGCTCTGGACCAGATCGTCCAAGCCCCGTCCACCTGCCTCACCGCAAGGCCCCACGGCACCACATTGCGAACGATGAGATTCTGCTTCGCAAACCCCTTGCGGGCGACGTGGTCTTCGACGTTGGCCTGACGTCTACCCCGTTGACATCGGCCTCATTTGCTTGGTCACGCTTGTCCATACGGACTCACTTCGTTCGCTTGCAAGCCGTGGAGCGGGTAGCGCGAGCGCCCATGCGGCATCTTGCTTACCGGCGGAATGATTGGAACGCCACGGCGTGGCTGCTGAAAACCTTGACAGCCGTGATCGGCTGCGGGAGTATCAGCGCGGTACGTTGGCTGGCGGCGATATTGACCTGGCCATGCCGTCTTGCTGTCACCCTGAGCGAAGCCGAAGGGTCTTTACGCGGAACGGCTCGTCGCCATTTGGCCGCAGAGGCAGCCGCGGCTTGTCTCCTCGAGTTAATCTTTTCCGCCATGACCAATCCTGTCGTGCCCTCCACGTTTTATAGCACATGCTCCTTGATGGCCATCGAACTCTATGCTACTAGCCCGGCCATAATTTATGCTGCATGGCGAATATCTTTAACGTCGAAGTTTTTCCGTACCCTGGCTGGCTGTTTCTGGATACGCCGCATCGCCTTTCGCGACGTCTGTTCCAGTTGGCCCTTGCGGCGTGAGTCCGGCCGTTTGCCGATTTCCGCCTTGAGGTCGCAATTCAGATATTCATCCGGATTCAGGTCCGGGCTGTAGCTGGGCAGATAAAACAGTTCGATCTGATCCTGATGTTGGCCAACCCAATCTTTGACGACACGAGCATGATGAACGCGAAGATTATCCAGTATCACGAAGACCTTCCGGTCGGCCGAGCGAATCAGCCGGCGGAAAAAGGGTATCAACGTCTTGGCGTTGAGCCGCTGGCGATAAAACATAAACCGCACCTTCCCTTGATTCGTCACCGTCGCGATCATGTTCGTTTTCTCCGGCGTGCCCTTGGCTCGCCGCACAGGGGTTCGGCCTTTCGGGGCATAGCCGCGACCGTTGACGTCGTCGCTCCGCAGGCCTGTTTCATCGCCCCAGTGTATTTCTGCACCTTGCTGGCGGGCCTTTCGCTTGATTTCGGGATAGGTCTCGTTCAGCCATTTCCGTACCGCCGGCTCGCTTCGCTCGTACGCCCGCCGCACCGGCTTCTGCGGCGTAAAGCCCCAACGCTTCAGATACCAGCCCACCGTTCGGATCGGCAGATCAATGCCAAACTGCTGGGCGATAAGCTGCCGAACGGCATCGCGGGTCCACAACGCGAAGGGAAGCTTCAACTGGTCTGGACAGCGATCCGTGATGCAACGACGAATCGACTTTTCCTGTTCGCCGGAAAGCCGCCGGCCGCTGCCCGTCGGCCGACCCGGCGCATCGGGCTTGAGGGCCTGCATGCCGCCCGCCTTCCAGGCCTGGATCCATTCGCCCACCGTATTACGATGGGCACCGACCAACGGTGCGATTTCTCGACGAGTCATGCCCTTGCGAAACATGGCGATCGCCTGTTTCCGGCGTTCGTGCAGTTCCGAAGGGCCCAGCGTCCGTGCGTTCTTGAGTTCCATGAATGCGGTATATCAACATCTCGATAAATAGCAAGACAAATTATGGCCGGGTTAGTAGTAATCATTGCGACTGTCATTGCCGAAGAAGAAGCCCATCCCTGTGATCCGCAATGCGGATGTCATTCGCAAAGACTGGCCCAGACCGTGCCTGATTTGACCCCGTCGGGGTTTTGCCTTGAAAGATACTGGAGTCCTTGTAAACTGAGTATTAGATATTCAGTTTGCAAGGACTCCGAACATGACCATTCCGAGACATCTTGAGCATCGACTTCAGACCGAGCTGGAGCAGTTCCCGGTCGTCACCATCACCGGGCCTCGCCAGTCGGGCAAGACCACGCTGGCCCGCACCTACCTGAAGGGCTACGAATACGTCAGCCTAGAGAACCCCGACGAGCGGCGAATGGCCATGGAAGATCCTCGCGGTTTTCTGGGCCGGTTTGCAGGACGCGTCATCATCGACGAGGCCCAGCACGTCCCGGACCTGTTCTCCTACATCCAGGGCATTGTCGACGAACAGAAGGAAAACGGACGGTTCGTCCTGACAGGATCACAGAACTTCCTCCTGCTCAAGAGCATCAGCCAGTCGTTGGCAGGCCGTTGTGGCATCCTTCATTTGCTGCCCTTCTCCCGGGCGGAGTTGAACCGAAGCAAGCTCATGCCTATTGAGGAGATCGCCGGCCGCAGGCCCCGCCGGCTGGGAGGCCCGGAGGCCGACCTGCTCGAGATCATGATGGCTGGCGGCTATCCGCGTATCCACGATCAGGGGCTGGACTCGCAGGCCTGGCTGGCCAGCTACTATCAGAGCTATATCGAACGCGATGTCCGCGACGTGATCAATGTCGGTGACCTTGAAACATTCGGGCGATTCATGGGGCTCTGTGCCGGTCGGACCGGCCAGTTGCTGAACCTCTCGTCATTGGCGGCCGACTGCGGTGTTTCGCATACGACCGTCAAGCGATGGCTGAGTGTGTTGGAGAGCAGCTTTATCATCACCTTGCTTCGCCCCCATCATCGCAACTTCAACAAACGGCTGGTCAAGTCGCCGAAGCTGCACTTCCTTGACACCGGCCTGTTGTGCTACCTGCTTCGCATTCGCAGCCCGCAGGATCTGGCCATCCATGCCACGCGCGGAGCGGTATTTGAATCGTGGATCGTCTCCGAGGCGATCAAGAACTACATGAACCGAGGATTGCAGCCGGATGTGTATTTCTGGCGAGACTCGACCGGCCACGAGATCGACGTCCTGCTTGAGGCAGCGGGAGGTCAGCTCGTACCCGTCGAGGCCAAGTCAGGCCAGACGTTCACTGGCGATTTCACCAAGGAGTTGCACTGGTGGCGAGAGGCAGGCGGCCTCGAACAGACCCCAGGCGTGGTCGTCTATGGCGGAGACAAATCCATGACCTACAAGGACGATCATGTTCTGTCCTGGCAGTGTTGGGGATGAGCGATGCACGCTGTCCATCATTTGTCCCCCTCGACTCAAGCCGTGCTCCGATGAAGGGGGAGAGCGTGCAAATCGCAAGTTAGGCTATCCAGGGTTGCATGAGAATGCCCTCCAGCCGTCACGGTTCTACCGATCCTATACGGCCACATACATCGAGCGAGACCTTCGCACGTTGATCCAGCTTAAACCGGGATTTCCCAGATAGCCTTGCCCAACTCCGCCGTTGAGCGATCTGACTCG
>CAZCDM010000117.1:0-4799 GCA_964497475.1 uncultured Planctomycetaceae bacterium
CACTATCGGCACAAAGACCAACCAGACGTTATGCATTTAACAGAGTACTAGCCTCATGCGAAGCAGTGTCAATGGACAATCGGCAAGTAATCGCGTACTCTCGCTGGTTGTTCAAAAAAGAACGGGCCCGACGATTGTTGCAAACCGCCGGGCCCGGGTGCGTCAGACTGGAATCGTCCGCAGGGGGTTACTTCTTCTTGGCCGTCTTCTTCTTGGCGGCTTTCTTGCGGGTCGATTTCTTCTTGGTCGACTTCTTGGCGGCGGATTTCTTGCCACCCGTCAAGCCGCCGTAGACTTCGTTGATGGCGGCCTGGGCGGCTGCCAGGCGGGCGATCGGCACGCGGTAGGGGCTGCACGAGACGTAATCGAGCCCGACCATGTGGCAGAACTCGACGGACGACGGATCGCCGCCGTGCTCGCCGCAGATACCCAGCTTGATGTCCGGGCGGGTCTGGCGGCCCTTCTCGACAGCGATCTTGACCAGCTCGCCCACGCCATCGCGGTCGAGGACCTGGAACGGGTCGTTCTCGTAGATGCCTTCCTCGACGTACTGGCTGAGGAACTTGCCCGCGTCGTCACGGCTGAAGCCGCAACCCATCTGCGTCAGGTCGTTCGTGCCGAAGCTGAAGAACTCGGCCTCTTTGGCGACCTCGTCGGCGGTCATGGCGCCACGTGGCACTTCGATCATCGTGCCGATCTTGAGATAGCTCAGCGGGCGGCCTTTCTTTTTCTTGACCTCTTCGTATACGTCGACGCAGATCTGTTTCTGGTTGGCCAACTCTTTGACATTGCCGACCAGCGGAATCATGATCTCGGGCTTGGCACCCTTGACCTCGTAGGCGGCCTCGATGACCGCACGAGCCTGCATCTCGGTGATCGTGGGATAGTAAATGCCCAGTCGGCAGCCACGGTGACCGAGCATGGGGTTGAACTCGTGGAGGCTTTCGACCTTGTCCTTGATGGTCTTGGGGGTGACGCCCATGGCTTTGGCCATCTCGGCCTGGCCGGCCTTGTCGTGGGGGACGAACTCGTGCAGCGGCGGGTCCAGGAAGCGGATCGTCGCGGGCATGCCCTTGAGGGCCTTGAAGATGCCCTTGAAGTCCTTCTTCTGGAGGGGCAGGAGTTCCTTGAGGGCCTTGCGTCGGCCTTCTTCGTCCTCGGCGAGGATCATCTTACGCATCGAGACGATACGGTCGCCCTCGAAGAACATGTGCTCGGTTCGGGTCAGGCCAATGCCCTCGGCCCCGAACTTGACAGCCACCTCGGTGTCGTGGGGCGTGTCGGCATTGGTACGGACGCCGAGCTTGCGATACTTGTCGGCGAGCTTCATGATCGTGCCGAACGGGCCGGTGAGCTTGGGGTCTTCGGTTTCGACCTGGCCGAGATAGACCACGCCGGTCGAGCCGTTGAGGCTGATCCAGTCGCCCTGCTTGACGGTCTTGCCGCCGGCTTTCATCTTCTTGGTCTTGTAGTCGATCGCACAGCCATCGCTGCCGGCCACGCAGCAGGTGCCCATGCCGCGGGCGACCACGGCGGCGTGGCTGGTCATGCCGCCCCGGCTGGTGAGGATACCCTTGGCCACGTGCATGCCGCCGATATCTTCGGGGCTGGTCTCGATGCGGACGAGGATGACGTCCTTGCCGTCGGCGGCCCAGGCTTCGGCGGTATCGGCGTCGAAGACGACCTGGCCGGTCGCGGCCCCGGGGCTGGCGGGCAGGCCCTTGGCGATCTGGGTGGCCTTCTTCTCGGCCGATGCGATGAACGTCGGGTGCAGCAGTTGGTCGAGCTGCTTGGGCTCGACGCGGCAGACGGCGGTTTTTTCGTCGATGAGTTTTTCCTTCATCATATCGACGGCACACTTCACGGCCGCCGCGGCGGTCCGCTTGCCGGTACGCGTCTGCAGCATGTACAGCTCGCCCTGCTCGATGGTGAACTCGATATCCTGCATATCCTTGTAATGCTTTTCGAGCTTCAGGCGGATATCGTTGAGCTTCTTGTAGACCTTGGGGTTCTGCTTTTTCAGCTCGCTGATGGGCTTGGGTGTGCGGATGCCGGCCACGACGTCTTCGCCCTGGGCGTTCATGAGGTATTCGCCGTAGAACTTGTTCTCGCCGGTCGAGGGGTTCCGCGTGAAGGCCACGCCCGTGCCGGACGAATCGCCCATGTTGCCGAAGACCATCGCCTGGACATTGACGGCCGTGCCGAGCAGGCCTCGGATTTCGTTGATCTGGCGGTAGCGGATGGCGCGGGGGTTGTTCCAGCTGCCGAAGACAGCGTCCACGGAGGCCTGGAGCTGCTGGCGGGCATCCTGCGGGAAGGTCTTCTTGTTCTTCTTGTAGACCTTCTTGTAGGCGTCGACGACATCCTCGAGGCCTTTGATGTCGAGATCGGTATCGTTCTTGGCTTTGTGCTTGGCCTTGACCTTGTCGAGGGCGTCTTCAAAGTCGTGATGGGCCATGCCGAGGACAACATCGCCGAACATCTGCATGAAGCGGCGGTAGCTGTCCCAGACGAACCGCTCATTGCCGGTCAGTTCGATCATCGCCGGGAGTGTCTTGTCATTCAGGCCGAGGTTCAGCACGGTGTCCATCATGCCGGGCATGGACACAGCCGCACCGGAGCGGACGGAAACCAGCAGCGGGTTGGGCCCCTTGCCGAAGGTCTTGCCGGTGACTTTTTCCATCTTCTTGATGGCCTCGTCGACCTGGGCATCGAGGCCGCTGGGATACTTCCGCCCGAGCTTGTAGTACAGGTCGCAGACCTCGGTGGTGATGGTAAAGCCCGGCGGGACGGGCAGGCCCAGGCTGGACATTTCCGCGAGGTTCGCACCCTTGCCGCCCAGCAGCTGCTTCATTTCGGTTTTGCCCTCGGCCTTGCCGCCGCCGAAGGAGTAGACAAACTTCTGTTTCTTAGCCATTGAATTGAACTCCCGTTAGTGGAACAGAATTGAGTGATACCTTATGCAGGCGGACAGGCCGCGCTGAAAAAGGAACAACAGTGTATGACTCCATCGGTGAAACGTCAAACCTTTTGCAGCGGCAATCGGCGCGCGTCGCCCGGTTGGAGAGCCTATCGGGAGTTGACTGACCCGGGCTCCGCCCCATTCGCACACCACAGGGCGCAATGCGGCGGGTGGCAATTTGACATCGCGGGCGGTACACTCCGGCCATGGCGAAGAAGGCGAAAAAGGCGAGCAAAGCGACGAAGGCCGGCCCGGCCCGGTCAGCCGTCTATGTCATCCACGGCAAGGACCCCTACCTCGTGGCCAACGCGCGGCGGAAGATTCTCGCCGACGTCCTCGGCGAGGCCGACCCGCAACTGTGCGTGACGACGTTCGAGGACTCGGCCGAGCTGCGAGACGTGCTGGACGAGCTGCGAACCCTGCCGTTCCTCGCGCCGCATCGCGTGGCTGTCATCCGCAACGCCGAAGCGTTCGTCTCGGCCCATCGCGACAAGCTCGAAGACTACTTCGACAACCCCGCCGAGACCGGCACGCTGGTGCTCGAAGTGGGCACGTGGAACAAGTCGACCAAGCTGGCCAAGAAGCTGCCCAGCGTCGGCGAGCTGATCGCCTGCGAGAGCCCCGCCGGGCGCGACCTGGTCGACTGGATCATCACGCGAGTCGCTGAGCAAGGGATGAAGATCGAGCAGGCGGCGGCGAACTTGCTGGCCCAGGCCGTCGATGACGACCTCGGCCAGGCCGCCAGCGAAGTCGAAAAGCTCTGCCTTTACGCCGCCGGCAATAACGCCATCACCGCCCGCGACGTGACGGACATCGTCACCGCCCGGATCAGCCCCGAAGCCTTCGCGCTGGTCAACGCCATCATCGCCGCCCCCCCCTCGGCCGCTCTGGAAGAGCTGGATCGCGCGATGACCACCCGCGGGGCGGAGTTCGCGATTCTCGGCCAGCTCGGCTGGCACGTCCGGCGGGCGCTGCAGGTCGCCCAGGCGATCAACGATGGCCAATCCCCCACCGCCGCCTGCAAGGCCAACAAGGTCTGGTACGATCAGGACCGCTTCCTGGCCATGCTGCGCCGCCGGGGCATGCGGGCATTGCAGCAGGACATGCGTCGGCTGTTGCAGGCGGACCTGTCGATGAAGTCCGGGCGCGATGCGCGATCGGCCATGCAGGAACTCGTCGTCCAGCTCAGCGCGTAGGCTCAGCCGTCTTCCTGCAATCGCTCGACGTTCTCGCCCTTGAGCATCTCGTGCGTCTCGGCGAGGATGTCCGGAATTCTTGTCGCGTGCGGGCTCTCGGCCAGGCAGGGGGCGAGCTGATCGAGCAGCTCCGGCTGGACCTGGTTGCCCGGGAACCAGTGTCCCCCATGGCCCAGCAGGTTGTAGCGCATGCGGCCGTAGTCGACCATGTCCAGCGCCTTGGCGAGATTGTACAGCCGGAGGATTTCCGGCAGGTTCATCTGGCCGGGGGTGTCCTCGAACTTCGGCAGGCCCACGAGGTAGCTGGCCCACCAGTCCTGGCCGAGTACGGCGATGCATTCGTCTTCGAGCTTGTCGGCGACGTCCATGGCGTAGTCGACTTCGCCGTATTCGAGCATGTCGACGGCCTGGAGGTGCAGGTCGTAATCGTCCGGGGTGGACGCGCCGATGCTGAGGGTGTGCACGTCCGGCTCGGCGAGGCAGTACAGGTCGTTCCAGATCATCGGGGGCATGGGCGAGCAGATCTCGATGAGTTTGTCCGACGGATCGTAGAGCTTGCCGCCCTTGTCATTCGGGCTGATGATGAACACGCCCATGTCGCGTGCCCGCGCCGCGGCGATGGCGGGCCATTTGTCCGGCTG
>CAZCDM010000117.1:4899-7571 GCA_964497475.1 uncultured Planctomycetaceae bacterium
ACACGCCCATGTCGCGTGCCCGCGCCGCGGCGATGGCGGGCCATTTGTCCGGCTGGGCCCAGAACCAGTGCAGGTTGACGTACTCGAACCGCCCGGTCTTGATGACGTCGATGATTTCGAAGCACCGGCCGTGCGAGGAAAAGCCGATATGCCCCACCCGCCCCTGGTCACGGAGCGATTCGAGGGCCTCCAGGCTGCCGCCGGGCTTGATCGTCCGCTCGCGTACCTCGCGGTTGTTGATGCCGTGGAGGGTCAGCAGGTCGATTTTCTCCGTGGCGAGCCTTTCGCAGGATTCCTCGAAGCAGGCCAGGAACTCCTCGCCCGTTTCCGTCGGAGCGATCTTGGTCTGCAGGATGATCCGGTCGCGGGGCAGCTCGGGCAGGACCAGGCCGATCTGATATTCGCTCGTGCCGTACCCGCGGGCGGTTTCGATGTGTACCATGCCGGCCTCGACGGCGCGGTGCAGGCAGGCGGCGAGGTTGGCCTGCTCGTCGTCGGTGATCTTGTCGGTTTCGTCGGCCTTCCAGGACGACTGGAATCGCATCCCGCCGGTGGTCAGAACGGGCATGTCCAGTTCGGTCTTGCCAAAGCGTCGATACTGCATGGGACTCCTCAGGGTTGTAGGATCATGTTGTCGATCAGCCGGGCCCGGCCGAGGTGAACGGCCAGGGCGGCCAGGACGGGCCGGTCGGTGTCGGTCGCCTGCTTCAGTGTATGGGGGTCGACCAGCGCGAGGTAGTCTATTTTGCCCGATGGGGCGTGAGTTGCAAGGTGCTGTCGCATCGCATCGATGACCGCCCTGGCCGGCGGGTGCGCCTCGGCGACGAGCTGCGCCGCGGCCTGCAGCGCGCCATACAGGGCGGGCGCCTGGCGACGTTGCTCGGCGGTGAGGTACTGGTTCCGGCTGGAGGTCGCCAGGCCGTCGGCTTGGCGGTGGGTGGGGCACAGCTCGATGGCTGCGGGCATGTCCAGGTCAGCCACCATCTGCTGGAGGATGGCCGCCTGCTGGTAATCCTTCTGGCCGAACCATGCGCGGTCCGGCTGGACGATGTGCAGGAGCTTGGCCACGACCGTACAGACGCCGTCGAAATGGCCCGGCCGGGTGGCGCCGCACAGCCCTTGGCCCAGCTCGGCTACGTGGACGGTGGTTCGCATGGCGCTTGGCCCGGCGGGGTACATCTCCTCGACGCGCGGCGCGAAGAGCACGTCCACGCCGCAGTCTTCGCAGCAGGCGGCGTCGGCGTCGAAGGGGCGCGGGTAGCTGTCGAAATCTTCGCCCGGGCCGAACTGTGTGGGGTTCACGAAGATACTCGCCACGAGCAGGTCACAGCCGCTGCGGGCGGCGGCCAGCAGGCTCGCATGGCCGGCGTGCAGGGCGCCCATCGTCGGCACGAGGCCGACGACTGCCCCTGACCGCCGGGCCGAGGCGATGGCCTGACGGACCTCGGCGATGGTGCGGAACACCTTCACGCCCCAAGCCCCTTGCGGATTTGCTCGATGATGTCGTCCTGCACGGCCTGGCTGCGGATGTCCTGCTGCGACGTGTCGACGCGAATGATCTCGCAGCGATCCGGCGCGGGGGCGTCGAAGTGGTCCTGGCGGAGCTGTTCGAGGAAGTCCCGCTCCATCTCCAGCTCAAAGCCCCGCCCGCGAGCCTTGATGCGTTCGACGAGGACGTCAACCGGCGCATCGAGGTGGACCAGCACGGCCGGCTGGTGGACGAGGAATTCGATCTGACGGCAGATGTGCTCGTAAAAAAGGCGATCATCGTCTTCGAGTTTGATCGTCGCGAAGATGCGGTCCTGGCAGAAGCCGTAATCCGTAACGACCAGCCCCTCGGCTGGCCAGGTCCAGTCGCCCAGCTGCTTGACGCGCGACAGCAGGAAGTAGAGCTGGCTGGGCAGGGTCAGCTCGTCGAAGCCGCCGTAGCTCTCGGCCAGGAACGGATTGCCGACGAAATCTTCCAGCACAAGCTCGGCGTTGAGCCTGCGGGCGATGACCTCGGCGAGGGTGGTTTTTCCCACGGCGACCGGGCCCATGACGCTGATGAGTTTGGCGCTCACGAGTCGGCCTCCTGTTGTGCGAGCAGTTCGGCGACGGTGCAGTTGAATTCCGGGTGGCGGGCGCGGGGGGCGATCTCGGCGAGGGGTTCGAGTACGAACCGTCGCGTGTGCATCCGCGGGTGGGGCACGGTCAGGCCGGGCTCGTCGACGGTGGTGAACGGGCCCATCAGGACGATGTCGAGATCGCAGGTGCGCGGGCCCCAGTGTTGCTCGGTTGTGCGGTCGCGGCCGAGGTTGGCTTCGATGGTTTGCAGGGCGGCCAGCAGGGCGGTGGGGGCCAGGTCGGTCTCGATCTCGACGACTGCGTTGAGGTAGTCCGGCTGGTCGGCCGGGCCGCCGACAGGTGCGGTTTCGACAAAACTGCTGACGCGCTTGAGGGTGAGTCCCGGCGTGGCCCGCATCTGGTCGAGCGCAGCCCGGAGCGTCTGGGCTTTGGTGCCGACGTTGCTGCCCATCGCGATGTAGGCGGTTTCAGACATGACGCTGGCGTGTATGGTGTCGCATCGGCCCGGCCGGGTCAAGACGCTGGGCGGGTTAGGTTTTCGGCGGCGGGACGTCGGTGAACGGGGCGCGCTCGAAGATGCAGTCGTGCTCGGCCAGGCGGGGGTC
>CAZCDM010000118.1:0-7357 GCA_964497475.1 uncultured Planctomycetaceae bacterium
CCTGCTCTGGTACCGCCGAAAACACCGATTGACCGTTTTGAGATAGTTACTAAATAGAAATAGCCGTGGGCGCGAGCCCCCGGTAGGGAATGGCTGAACAACAAGCCCTGAAAGGGCGACAGAGACGACCGCCAACAGCACTTTCGCCCCGCCGGGGCAAAAGTTTGTAGCCGGGGGCTCGCGCCCCCGGCTACAAACTGCCGGGCCTTCGGCCCTGAGGGCTCATCCACTCCCCGCAATCGGGACATGAACAAAAAAAAAGCGGCGAGACGCGTGAGCGTCCCGCCGATCCCTCTGCCCTCTTCGAATCGATCTGGCCGGGCCGACTCCCTCCGAGTCGACTCGTCAGTGCCAGACCGCCCGGTATTTCTCCTTGGCCAGGGCACGGCGGAGTCGCTCGAGCCCGGGCTTATCGACCACCAGGTTCTTGACCTCCCAACTCGCGGCCTGGACGTGCAGCTTGAGCTGCCCGTTGACCATCGCGAAGTCCAGTTCCAATGACTGTCCCTTCTCGGCTTCGCGATGACGCAGCGAGGTGTTGTAAATCAGCCGGCGGTTGGTAACGACGAGCCCGGCCATCCCGTCTTCGGTTCGACTGTGGGTCCGGTCCGGCACATAGGCCGAGAACGTCTCGCCCGATTTGGGCTTGTACCACTGCCGCAACCGCTGCTGCACTGCACCCGCCAGGGTATCCCAGGGGGTTTCGGGGTGTCCCTCCAGCGCCCGGAGGAGTTCCTCGTGAGCCGGTGAGCCCTCCCCACCGGCTGCGATGAGAAACTCCTCCGCCCTCCAAAGGCGCTCGATCTGTAAATGACAATGCCCCTGACCCGTCTGGGAGTCAATTTCGTTCATGGCGAAGACCAGCCCGCCCGGGTTGCACATGTCGCACACCCAGTAGGGGAATGGCTGATTCGCCGGTGCGGGAATCCGCGGGACCTCCGGGAGAAGCTCCATAACTTCCTCCATGGGCTTGAGGCGTGCTTCCTTTTCGCTGAGGGTAATCCGCTCGGTGAGATAGTCCGCCTCGATGGCTGCACAATCCTGCCGCTGGTGAGAAAAGATCACCAGGTGAGGCTGAATGTGATGCTTCGTGCCGCACCGCATGCACCGACGCGGCAGACAGCTGCGGAACGAGGCGTCTTCCAGAAGCTCGGCAGAAAATTCGAAGACAGGCCCCTTCTTGCCCATCCGCTGGAGGAAGAATCCGTCGCGACCGGCCGGCCAGCCGTGGTCATCGTCGTCGATGCTGGCCATGCCGTCGGAGGGCTCAGCCACAGCCGTTGAGGTCGTCGTCGAGGTTCCCACCGCGGAATCGGACTCACGGGCCCCCGCCGACAGCGCGGACTCCCCGTAGGCCGTGTCGTCCTTGCTTCGATTGCCGATCCAGTCGAGAATCTCCGTATCTGAGATAGACGGAATCTGAAAACCGGTCCGGCAGACGGAACAGCGCACTTTATCGCCGGAAAACGACTCCGGCACAGCCAAAATGATCGAGCAGCCCGGGCATCGGACCCGCGTGGCGCCCATAACCGACTCCTTCTGGATAAGGGATGGATAAGGCCGGAGTCAATCGGCAGAAGTCGGTATGAACTTGTCATCGACCCGCTGGGGGCTCTGTCACGCTTGTCGCCGACGGGGCGGCACGAGAGGTACTGTATCACACCCACGGCACGCCTGACAAGAACAAACGTTCAGAAATCGTGAAATTAACTTCCCCGCATTCAACGGCGCCACCGCCTTGCCGCCCAGCCTGCCTTGCCGTAGGATACGCCCCATGAACACCCTGCCCTTTTCCATGCCCGAACCGGCCGACTCGCGAAAACACCTGGCCCGCATCGGCCGGGTTGCAGCCTGGGTCTGTCTCCTGGCAGCCCTGATCGTGCCCACCATCCAGATCCAGGTCAAGACGTTGGAAAACGACGCCAAGGCCGCCGCCTACGACCGCAAGCTCCGGGCCGGCACCCTCAGCGACGCCGAGCGGGCCAAGGGTCCGCCCAAGCCTCACAAAGGCGCCATCAACCGCTGGGCCAAAGCGTTCGACGACTTCTGGGCCGACGGGAACATCTACCTCACCGCCGATGAGTTCCGCCAGCGCATCGAAACCGAAGGGCCCGCCGCCGCCGAACGCCATGGCATCCTGCACCCCAACATGCCCTTTACGGTCATCCTGCTGAGCGGCTTTACCGCCCTGCCGCTCTGGGCCGGCGGATTCGTTTTCACCCTGGTCAAGGTTCTGGCTGTGCTGCTGTGTGTCTTTGCCGTCGCGCGGGTGTGCAACCACCGCGACCTCCGCATGCCCGACTGGGTCCTGGGCCTCGGCGCAGCCTGGTGGATCACGCTGATCATCAGCGATATACAGCATGGCAATACCAACGGCCTGGTCCTGGGCAGCATCGTGCTGCACCTCTGGCTGTACCGCCGCGGCAATGACCTCCTGGCCGGCGGGGCCCTGGCCCTGGCGATCTGCATCAAGCTCACGCCCGCGCTGTTCGTGCTCTATTGGCTCTACCAGCGGAACTGGAAACTCCTCGGCGGCTGCCTCGCCGGCGGGGTCATCCTGGCTGTCGGCATCCCGGCCGCGGTGCTCGGGCCAAGCCAGTACGGCGAGCTGATGGGCTCGTGGATGAACAACCTCATCTTCAAGGGCCTCGGCGGGGCGTGGTATCCCATCCACGTCAACCAGTCCCTCCCGGCCGTCATCGGTCGGTTCCTCCTCGGCGACCAGCCGGGGGGCAATATCATGTGGAACCCGGACGACAACCCCTACTCAGCCCAGACTCACTTCCAGTGGATCGCCATCGCCTCGCTCGACCCGGCCGTGGTCAAACGCATCGTCCAGGCCTGCCAAGCCCTCCTCGTCCTGCTCGCCGCCGGAGCCATCGGCTGGAAACGCCGCCCCCGCAACGACGCCCGCCGAGGCCTCCACTACGCCATCGTCCTGACGCTCATGATGCTCCTCAACCAGCGAACCTGGGCCCATCACGCCGCCGTACTCCTGACTGCCACCGTCGCCGTCTGGTACGCCATCGCCTTCGGCCACGTCGGGAAAACCATCCGCCGGATCGCCCTGGCGACGATGCTCCTGGCCGGGCTGATCCTATGGGGAACCACCGGCGAGCTGGTCGAAATCTGGGGGCACCTCGGCGGGCTCGACGACCACCAGGCCGAGCTGTTCACCGACCGCGTGCTGGCCTACGGGCCGGACTTCCTCGTTTTTCTTCTGGTCTACGTCTCGGCCTTGCTGCTATCATTTGGCCTGCGTCGCCGCGAAACCCCCTACGCCGACCACCGGCTGACCCTCGCCGACGACTGACATACGATCCGCAATATGCGGAACACCCTTCAGAAAGGAGCTTTTCATGTTCGCCAACCACCTCCGCTGCCTTGTTCTGCTTTCAATGGCCCTGGCCGCAACAGGCCCCGCCCGCGCAGCCGACAAGCCCGCCCCCTTCAAACCCTCCGACGACCCCAAAACCCTCGCCACCCAGTTCGACGCCGTTTCGAACCTCGATAACCTCCTCGAGACCAAGCTCCACCAGCAGCACCAGCGAAACGCCCTGCTGCTGAAGTACCTCCAGACCAACAAGCTCACCGACGAGTTCGAGAAGATCCCCGCCGACAAGCTCCAGACACCCGCCCAGCCGATGACCTTCGCCCACGCCCTCGACGAGGCCGTCAAGCACCAGAAAACCAAGCCCGCCGAGGAAACCATCACCGACGAGCAGGTCCCCGGCATGCAGCGGTCCATGGAGTTCTTCATCAAAGACGCCCGCCGCAAGTGGGACGAACTCATGCCGCTCATGCAAAAAAATTTCGCCCTCGGCGCGTGGCTGAACGACAAGGGCAAGTTCGAAGACTTCAAAGCCTGGGCCGGCATTGAAACCAGCAAAGCCCAGCAGGCCGCCGCCAAAGCCCATGCCGACGAGATGAAAACCCTCCGCGCCGAAGCCAAGAAAAAAGCCGAAAAGCAACAGCAGGAGAAAGACCAGCGAATCCAGCAGGCCCGAGCGGACCATCGTCAGATGGAGCAGGAAAAGCTGCAGATGCGATTCAAGCTCCGCCAGCAGCAGATGATCGATGACACCAAAATCAAAACCGCCCGCTTCCAGCGGAACACCGGCTGGGGCGGATGGGATGACGATCATCACTACCGCCCCTATCCGCCCGGACCCATTCCGCCCACACCGATCCCCCCAGCCCCGAACCCCAATCCATAGCTCCACCTGCACCGGGTGGCGGGGCTCCTGTCCCGCCGCCGACGAATGTGTATCCGTCGCAACCCGAGTGAAAGAGCTTCTGTAACACCCATCGACTTGGCCAGAGCCCGCAGCGAAATCTGCGGGCTTTGTTTTGCGCCGCCGGTGCGTGTACCATACCCCCATGACCGCCGGGCCGACTCCGCCGCTGCTTCGCCGCCTGCTGGGCGCACCGTACGGGGCGCTGATGCGCCTCCGCCGGAGTGCCTACGCGCACGGGCTGCTGCCCAGCCGGGCCGTCGCGGTCCCCGTGTTCTGCGTGGGCAACCTCACCACCGGCGGCACGGGCAAAACCCCGATGGTCGCCTGGCTCGTCGCCCAGCTCCAGCAGCTCGGCCGACGCCCAGCCATCCTCACCCGCGGCTACAAAGCCCGCGACGGGATGAGCGACGAAGCCCGCCTGCTCGAACAACTCACCGGCGGAGCCGTCGTCGTCAACCCCGACCGCCTCGCCGGCGCCCGCCACGCCATCGCCAACGGCGCCGACGTGCTGGTCATGGACGACGGCTTCCAGCACCTCCGGCTGCGGCGCGATCTCGATGTCGTCCTGCTCGATGCGACCAATCCCTTCGGCGGCGGAACCTGCCTGCCGGCCGGCCATCTGCGCGAGCCGGCCGACGGCCTGGCCCGGGCCACCGCCGTCGTCCTGACCCGCACCGACCAGGTCAGCCCAGCCGACCTCGATGCCCTGCAAACCACCGCCGCCACCCTGGCCCCCCACGCAACACTCCTCCAGGCCCGACACGCACCGGCCAGCGCCATCGACCCGGCCGACCAGCCTCACCAGCCGGAGACTCTCGCCGGCCGAAAACTCTTCGCCTTCTGCGGGCTGGGCAATCCGGGCGCCTTTTTCAGCACGCTGGAATCTCTCGGCGCCGAGATCGTCGGGCGATGCTGCTTCGGCGACCACGCCGCCTACCCGCAGGCCCGGCTGGCCGAACTCGACCGCCTCGCCGACCAGGCCCGCGCCGAGTTCCTCGTGACTACGCAGAAGGATGCGGTTAAAATAGCACGCGACGGAACCCACGCCCGCCAGACACCGGCCGGGCGGCCCATCTGGCAGTTGGCTGTCCGCATGGAACTCACCAACGCCCAGGCCCTGCTGGACATCATCCGAACCACCCTGACCCAAAGCAAGCTACCCCAGGAGCAACCATGACCCGCCGAGCCATCTTTCTCGACCGTGATGGAACGATCATCGAAGACCCGGGCTACCTCTCCGACCCCGAGCAGATCAAGCTCCTGCCCGGCGCCGAGCTGGCCATCAAGTCGCTCCGCCAGGCCGGCTATGCCATCGTCATCATCACCAACCAGTCCGGCGTGGCCCGCGGCATGCTCACCGAGGAAAAGCTCGCCACCATCCACAAAACCCTCAAGGCCAAGCTCGCCGACAAGCAGGCCCCCGTCGATGCGATCTACTACTGCCCCTACCACCCCGAGGGCACGGTCGCCGAGTTTGCCCGCGAGTCCGACCAGCGCAAGCCCGCCCCGGGCATGTTGCTGACGGCCGCGGCCGAGATGGGCCTGGACCTCGCCGGCAGCTGGATGGTCGGCGACAGCCCGCGCGACGTATCCGCCGGCCAGCGCGCCGGCTGCCGCACTGTCCGCATCCTCCACCCCGACACGCGCCCGCCCGAACTCAAATCGCCCGACCAGGAAGAATTCCAGCCCGACGCGACCGTCCGCAACCTCGTCGAGGCCGCCCGCATCATCCTTCGCGAAGCCCAGCGCGACCAGGCCCGACCCGCCTCGCCCGACAACTCTTCGGCCGAGCAGGCCCCCGAGCCGACACCCAACGAAACACCCGACGAGCAACCCGCACCGGCCCAGCCCACCGAGCCGGCCCCGGCCGAACCGGTCGAACCCGCCGAACCCGCCGAAGCGCCCACCGCCGAGCCGATCCACCCCGCCGCCAACCGCCAGCCCTACAATCCCGACGACTCGACCGTCCGCCGCGAGATCCTCCAGTACGTCCGCCAGATGAGCCGACAGGCCGAGACCGAAGAGTTCAGCATCTCCAACCTCATCGGCGGCATTGCCCAGGCCGTCGCCCTCATGTTCGTCCTGCTGGCAGTGCTGTTGCACTTCAGCTACGGCGACACGCAGCAGGCCATCCTCTGGGCCCTGTTCGGCGTGATCTTCCAGTGCATGAGCCTGACGTTCTTCACGATGTCCGGCAAAAAATAGCGACACCGGCCGGGCGGCCCATCTGGCAGTTGGCTGTCCGCATGGAACTCACCAACGCCCAGGCCCTGCTGGACATCATCCGAACCACCCTGACCCAAAGCAAGCTACCCCAGGAGCAACCATGACCCGCCGAGCCATCTTTCTCGACCGTGATGGAACGATCATCGAAGACCCGGGCTACCTCTCCGACCCCGAGCAGATCAAGCTCCTGCCCGGCGCCGAGCTGGCCATCAAGTCGCTCCGCCAGGCCGGCTATGCCATCGTCATCATCACCAACCAGTCCGGCGTGGCCCGCGGCATGCTCACCGAGGAAAAGCTCGCCACCATCCACAAAACCCTCAAGGCCAAGCTCGCCGACACGCGCCCGCCCGAACTCAAATCGCCCGACCAGGAAGAATGCCAGCCCGACGCGACCGTCCGCAACCTCGTCGAGGCCAGGGCCACGCGCAGCACGTCCTGGCCGTCCCACTCGTCCAGCCAGGACTGGTACCACATCCGCCACCGCCCGCCGTCCTCGACCACGCAGAGGTAGCTCGCGCCGAGGGCATCGATGGGGCTGTCCGGTTCCAACACGGGCTCGGGATGAACCTCGGGGCGGCTTTGGCAGAACCGAAGACCGGGTGAGAGGTGCGAAATGGCCGGGTGACCGTCGAAGAGGCACTGCATGGCTTGTCCTTCCGCATGGTTGGAGTAGGCGAACGGTGTTATCGGGGGGATCAAAGGGGGGCGAGGCTCACGTTGGATCCCACCGCACCCGAACGAGGAAGACGCGGTTGTCCGCGCCGGCGGCCTCGGCGAGGCCAAGGTGCTCCAGGCCGATCCTGCCGTTCTGCATGCACTCGGACGTGGTGACCCAGCTTTCCTCCTGACTTCGACATCCCCTTTGGATTGCGCTGTAAGTCTTTGTTTTACAA
>CAZCDM010000119.1:0-7302 GCA_964497475.1 uncultured Planctomycetaceae bacterium
GTCGCAAAGACCTGCTTTCCCTGCTGGCCCTGCCCTACTGCCTGCGCTGCGGGGCGACGATCGGGCCTCACGTTACCGCAACCTATGACGACGGATGCTCGCAGTGCCCTTCCCCCCTGCCCCGCTTCGGGCAGGTGCTCCGCCTGGGGCCTCACGAGCTGCCGCTGAGCCGGGCCGTCCATGCGATGAAATTCCGAGGCCGAGCCGAAGTGCTCACCCCCCTGGCCGATCTGCTCGCCAAAGCGATCGCCAACGATGAGGCGGTGGCAGACATCGAGGTCATCGTGCCCGTGCCGATGCACTGGCGGCGGCGACTGGCCCGGCCGAGTGACCTGGCAACGCTGCTGGCCGAGCGCCTCGGCCGGGCGCTGGCCCTGCCGGTAAGCCCGGCCGTGCGGCGGGTCCGACACACCCGCCCGCAGGTTCGCCTCAGCCGAACCCAGCGAATCGAAAACGTCCGCGGCGCATTCGCCCTCCGCTGGGCCGACGACATTGCCGGGGCAAAGGTGCTGCTGGTCGACGATGTGACCACCACCGGCGCTACGGCCAGTGAGGTCGCCCGGGTACTGTGCGGCGGCGGAGCCGTTTCGGTACACCTGGCCGTGCTCACCAAAGCCGAGAAGAACCACAACACGGTCCGGCTGTGGTTTCCCTCCTCGCCCTGAGCTTTCTGGCAGAAAAAAAGCCCATCCAACATTGGATGGGCAGGGGTTGCAGCCGGCCACCATCGGCCGGTGCTGGGTGCGTTTACTTAAACTGAGGCCGAGACAGCAGGATTTGCTCGAGGCTCTTTTTCTGGGGTTTCTCCAGAACCTTTTTGAAGACCTCTTTCAGCACGGCCATCTTGACCGGGTTATTCTCATCCAGGTTCGTGCCCGGGCGGATTCGTTTGGCATAGCGATTGGAAATTTCCTTGGACTTGTCAGTCTGCTCCTGGCTCAGCGGAGGAGTGATCAGCCGCAGGTCGGCCTCGACGAGCAGCCAGAGTTTGTACTCGTACCACTGCTGAAGCTGCTCGCGGGTAAGCACCCGGTAGGTCATCATGTCGAACTTCGCGCCCGCACGTTCTCGATCGGCCATGATCCGATCGAGTTTCTTGCGTTCCTTTTCCTTGTCTTTCTCGCCATCAGCTTCGCTGATGTCTTTTCGCTGACTTTCGACGCGCTGCTTGTTCTTTTCGTCCCACTGCTTGAGGGCGCGCTGTTTGGCCTGGAGAATCTTGACGATTTTCTCCTGCTGCTCGTCGGATAGACGACACCGCTTGGCCATATCAACATAGTCGCCCGTGAGAGCCGGATTGACCTTGACGGGCGGCTGGTCGTCGGCCGGCTTGGCCTGGTCGGGGGCTTTTTTGTCGTCGCTCTCTTTGCCGCTGACCTTGCCCCAGTCGATCTTATCCTTGGCCAGGGCGGCCGAACCGGTCAGCACAAAGGCAGCGAGAAGCATCATGGTCACAATGCGTGCAGGGTTTGACATAGGAGGGGCTCCATGGTCCCGGTGGGCAACGAGCAAACGCCGGCTGCGACCGGTGCGCATCGGCATCAGATTCATTATATTGTCGCGTCCGCCCGAAAAAAAGTCCCAGCTTGCTGAATCCTACGGCGAGGAGTTTTTTGCCTCGCCCCTGAAGCCGGACGACAAAACTGGTATGCTGGGGAGATGAATTTCACACGCGCGCTGATTCTCGTTTGCATCCTGGCCGGGGCCGCTCTGGCTCAGGCCGTTCCCTCCGCCGCTACCGGCAAGGCGCGGGAGTTTTTCGTCTCCAGCCTCAACGACGATGTCCGCCTGCCGATCGTCCTGGCCGGTCTTCGCTCGGTCGACGACCCGGCCGTGCTGCCGATCTTCACCCGCCTGATGGAAAGCGACGACCGCGAAATCCGCCTGATGGCCACGGCCATGGTCCGCGGTGCCTGCGGCGGCACGGCCATCCCTGCCCTGCAGAAACGCCTCGCCGAGGACCCCTCGATGGCCATCCGCGCCAAGGCCCTGGTCGAACTCGAACAGCTCGACGGCGTATCGGCCGATGCGCTGCTGGCTGCGACCCGCCTCGACGACCAGGAGCTCCGCATCCTCGCGGCGCGCGGGTTGGTCCGCCTCGGCCAGGCCGACCAGGCCCGGCCCATCCTGCAGGAACTCACCGCCAGCCGCGATACCGACACCGCCTGCTTCGCACGCATGAGCTTGCTCGGCCTGGGCGATAAAGATCAGATCGAGCCCCTCCGCCAAATCATCCTCGATCCGACGACCGACCCGGACCTGCTGATCCTGCTGCTCAACCAGATCCGCCAGGAGAAGATCACCGCCGCGATGCCCGTGGCGGAGTACCTCGCCGGGACCGACCAGCCCCGGGCGGTCCGCATCCGGGCGTACATGGTCATCGACGAGCTGGGCACGCCCCTGGAAGCCACCACCGTTCTGACCGAGGCGATCGAGAAATCCGACAATACCATGCTCCGGCTGAACCTGCTTCGCCTGCTGACGGCGCAGTCGGCCTCGAAGGTCTCCGTCAAACGCATCGCCCAGGAAGACTCCATCACCGGCGCCGTGGCGCGGTTCGAGATGGCCCGGTCGATCGGCGGTTCGGTGGCCACCACCGAAACCCGCACCTGCCTCGACCTCGGCCATCCGGTGATCGTCGAGTACGTCCTGGGACGATTTGCCGAGAACCTCCAAGCCGACAAACACCACGCCGCCTTCTACGTCCAGCCGCTGCTGGACTACCTCGGGCGGGAGGAGCTGGAATCGCCGACGCTGACGCGGCGGCACGAACGGGCGGCGATGGCGGTGGAGCTGCTGGCGAACCTCGGCACGAAGCCCGCCATGGACGGCCTGACCCGACTGCTGAATGACTCGGCCAGCCAGGCCCGACAGAAACTCATCGCCGGGGCGCTCTATCGAAGCACCAACGCCACCACGGCCGAGCTGGTTCGCCCCATGCTGAAAAGTGGGTATCCGGAGCTGCGGACCCTGGCGGCATTGCTGCTGGCCAAGCACAATCAGCCCGACGCGATCCCCGTGCTGCTGGATATCCAAAACACCTCCCGCACGCACAAGGCCGACGTGCTCACCCTGACCAACTGGTATCTGCTGAAGCTCGCCGGCCAGGCCGGCCCGGCCACAATCGAGATCGCCCGACAGGTCAAATAGCCAACTCACCCCGCGTAGGAATGCAGCCCGGAAAAGCTGCTGGAGAGGTTCACCCAAAGCAACGTGATGATGACCACCGCCACGCCGAGCAACACGAGGCTGGCTTCAAGCTTCGGGCGGGGTTTGGACGACATCGCCCGGACGTGCAGGTAGAGCACGAAGAGCAGCCAGCCCGCCAGCGACCACATCTCCTTGGGGTCCCAGTTCCACCAGTCGCCCCAGGCCCGCTGGCCCCACACCGCGCCCAGCACGAGTCCGGCGGTCATCATCGGCAGGGCCAGGCTCACCAACCGGTGCATCGCGTCGCGACCGGGCCGACCCAGCAGCAATCCGCCCGCCACAAGCCCTGCCTTGAAGAGCACGACGTAGGCGAGCATGTAGCTCACCACGTGCGGGCCGAAGAGGATGCTCTGCAGCGCGGGCGGGAGGGGTTTGGGCTCGGCGGGAAATACGAAGATGGCGGGAACCAGCAGCACCGCGCCGAGCAGGGCATCGAGAGCGGCCGGGCCTGCATGAAGCAGCCGGCTGGTCAGCACCGCCAGGGGGAACGCACACGCCCCCAGGAAGACGAACACCTCGAACATACCCTGCAGTGGAATGTGGCCCACCGTCACACCGCGGAGCACGACCGCCGAGGCGGCTGCGACGAAGCCCGCGCCGAACAGCGCCCATCCCGCCCGCGATGCGCGAGGCCGTCCGCCCCCGCGAGAACCCAGCAACGCACCGGCTGCCAGACCATACAGCCCCAGTGCTGCCACCAGCAAGGCCGTCACGGGATTCATCGCCGCCCCCCCTGCCGGCGGGCACGGACGATCGGCTCGACCCACAGCCGAACCACCAGCCCGGCCAGGCCCGCCGCAAACCCCGCCCAGACCATCCACAGCCCGTCGCTGCGACGCAGGTACAGCAGGATGTATCCGTCCTGCTGGTTGTATTCCTGCAGGTAAATGTGAAAGCCACCAGCGTGAAGAGGGTGATTGACCTCGATCCACTTGCGAGCGAGCGAATTGCCGTCGCAATCGATGGCTTCGAGATCGAGCAGGTAATCTTTGACCGGCCCCAGCGGCGGGGCCAGAAGAATATCAGGCCGACCCGCTGCCTGCCATGCCGCATCGCTGGGGTAGACGGCTGCGAGACTCAGCCGCTGGTATGGACCCCGATCGTGCATCACCGCACCGACGACCTCCACATCGCCCCGCGCGAGCTTCAATTGAATGATGGGCGGATTATCTGAGGTCGCGAGAACTTCCACACTCACGCCAGCCGATTCGAAGGCGGTAATGTCACCAGGCAGCCCGCCGAGAACCTGCGTATGAGCGGGCTGGCCGGCATCGTCATAGACGGCCGCTTCCATCCGCCAGGCGGCCGAGGCCGGCGGGTAATACTCCACCCGAGCCTGGCGCGGCTGGAGTACAAAATCCAACTGCTCGACGGGCACGAGCGAGCCCCCCTTGGTAATCTGCCCGAGGGATTCGACACGCCAGGTTTGCAGATGCTCCAGCGGCAGCGGCACATAGCCTTCCAGATGGTGCGTCTGGCCGCGGAGATGATTCCGCAGAGCCTGGCCCTGCGGCGAGCCCCACAGCCCGCCGACCAACACAAGCACCGCGCCGAGATGACTCAGTGCCAAGCCCGGCGAGCGGAGCATCGACCGCCACGCGACGAACCCGCCGAGCAGAACCAGTGCGCCCAGCATGGTAAGGATCGCGGCCGGCCTGGAGGAGGCCAGACGCCCACTGAGCCCCGCGCCGAGAAAGGCGGCGATGATGGCGCCAGCCACAGCCAGGGCCAGGCCCACCACGGTCAACCAACGGAAGATGGCACGGACGCGACGCATGGCCGGAGGGTAACACAAACGCCCCGGCATGGCGAGCCATACCGGGGCGCGGAAAAGCGGTTTCACGGGGCGAGGTTATTCGACGATGGCTTCTTCGACGACGTCGACTTCCTCGTTGACCATGGGGGTGGTGACGGCATCGCCGGTGAGGAACTCACCCTTGGGGACAACCCACAGCTCGACGCGGCGGTTGGCCGGGTTGCCCTTTTTGTTCGGGCGGTTGGGGACGATGGGGTGATACTCGCCGAAGCCCATGACCGCGATGCGGTCGGGGTTCAAGCCCGCCTTGGCCAGCACCTTCTGGACGCCGACGGCGCGGTGGGCCGCGAGGTACCAGTTGGTCGGATGGCGGCGGCGGGTGGAGGCCTTGGAGATGGGCATGTTGTCGGTATGCCCGGCCACGTAGACGGCGAACTTCTGCGCCTCGGGGGTATTGAGGATCTGCACGAGCTTGGCGAGGGTTTCGGCGGCCTGGGTGTTGACCAGGGCACTGCCGGGCGGGAAGGTCAGGTCGCTCTT
Source organism: uncultured Planctomycetaceae bacterium (assembly GCA_964497475.1). Lineage (GTDB taxonomy): Bacteria > Planctomycetota > Phycisphaerae > SM23-33 > SM23-33 > CAZCDM01. The sequence goes on from CAZCDM010000119.1 coordinate 5,507, forward strand.
GAACTTCACCATGCCGTAGCGGTCGTCGAACTCGACCAGCTCGGGGTATTCCTTCGCGAAGGCCATCAGCGCCACGTTCAGCTCGGGCGGCAGGACGGGCCCGGCCGCGGGGCGACTGGCCAGATCGTCGTACATCTTCTTCAGCTCCGTCAGGGCGTGCTTGAGTTCCTCGTTGGACGTGCGGAGGTTGGCCATTTCCTCGTCCTTGGACTGGCTGGCCTGGCGGGCCTGGTCGAGCTGCGACTTGTATTTGTCGCGTTCGATCTGGAGGGCTTCTTTCTCGGCCTGGGATTCTTCCAGCCGTCGGCTGAGGGTCTGGTTGGCGGCCTTGAGCTGGCTGGGATTTTCACAGCCGCCCAGCAGTCCCAACATTACGGCCAACGAGCAGCAAAGCAGAACAGTTCGCATGGGGGGTCCTTTCTGACAGTCGGTTTCTGGCCTAGCCTTGTTGGAGGCTTCGCTTGGCCTGGATGGTCTTGCCAATCAGCAGGCCGGCCACGGCGATCATGAGCATCAGCACAGCCGATGCCCCGACCAGGATGGTTACGTTGGTCTGCAGCTTGTTCAGCAGCGAGCTGATCGTGCCCTGATGTGCGGCGAGGGTTACGCCCATCATCAGGAGCATGAGCCCGGCCGCTCCGATGAGCAGCCCGGTGAACAGCCCGCTGGTCGAGTCGACGGCTTCGACGTAGGTGGGCGGCTCGCTGGAGGTGTAGCTTGGTGTGGTAGTGGACAACTCGGCCAGGCCGGAATCGCCGCCGGCCTCGTCGGCCAGGGCGCTGCCAAGCCCGCTGGCCAGGCCGCTGGATAATCCGCTGGCCAGCCCGCTGGCCAAGCCACTGCCGCTTTCGATGTCGATATGATCGAGCACCTCGGCGCCGAGGCTGGTGTCGTCGCTTTCGCGCGTCAGGTCCAGCAGGCCCGAGCCGCTGCCCACGCCGTCGAGGGCGACGTCGTCTTCCAGCGACGGGGCGATCTGCGTCTCGGCCATGGGGTCGGCCTCTTCGATTTCGAGGTCTTCATCGTCAAAGATGCTGATGCCCGACGCGGTGATGACGGTATCTTCCTTGCGGGGTGTCGCGGGGGCCGATGCGTCGGCCGACTCCAGCTCGCCTTCGAGGTCGAGTTCGTCGCTGTTGATCGTGTCGGAGAAGTTATCGCCAATGGCCGGGGAGGGCAGGTCGCCTTCGCCCGAGCCGCTCTCGTCGGACATCTCGATCGTGCCAAGGTCGTCGAGCCCGTCGTAGCTGGCCGATTCTTCGGCCACGCTGGCCGCCAGCCCGCCAATGCCTTCGGGGGCCTCTTCGACTCCGGCCGAGCCGCCGCCGAGTTCGGCCGCGAGGGCTTCGATATCGACGGACTTGAAGACGTTCTTCGCGCCGTCGCGATACATCTGCAACCGCTCGTCATTGACCATATCCATCAGGCCGTCCTGATCGACGCCGAGGGCCTGGCAGGCTTCTTCTTCGCTGAGGTACATCTTTGCCATGTCTCAAACTCCTCCCGGCCGGTGGGCCGATGAGTCACTCTGCCGGTTGCGGTTGCGGTTCCGATCCCAGGCGCTTCTGCTGCTGGACAAGGTCGCGAACCTCCCGGGGCAACGGGTCGTGCGTGTTGAACTCGTCAAGTTGCACGTCGTAGCGGTAGGTTCGCGCCGCCATCAGCCGCAGGTCGCGCGAATTCGGCAGAAACTGGTATACGCAGATGGTACTCTTGTCATGATCGACCAGATAGAGCCCATAAGTTTTGTCGGAAATCTGTCCCGCGACGACCTGGACATGGCCCCCGCGCTGGTC